>NZ_CP061725.1:4352680-4663585 GCF_014764405.1 Micromonospora craniellae | reverse complement strand
GGCTGCTGAAAGACGAACCAGAACGGGAAGTCGACATCGTGTCCACGGCAACGCAGCGTCACCAGGGCCATCTCGTAGAGCTTGATGTCGATTCGGCAACCGAGGGGGGCCAGCAGGCTGTTCACCTCAGCACCGTTGGCAAGCACGACCTTCGCGCACCGGTACTCGTTCCGGTCGGTGCGCACAGTGACACCGTCCGCGTCGGGTTCCAGGCCCAGCACCCTTTCCCCGCCACGTAACACGCACCCCTCCTGCTGGGCGAGGCCGTACACCGCAGCCAACGTGCCGCGTACGTCGAGGGTGCCGCCGTCCGGCTGGAGGAACCCGGCGTAGTGGGCGGGCAGGTTGGCGAACCCGAAGCGGCGCTCGATGTCACGTGCCGTCAACGCCTCGTAGCGCACATCGAGCCGGTCCATGACCCGCATGGTCTCGGCGATCTGCCCCTCGTTGGTCTCGACGTCGACATCGCCGAACCACAGGCTGCCGATCTCGTGGATCAGGGTGCGCTCGGCAAGGCTTTCCAGCCGGCGCCAGCGGGGCAAGGTCTCCAGCGTCAGTCGGAACAGGTCCTCCTGGGTGTACTGCAGACGCCAGTGCCGCTCCGCCCCGCTGGTACCACAGCGCTCGTTGAAGAAGCCGTGGCGGTCCAGCACCAATGTGCGCTGGCCCTGTGCTGCGGCCTGCCATCCGGTGGACAGTCCCACCGGACCGCCGCCGACGACGATGATGTCGAACACCTCAGAGCCGGTCATCTACCCCGCAGTCCTTTCCACCTCGGTAAGCACCGTGTGCAGCGCTTCCAGCAGGTGATTGACCTGCTGGTCGGACAGACTCGGCTGACAGGGCACGTTCACCTGCCGCCGGAACCACACCTCCTCGGCGGCGGGGCACTCACCGAAGCGATGCCCGCGGGCACGCCACTCCGGCAACAGGTGCAGCGGGAAGTACCGCAGTTGCAACTGCACACCGAGCTGGCCCAAGCGCTCCACGACGGTGTCGCGAGTCACCCCCACGGCCGGGTCTAGGAAGAACGTGTAAAGGTGGTAGGCGTTCACCACGTCGCCGGACTCGGTGACCGGCTCGACGAACGGGAAAGCGCGCAGCACGTCGGTGATGCGCGCGGCGTTCTCCCGGCGGCGCTTGACCAGCCGGTCCAGCCGGTTCAATTGGACGATGCCGACCGCCGCGCTCGGCTCGGGCAGGGTCGCGTTGGTGCCGGAGCTGCGCAGTTCCACGCAGTCATGGGTATAGGAGTTGCCCGCGTGCAACATCCAGGGCGGTGCGTCCTGACGATCGCCGATACGTAGTCCGGCGGGCACGTAGTCCGCGTCGGAGTCGTTGGAACGCATCCGGTCCAGGCGTACGGCCCACGCGTCACCGTGCTCGGCGTTGTGCATTGTCACCATGCCGCCCTCGCCGAGCGTGGTGATGTTCTTGCTGGTGTGGAAGCTGAAGCAGCCGATGTCGGCCAGGGCTCCGGGCCGCCGGTCACGGTAGCGGCTGCCCAGGGCGTGTGCGCAGTCCTCCACCACGAGGATGCCGTGCCGTCTGGCGATGTCCATGATCCGGTCCATGTCGGCGGGCAGGCCACCGTAGTGCACAAGCAGGATGGCCTTGGTGCGTTCGGTCACCAAGGCTTCGATGCTCGCCGGGTCCGCGTTGAGCGTCAGCGGGTCGACGTCGCAGAAGCGCACGGTCACCGGATAGTCCAGCAACGGCTGGATCGTGGCCTTGTACGTCTGCGGTGTGACGATCAGTTCGTCGCCCGGCCGCAGGCCCAGCAGAGCGACCGCGAGGGACAGCGCCACCGTACCGCTGGTCACCGACAACGCGTGACGCGCGCCGATCATCTCGCGGAACCTCTGCTCGAACGCCTCCCGGTACACGCCGCCGGACAGCGGAACGTCGGAGCGCAGAACCTCCGTGATCGCCTCTAGTTCCTCGTCGGCGAGGACGCTTCCGCGCTGTGGATAGGGGACAAGGTAGCTCGGGGGGGTAGCCACGGTTCCACAGTCTTGTCACGGCCGGCGGAGGCCAGGTAGTGGCCGGACGGTGTAGCACCAAGGATGTACTGCGGCGCGAGCGGGCCCGTGGCTAGCCTTCGCACATGGGCGAACTGCGGGACATCCTCCTGGCGCTGGGCCTCGAAGGCAGCGAGATCGCGGCAGATCGCAGGCTGCGCGCGCACCTGGCACTGGACTCGGTCGACACCGTCGAGCTGGAGCAGGAACTCCAGACCCGCTTCGGTGTCGTGGTGGATCTGTGGGACAAGCACGACTTCACGGTGGCCGAGCTGGCCGAACGGATCGAGCGTACGCGTACCGACGGCACATCGGGAGCGTCCGGTGCGTGAGCCGCTGGCCAGGATCGCTGCCGTACGTGCCAAGCGCTACCGGGACGGTGGCCTGTGGGGCGACACACGGATCGACCAGACGGTGCTGGCGGCGGCGCGTACCCGCCCGGAGGCCCTCGCGCTGAGCGCCGGCGGGCGGAGCCTGACGCATGGCGAACTGGCGGCGGCGGTCGCCACGGCCGCCGCAGGACTGACCGCCCTCGGCATCCGTCGCGGTGACGCAGTGATCGTGCAGCTACCCAACGACCTCGAACTGGTCGTCCTGACGCTGGCGCTCTCTCGACTGGGGGCACCACCGGTATTGACGCCGACTGCGCTGCGCGACTACGAGCTGGAGCATCTGGTACGGATCGTCCGACCGGTGGGGATCGCCATCGCGGCCACACACGCGCGTTTCGATCATCTCGCGATGGCACGGCGGCTGCGTGCGACGCACCCGTCGGTACGCAGCCTGCTGGTCTCCGGCGTCGCCGACCATGCGACCAATGAATCCATCGTGGACCTGGTCGCGCTCTGCGCGCCCGGTTTCGGATCATCCATTCCCGTAACGGATACCGCCCAACTCGACGATCCGGCGCTGTGTCTGCTGTCCAGCGGCACCACGGGGCCGCCGAAGGTGATCCCCCGGCTTCAGCAAGCCTACGATTACCAGTTACGCATCACACCGGATCTCGCGGGCGTCGATCAGGACTCGGTGTATCTGGCGGTGATGCCCGCCACCCACGGATTCGTGCTCGGCTGTCCCGGCGTGCTGGGGACGATCGGTGTTGGTGGCCGGGTGGTGCTGGGGCACTCGGCCGAGCCCGCCGTCGCCTTCGCGCTGGTCGAGCGCGAACGGGTCACCCACTGCGCGTTGGTGCCCGCCCTGGCCCAGCGCTGGGTCGAGGCCGCCGCCGACACCGAGCACGATCTGTCCAGCCTGCAGGTGTTGCAGGTAGGTGGGGCACGGCCGAGCCGGCCACAGGTCGAGCGGATTCCCCAGACGCTCGGGGCGGTGGTGCAGCAGTGCTACGGGATGAGCGAGGGCCTGCTGAATTACACCGCGTTGGACGACGGCGACGACGTCAAGTTCGACACCCAGGGCAGACCGGCCTCGCCTGCCGACGAGATCCTCGTCGTCGGCCCCGACGGCCGCCCGGTACCGCCGGGCGGCACTGGCGAGTTGCTGACTCGCGGGCCGTACACCGTGGCGGGCTACTACGCCGACGACGAGGCCAACGCCTCCAGCTTCACTGTCGACGGCTATTACCGCACAGGCGACCTGGTCCGAGTGCATGAGCCGTCCGGCTCGCTCGTGGTCGAGGGCCGGTGCCGGGACGTGGTCAACCGCGGTGGCGAGAAGATCCCGGCGGCGGAGCTGGAGTCCCTGGCCGCCGAGCATCCCGATGTGGTTGAGGTGACAGTCATCGGCGTCCCGCACGAACGCTACGGCGAGATCGTGTGCCTGTACGTCGTGTGCCGTGAGGGCGTGCCCGCACCACGTTTGAGGGAGATGCGCAGCTTCCTGGCGGAGCGCGGGCTGGCACGGTTCAAGTTGCCAGAACGTGTGGAGATCGTGGCACGACTTCCCTACCTGGGGATCGGCAAGGTGGACAAGAAGGCGCTGCGCGCCTCCGTCGCCGACAAGCCGGGCCGGCCGAGCAGCACGGCGACGGTGAACTAGGCACGACGGTGCCATGCCCGTGGCATCAGCCAGGCGACCGCTCGTGCCACCGGGGACCGAACCCCCGATAGTCGTCGAGCAGGATGCTGTCAATCCGCGCCTTCAGGATGTTCTGGTAGTGCGGACACTCGTTGAGCTGGCGATGGTGACACGCCATGACCTCGGACAACAGTTCCTTGACGCGTTCGGCGTGGTTGATGGTGCCATCAAGCTCAGCGATACGCGCGGAGGCGATCCGCTTCACCGCGCTCATGGAGACCTTCATGTCGGCGAGCAGCACTGCCATCTCCTTGATCGAGAAACCGGCTTCGCGCCAGAAGTCAATCGCCGCGAGTTGCGCCAGCCCTTCCTCATCGAACACTCGCCGGCCGTTCGACCGCCCTGCGGGTGTCAGTAGACCTTCCCGCTCGTAGTACCTCAAGGCGGACGGCTTCACCCCCACCCTGCGCGCGAGTTCACTGATGTGTAACAAGATGCCCCGCTCCTCCCGTCGCACAAGACCCGCCATTCCGCGATATCTAATTAGGTAAGCCTCACCTAATACCACACGGACAGTAGTCCTAGAATCACTAAACCCGCAACTCTGCAGGAGTCGACGAGCGAGCATGGTTGATCGATCCCCATGACTGCGCGTAAGGAAACGGACCGGACGTCAGCGCCGCCGCGATCCTCGATCGGACGACTCCACGCCGACTGGCCGGTGCACCCGTACCAGCAGCATGGCAAGGGCAGCCCGCCGTGAATGGCGGGCTGCCCTTGCGCGGAGGCGGGGATCAGCCGAGTCGGCAGGACGTGCCGTTGAGGCGGAAGTCGGAGGGATGGTCGTTGGCGCCGGAGTAGGTCGCCTGGAGGCCGAAGGTGGCCGTGCCGTTGGTCGGCAGGCTGCCGTTCCAGGACACGTTGCGCGCGGTCACGGTCCGGCCGGATTGGGTGACCTGGGCGTTCCAGGCGTTGGTGACCTGCTGGTTGCCGGGGAAGGACCAGGTCAGCGTCCAACTGGTCAGGGCGGACCCACGGTTGGTGACGCGCACGTCGGCGGTGAAGCCGTTGCTCCACTGGTTGGCCGTCCAGCTCACCGTGCAGGCCGCCGGGCCGGTGGTCGGCGGGGGCGTGGTCGGCGGAGGCGTCGTCGGCGGGGGCGTCGTCGGCGGGGGCGTCGTCGGCGGAGGCGTCGTCGGCGGGGGCGTCGTCGGCGGAGGCGTCGTCGGCGGGGGCGTCGTCGGCGGAGGCGTGGTGCCGTCGCGGGGCGGGAAGCGCAGCACCCGGTCGTCGGTGGACGCCGGGGTGCCCCGGCCGTCGCGGTTGCTGGTGGTGACCCAGAGCCAGCCGTCGGGGCCGTACTCGACAGTGCGCAGGCGTCCGTAGGCGCCGAGCAGTTCGGCGGTGGGGGTGCCGACGCCGCCGGAGCCGTTCAGCGGCACGTTCCACAGCCGGTTGCCGCGCAGCCCGGCCACGAAGAGCCGGTTCCCGGCGATGGTGACGCCGCTGGGTGACGCCTCGGCCGGGGTCCAGACGAGCAGGGGATTGCGGAACCGGGGGTCGTTGGCCCGGCCCTCGACCGTGGGCCAGCCGTAGTTGCCGCCCGCGACGATCAGGTTGAGCTCGTCCCAGGTGTTCTGACCGAACTCGCTGGCATATAGTCGGCCTTGGGCGTCCCAGGCAAGACCTTGCACGTGGCGGTGGCCGAGGCTGTAGACCGGCGAGCCGGCGGTCGGGTTGTCCGGCGGGACGCTGCCGTCCGGCCGGACACGCAGGATCTTGCCGTTGCGGCTCTGTGGGTTCTGGGCCGTGGCGGTCTGTCCGGCGTCACCGACTCCGACATAGAGCATCCCGTCCGGTCCGAAGGCGATCCGGCCTCCGTTGTGGATCGAGGCCCGGGTCAGCCCGGTGAGGATTGGTTGCTGGTCCTGCACGGCGGTGAGCCGGAACCGGGAGATGCGGTTGTCGGTCGCGGTGGTGAAGTAGACGTAGATCCAGCCGTCCTGCGCGTAGGTCGGCGAGACGGCGAGACCGAGCAGGCCACCCTCGCTGGTCGCGGTCACTCCGGAGATCGTGACGACGGGCTGGGGCTGCTGGCCGGGACGGACCCGGACCACCTGGCCGGTGGGGCGTTGGGCGACCAGGGCGCTGCCGTCGGGCAGGAAGTCCATGCCCCACGGCACCTGGAGTCCGGTGGCGACCGTTTCCGGGCGGGTGAAGTCGAAGTCGCCGACGGCGAGCAGCCCGGGGGCAGATCCGGCGGTGAGCGCGGGCGGGCGTTCGACGGTGGGGACCGCACCGGCGAGACCACCGACACCGACGGCACCGGCGACCAGCCCGGCGGTGAGTACGGCCCCGACCGTGAGTCGGATTCTCATGCCACCTCCCTATATAGTGATGTTTATCAATGTAACATACGCGAATTTTCGAACACCCTCGGTCACCGAGGTCGCTGCCACATGCTATTCTCCGGCGTCGATCTCCGCAGCGCGGACCCGGATCGGGTCGTTTGTCGCAAAGGACGCTTTCCCCCGATGTCGGCCCACACCGTTTCGATCGCACCACCCGCTCCGGTGGAGCGCCCCGCCACCGGCGCGTTCGCGCTGATCTTCACCCGGTTACCGGCACTGCTGCGGCTCTCCTGCGGCCTCTTCGTCGCGGTGGTGGCGCTCTCCGTCCGTACCCCGCCGGTCCGGGTGGAGTTGTTGGTCCCGGCCGTGGCGGTGCTGACCGCCTGGGCCGTCTGGTACGCGCTGCGCGCCTTCCGGCACGGCATCGGTCCCGCCGTGGTCGCCGGGGACGTGGCCCTCACCACCGCCGCCTGCCTGGCGATGCCGGTCCTGGTCGCCCCGGAGGTGCTGCCCGGCGAGGCTAGCTGGATCGCGGTCCTGGCCAGCACCACGGTCATCAACGCACAGGCGACCGCACCGGCACGCTGGTCCGTCGCCGCCGGCCTGCTGGTCACCGCGAGCTACGCGACCGGCGCGTACGCGACCGGGGACCCCGTCGAGGCCAGCGCCCACTCCGCGACGCTGTTGGCGCAGATCGCCTGCACGGCGATGATGACCGCGGTGATGCGTCGCCGGATGGCCCGCGCCGACGCCGAGTTCGTGACGAGCCAGAAGGCCACCCGGGAGGCGCTCGTCGCCCGTACCGCCCGCGAGTCCGAGCGGCAGCAGAACCGCGACCTGCACGACACCGTCCTGGCGACGCTGACCATGGTGGGACAGGGCGCCGTACCCGGCCCGTCACCAGCCCTGCGCGACCGGTGCACGGCCGACCTGCGTACCCTCGCCGCCCTGGCGGACACCCGGTCGGTGCCGGCGGACGGCACGGCCCGGGTGGACGAACGGCTGCGGGCGGTGTTCGCCCGGCTGCCCGGCCTGCCGGTCAACGCCGACCTGCCGCCGTGCCCGGCACCGGCGCCGGTCGCCGAGGCGATCGCGGAGAGCACCCACGCCGCGCTGTCCAACGTGCTCCGGCACGCGCCGGGCGCCGCCACCACCGTGCGACTGCGGCGCATCACCGGCACGGTCGCGGTCGAGGTGGTCGACGACGGTCCCGGCTTCGACCCGACCACCGTCCCGGCGCACCGGTACGGCCTGCGCGAGTCGATCCACGGCCGGATGGCCACCATCGGCGGGCGGGCCGAGGTGGACTCCGCCCCCGGTCGCGGCACCCGGATCCGGTTGGAGTGGTCGGATGTCGGCTGAGGCGGGAACGGCACCCGGGGCGGTGGTACGACCGGCGGCGCGTACCACCGGAGTGGTCGACGGTGCCGACGCGGGCCGGGCGGCGGCTGCGGTGGCGCTCATCTCCGACCGGGGTGCCCGGATCGTCGCGGTGACCATCGCGCTGGTCTGGCACCTGGTGATCGGGCTGCCGGCGGTGCTGTCCGCCTGGTCCGAGCTGGCGGCGTCGCAGGTGGTGGTCGGTGGCTGGCTGCTGGTGACGGCGGTCGGCATGGCCGCCGGGGTACGCCTGCTGCACGACCGCCCGCTGCCGGCGGCGCCGCTGGCCGGGCTGCTGCTGGCGGTCGACGTGGCGGTCTTCGCCGCGGTGGGCCGGGAGCACCTCTTCAGTCCGGCCAACTGGGTCTGGGGCACGCTCGCCTGGTTCTTCGTGGTGGTGCTCTGGGGCCGGCGGGTGCGCTGGCTGCTCGCCCTGCTGGTAGCGCACGCGGCGACCGCACTGGCCGCCGTGGCGCTGTACGGCGCGACCGGCGCAGCGGACCTGGCCCGCTCCACGATGGCCCTGTACGGCACCTCATCGCTGCCGGCGGCGGTCTTCGTCGGTGCCGTGGCCCTGTCGCTGCTCTCCCGCGAGCGCGCCGCCACCGTCGCGACCACGAACGCGATGGTGGCCGAACGGGACGCCGCCGAACACGCCCGGCGCGAACGGCGGGAGCGGCTGGCGTTGGCCAGCGCGGCGGCCAGCGAGGTGCTGGCCGAGCTGGCGCAGGGCCGGGCTGACCCGGCCGACCCGGAGGTGCAGCGCCGCTGCGTACGGGCCGCCGGCCAGTTGCGTCGGCTGATCGCCGAGTCCGACGACGTGCCGCACCCACTTTTCCACGAACTCCGTGCCGCGGCCGACCTGGCGGAGCGTAACGGTCTGCCCATCGACCTGGTCACCATTGGTGCACCGCCACCGTTGCCGGTGCAGGTCCGCCGTAGCCTGGCCGATCCCCTCATCGCCGTCCTCGCGGAGGCACAGGAGTGGGCGCGGGTGACAGTCGTCGCCGGCCCCGACGAGGTGGTGGTCAGCCTGGTCACACCGGACCGGGGCGGCCCGGAGGCCACCGGGCCGCCGCCGGAGGAGAGCGACGCGCAGGTCGAGCAGGTCTACGAACGGGACGGGGAGATCAGATGGACGCAGACGCGGTGGCGCCGTTGACGCCACACCGCCCCGTCGGTGTGGCCATCGTGGACGATCATCCGGTGGTTATCGACGGGGTCCGCGCCTGGCTCGCCACCGAGCCGCGACTGACCGTCCTGGCCACCGGCGACGACCCCGACGAGGTGCTCCGCGCCGCGCCCGAAGCCGACGTGATCATGCTGGACCTGCGCCTGCACGGGCGGCTGGTGCTGGACAAGCTCGCCGAGCTCAGTGCCGCCGGTCGACGGGTGGTGGTCTACTCCGAACACTCCGATCCGCGCACCATGCTCGCTGCCCTGGACGCCGGTGCGGTGGCGTTCCTCGCCAAGCACGAGGGGCGGGAGCACTGCGTGGCGACCGTGCTGGACGCGGCGCGCGACCGCCCGTACGTGGCCCCGGCGCTGGCCGGTGCGATGGTCGGTGACCCCCGTCCGGACCGCCCGGTGCTCTCCGACAAGGAGCGCGAGGCGCTGCTGTTGTGGTTCCAGTCGATGTCCAAGGCGTCGGTGGCCCGCCGGATGCGGATCAGCGAACACACCGTCAAGCAGTACGTGGACCGGGCGCGGATCAAGTACACCCGGGCCGGACGTCCGGCGGCCACCAAGGCGGCGCTGCTCGCCCGTGCGATCGAGGACGGACTCGTCCGGCCGGAGGAAATAGGTATCTATCGGTCGCACGCGTCGACCGAATGGCCGACCCCCTAACGGGCGTCATGACAGGGTGTGTCGGATTGGGCGAGGCTCGTGATCAGATGCCCCCGCCAGCACCGGAGGTTACGTCCCGATGCACGATGATGCGTCCCCGTTCTTCATCGCCCCGCATCGCTTCGACGCGGTGCACGACGACGCCGGACCAGTCCTGGACCGGCGACACGAACTGGTGCCGGAGGCTGGCGAGCAGGTGCTCGGACGCCATCGGCTGAACGTGGCGGGCTACCTGCTGTGCCCGACGGACGCCTCGCGGTCGTGGACGCTGCCCGCCCCGGTCACGCTCACCGTCACCGACTTCCGCATGGTGTACGTCGGGACGCCCTCGCACCTCACCCTGGTCGGGTCGCGTTCCAGCCAGGGCGGCCGGACCCCGGGCATGGTCAGTGGACAGATCCGCTGGCAGTGGCCGTCCCGGCTGGAGTGGTTGCCGGGCACCGCCGACGAGGCGATGCGGCTGCTGGTGGTCTGCGACGCGTTGCGGACCATCCGGCAGCCGGCGCTCGGCCTCATCGGGCAGCGCGACCAGGTCGGCGAGTTGGCCCGGCAGATCCGCCGCGCGGTGGCCGTGTTCCGGCTCACCCGGCCGGAGCTGGTGGACCTGTCGCCACCGGAGCGGGACGCACTGGCGCGGATCGCCCGTGCCACGCTGCTGGCCGGACCGGCGCGGGTGGTGCTGCCCGGTTCCCTGCCCGTCGAGTTCCACTCCCGCGACGACTACTACCGACCCCGGCACACCGATCCGATGCTGTACGACGCAGCCTCCGGGCAGCGGTGATCCACCCCGGCCTGGTCCTCAAGAGCGACCGGAGTTGCGGGCAGCCCGGTCGGCGGCGTCGCGGGCGTCGGCCTCCTCCGGGGTCGGCGCGGTGCCGCCGAGGTGGGCCGGCATCCACCAGCGGTCCTCCGGTCCGGCGGGCCGGTCCGGGTACTCCCGTTGCGCCCGGTCCACCAACGCGCCGAGCCGGGCGGCCAGGTCGCCGGTCATCGCGGCGGTGTCCGGGTACGCGCCGGGCAGCATCGGCTCGCCGACCAGGATGGTGATCGGCGTGTGTCGCCGGGTCAGCGTACGCGGTCGGTCCTTGGTCCACAGGCGCTGGCTGCCCCACAACGCCACCGGCAGCACCGGCACGTCGGCGTCGCGGGCCATCCGGGCGGCCCCGCTCTTGAGGGCCTTGACGGTGAGGGAGCGGCTGACGGTCGCCTCCGGGAATACGCCGACCGCCTCGCCGGCCCGCAGCGCCCGCACGGCGGCGGCGTACGACTCGGCACCCGCCCGCCGGTCCACCGGGATGTGCCGCATCCCGCGCATCAGCGGGCCGGACACCCGGTGCCGGAACACCGAGTCCTTCGCCATGAACCGGACCAGTCGCCGGGACTCCAGCGCCCCCAGCCCGCAGAAGATGAAGTCCAGGTAGCTGACGTGGTTACTGGCCAGCACCACGCCACCGGTGCGGGGCACGTGGTGCGATCCCTCCACGGCCAGCCTCAGGTCGAGTACGCGGAACATCGTCTTGCAGGCGGCGATCACGGGCGGGTACACGAGTTCCGGCATCCGGCAACTTTACCCCGAGTAGGTTACGCGCCGGTAGGACGACCGCCGGGACTGCTGCCGGCACCGTCAGTCGGCGAGTTTGTGCAGGTCGAGCCGGCCTCGGGCGAAGGCGTCCACCCGACCCCAGCGGCCCGGGATGTCCAGCACCTCGATCCGGCCCATGCCCACCGGCAGCCGTGGTTCCACCGCCAGGTGACCCTCGTGCGGCTCCAGGCCCAGCATGGTGCGCAGCAACAACAGCGGGGCGCCCGTCGACCACGCCTGCGGGCTGCACGCGGTCGGGTACTCCACCGGGAACTTCGTCTGCTCCCGCTGGTAGCCGCCGAACGCCTCCGGCAGTCGCCCGTCGAAGTAGCAGGCCGCGTCCAGGATCCCGTTGGCGATGACGGCCGCCTCCTCGGCGAAGCCGTACCGCCGCAGGCCCCAGGCGCAGAACGAGGTGTCGAACGGCCAGACCGTGCCGTTGTGGTAGCCGATCGGGTTGTAGCGCACCTCGCCCTCGGCCAGCGTGCGGACCCCCCAGCCGGAGAAGAGTCGCGGCCCGACCAGATGGTGGGCGACCTGCTCGGCCCGGTCCTCGTCGACGATCCCGCTCCACAGCAGGTGGCCCACGTTCGACGTGAGCACGTCGCACTGCCGCCCGTCCGGGTCCAGCGCCAACGCGTAGTAGCCGCCGGCTTCGACCCACCAGTCCCGGTTGAACCGCTCCTTGAGCGCCGCCGCCTCCCGCTCCAACTGGTCGGCGAACCCCGGGTCGTCCCAGAACTCGCGGGCCAGCCGGGCGCCGCGCATCTTCGCGTCGTACGCGTACCCCTGCACCTCGCAGGTGGCCCGGGGGAACGGCGGCAGGCTGCCGTCGGCGTACGAGATGGAGTCCCAGGAGTCCTTCCAGCACTGGTTCTCCAGGCCGGTGTCGGTGTTGCGGCGTTCATACCAGATGTAGCCGTTGCCGACCAGGTCGGCGTACTCGTCCATCCACCGGAACGCCCGGCGGCACTCCTGCTCCAACTCCTTGACCAGCGCCGCGTCCCCGCTCCACCGCTCGTACTCATCGAGCAGCACCACGAACAGCGGCGTGGCGTCCACCGAGCCGTAGTACGGCGAGTGCGGCTGCTCCTCGAACGCGGCGCTCTCGCCGTAACGCATCTCGTGCAGGATCCGGCCCGGGTCCTCCTCCCGGAAGTCGTCGCACCGGGTGCCCTGAAGTGCGCCGAGGATCCGCAGCGTGGTCGCGCTCAGCTCGGGCGTGAACGGCAGGGTCTGCAAGCAGGTCAGGATGCTGTCCCGGCCAAACATGGTCATGAACCAGGGCAGGCCGGCCGCCGGCAGCGTCTGTCCACCGAGCGAGAGCGGCGCGAACCGCAACGCGGCCAGGTCCACGATGCACCGCTGGTACGTCGCCGCGACCTGGTCGTGCTCGCTGTTCACCTTCGGCGCCCGGGCGATCCACTCCTCCAGGTCGTGCTGGAGCGCGAGCCGTTCGGTGCCGTGCACCCGCAACCCGATCCGCAGGTCCCGATGGTCCGGGCCGAGCGCCAACGTCTGCACGTCGACGGCGGTGTGCCACTGCTCGTTCGGCTCCAGGTGGATCGTGTACGAGAAGCCGGTGCGGTCGTACCGGGTCGGCTCGGAGGAGGAGATGACGGTCTCCCGCCGGAAGTTGCCGCGCCGGTAGCCGATACGCAGCCGGTCCGACTCCACCTCGGCGTACGTCTCGCCCTTCTTGTTCAGGATCTCGTCCTTGACCTCGAACAGGTCGGCGAAGTCGCACCCCGCCTCCATCCGCACCTGGAGGTCGACGGCCTTCTCGTCGTGGTTGAGGATGGTGATGTTCTCCCGGAAGCTGCCCCCGACGGCCCGCTCGCGGATGATCGACAGCTTCGCGTCCACGTAGTGCGTGGCCAGGCCGGGCACCAGGAAGAAGCGCGACTCGAAGTACTGGAGGTCGTCGTAGGAGAGCGCGTTGAGCCGCTCACCGTTCACGGTGAGCACCCACTTCGACAGGTAGCGGGTGTCGAAGGAGAACAACCCGGTCGGCTCGGTCGGTGTCGCCTCGATGTCGCCGGTCGCCTCGCAGACCACGAAGGTGCTGCCGTCGAGGATCCGGACGGTGTGGCTGGGAGCCATCAGCGGACCCCCTTCCGGTAGCGACGCGGCCCCTCGGCCTGCGGCGGCCCGGGAAAGAGCCGGTCCACCTGGACCACCAGCCGGGCGTCACCGGACACTCTCATGTCCCCGCGCAGCAGTGCCGCCAGCCCGTTCTCCCGGCCGGTCACCAGGTCCTCGAACAGCTCCGGGCTGGTCCCGACCACGGTGTCGGCTGCCAGGTCCTCCCGGGAGACCGTCACGTTCCCCCGATCGATCCGCAACAGCCAGTGGGTGGTCCGCGGCCCCTCGTGCAGATCGAGGCGCAGGGCCCCCGACGACTTCGCCAGCAGGGGCTCGTACCCCCGGTGGTCGAGGTCCTCGAAGAACCGTGTGGTCGCGTCCGACATCGCCGCACTCCTCCCGGTCGCTCGTCTCCGGAAGGCGGGTCCCCGCCCTCGGCGGGGTCAACCTCGCCCGGATCGGGTGAGCCGACCGGCCGCGGGTACGCGTCGACGCGGCCCCCGAGGCGGGCGCCGGCGTCGAGCGGCGGAATGGTCAGGTGTTGGGGTCGTCGGCGCTGATGTCGGCGAGCACCGACTGCGGCTCCCGCTCGACGGCCAGGTCACCCATGGAGACCAGGCCGATCAGCCGGCCGTCCTCGATCACCGGCAACCGCCGTACGGCGTACGTCCGCATCAGGTCGGCGGCGGCCACGGCGTCGTCGTACTGACTGACCGTGATCACGTCCTTGGAGGTGATCTGGTCGAGCGGGGTGGTGTTCGGGTCCAGGTCCGCCGCGACGCTCCGGACCGTGATGTCCCGGTCCGTGATGATGCCGACCACATCGTCACCCCGGGTCACCACGACATCCCCGATGGCGGAGTCACGCATCTCCTGGGCAGCGGCAGCGACCGTGGCGTTGCCGTCCATGGTCACCAACCGGGTCGTCATGAAGTCTCCGACCGTTGTCATGGCGCCTCCCTCTCGGTGTCGGGCAACCAGGTGTCTACCCGACGACCGCAGGCAGTAACGCTCAGCGCTCGGCGGCGACCAGCTCGGCGAGCTGCACGGCGTTGAGAGCGGCGCCCTTGCGCAGGTTGTCGTTCGCGCAGAACAGGGCCAGCCCGTGCGGGACCGTCTCGTCGGCACGGATCCGGCCCACGTACGTCGGGTCCTGCCCGGCCGCCTGCAACGGCGTCGGCACATCGGAGAGCGCGACGCCCGGCGCGTCGGAAAGCAGCTCGTGGGCCCGCTGCGGGCTGATCGGCCGGGCGAACCGCGCGTTGATCTGGAGCGAGTGCCCGGTGAACACCGGCACCCGGACGCAGGTGCCGGAAACCTTCAGGTCGGGGATCTCCAGGATCTTGCGGCTCTCGTTGCGCAGCTTCTGCTCCTCGTCGGTCTCGGCGGAACCGTCGTCGACGATCGAGCCGGCCAGCGGCAGCACGTTGAACGCGATCGGCCGGGCGAACGAGCGCGGGGCCGGGAAGTCCACCGCCGCACCGTCGAAGGCCAGGCCGGACGCCGTCTCCACCACCTTGCGGACCTGCTCGTCCAGCTCGGCCACGCCGGCCAGCCCGGCACCGGACACCGCCTGATACGTCGAGACGACCAGGCTGACCAGCTCCGCCTCGGCGTGCAGCGGGCGCAGCACCGGCATCGCGGCCATCGTGGTGCAGTTCGGGTTGGCGATGATGCCCTTCGGGCGGACGGCTGCGGCGTGCGGGTTGACCTCGGCGACCACCAGCGGCACCTCCGGGTCCATCCGGAACGCCGACGAGTTGTCGATCACCACGGCCCCGGCGGCGGCGACCCCGGGCGCCAACTCCTTGGCGCTGCCCTTGCCCGCCGAGAAGAGGACGATGTCCAGCCCCGCGTAGTCGGCGGTGGTGGCGTCCTCGACCGTGACCTCCTCGCCGCGCCACGGCAACGTCCGCCCGGCCGACCGCGCCGAGGCGAACAACCGCACCTGCTCCGCCGGGAACTCCCGATCCGCCAACACCTGCCGCATGACGCCACCGACCTGGCCGGTGGCCCCCACAATGCCGATCCTCATGCCCGCGAGGCTACCCAGCCGGCCGGTGGCGGCGGGAACGCTTTCCCACCGCCCGGACTCCTCCGACCGCCTGATCACCGCGTGGCGTCGATCACCTCACCCAGGCCCGCCGCCACGAGTTCGTCCCTGATCACCGCCGCGTCCCCCTCGATGACGAGGGTGAGCGACTCCGGGAACAGGTGGGCGGCCGCCGCCGCCGAGACCTCCGCCACGTCGGTGGCGAGCAACGCCTCACGCAACCGGGCGTGGTAGTCGTCCGGCAGGTCGTGCACCACCAGCGTGGTGAGCGCAGCGGCGATCGCCCGAGGGCTCTGCAACTCGACCGAGAGCTGCCCCGCCCGCCAGGACCGGGCCACCGCCAGCTCCTCCTCGGTCACCCCACCGGCCTGGGTACGCGCGATCTCCCCGACCGCGTCCACCAGGGCCAACGCGGTGACGGCGGTCTGCACCCCGGAACTGACCGCGAACCGGCCGAACCGGCGCGACGAGGCGAAGTCGCCCCGGATGCCGTACGTGTAGCCGCGCACCTCGCGGATCAGGTGGTTCAGCCGGGACGTGAAGGCGCCACCGAGCACCGTGCCGGCCAGCGCGATCGGCACGTGGTCCGGGTGGGCCCGGTGCGGCGCCGGATGCCCGAGCCGCAGCGTGGACTGCACCGAATTGGGCCGGTCGACCAGGATCACCCGGCGACTTCTGCGCAACGGCACCTCGATCGGCGCGCCCCGGTCCACCGGTCCGCCGCCGGTGCCGGCGAACGCCGTCGTGGCCAGCGCGTCCAGGTCGAGCCGGTCCAGGTCACCGGCGACGACAAGGGTCCCCGGTCGGATGAACCACTCCGAGTGGAAGACGGTGACGTCCTCGACGTCCAGCCCGGCCACCGACTCCGGGTCGCCGTACATCGGGCGACCCCACCGGTTGTCCGCGCCGAACAGGTCGGCTCGCAGCGCCGCGTCCGCCCGGGGGCCCGGGTTCGCCCAGTCCATCCGCAAGGCGGTCGCCTCGTCGTCACGGACGCGCCGGACGTCGTCCGGGTCCAGTCTCGGCGTACGCACCGCCTCGGCGAGCAGCTCCACGGCCGCGCCCAACCGGTTCACCGGCACCTGCACGCTGGCCTGGAAGGTGTCCCAGTCCAGCCCGGTCACCAACTCGGTGCCGAGCGCCTCGATGGCCAGCGCGTACGCGGTGGCGTCCCGCTGGGTGGTGCCCTCCTCCAGCGCCTTGGCCAGTACCCCGCCAAGCCCCTCCCTGCCCACCGGCTCCCGGCCCGCGCCCGCGTCGAGCAACAGCAGCGCGACGGCCAGGTTCTGCCCGGGCAGGTGCGCCGCGACGACCTGACCGCCCGCCACGCTCCGACGGACCACCTGCGGGAACCGGTACGGGCGGGCCGCACCCGGTCCCGGACGGTCGGCGATCAACGTCATGGCTTCTCCTCGGGGACATAGGTGAGAGTCGCCCGGTCGGCGGGGGCGAGTACGTCGGCGGCCACCTCGGCGATCTGCTCGGCGGTCACCGCGAGCCAGCCCGGTAGCCGCTCGGCGATCACGCCGGGGTCACCGAACTGGGTGGCGTACCGGCCCAACGCGTCGGCCCGTCCGTCCACCGTGGACATCTGCCGCCACCACGCGGTGGTCAGCAGCGCCTTGGCGCGGTCCAACTCGGCGGCGGTGACCGGCACGGTGGCCAGTTCGTCGACCACCTCGGCCAGCCCGGTGGCCAGCCGCTCGGCGTGCACTCCGGGGCGGGCGGTGGCGGTGGCGATCAGTGGTGCCGGCGCGTGCGCCAGGTCCACCCCGTACGCCCCGACCAGATCCGGCTGCGCGATCCGCTCACCGTCGGCGAGGCGCTGGTACAGGCGGCTGCCCCGGCCACTGCCGAGCACGGTGGCGAGCACCGTCACCACGTCGTACCCGGGAGTGCCGAACGGGTGCGTGCGGTGGGCCACGTACACCCGGGGTGCCGGGACGTCCGCGACCACCGTCTCCCCCACCGGCTCGCCGCTGCCGGTGACGGCCAGGCCGTCCGGCGCGGACGGGATCTCCGGCCGGGGCGGGATCGCGCCGAAGTACTTCCCGGCCAGCGCGGTGACCTCGTCCACGCCGGTGTCACCGACCACGGTCAGCACCGCGTTGTTCGGCGCGTAGTACGTCCGGTGGAACGCCTGGAAAGTGGCCAGGTCGGCGGCGTTCAGGTCAGCCATCGAGCCGATGGTGGCGTGATGGTACGGATGGCCCGGCGGGTAGAGCAGGGGCAGCAGCCTCAGCCAGGCGTCGCCGTACGGCACGTTCTCGTAGCGCTGGCGGCGCTCGTTCTTGACCACGTCCCGCTGGTTGTCCAGCGTCTGCTGGGTCAGCGCCGGCACCAGGCCGCCCATCCGGTCGGCCTCCAGCCACAGCGCCAGTTCGAGGTGTTCGGCCGGGACCGTCTCGAAGTAGTTCGTGCGATCCGGGTTGGTGGTGGCGTTCAGCGAGCCGCCCGCGCCCTGCACCAACTTCATGTGCTCGGTCTTCGCGACGTTCACCGAACCCTCGAACATCAAATGCTCGAAGAGGTGTGCGAAACCGGTCTGTCCGGCCGGCTCGTGCCGCGAACCGACGTCGTACCAGAGGTTGACCGCGACCGCCGGGGCGGTGCGGTCCTCGCTGACCACCACGCGCAGGCCGTTGTCCAGTCGGGTCGTCGAGATGGGCCAGGGATAACCGCTGTCGGGCATGGCCACGACGCTATCCGATCTCCGGGCTCCAGCGGGGGTGGGACGCGGCACGCCCGTGTCGTGGTCGGCCGCGCCCCCGCGCGGTCAGTCCGGCGGCTCGATCGGGGTCACCGTCTGATCCGAGGACCGCCGTTCCAGGACCGTGTCCGGTGCGGCGTTGCGGTCGGCCTCGCGGAGGTCCGACTCGGTCAGGATCGCGTGGGCCTGGGCCTGGGGGTCGTCGCTGCCGACCGCCGCCTCCTCCGGCAGCAGGTGGGCTCGCGACTCGATTCGCTCCTGGTCGCTCTGCGCGTCAGTCATGCCGTTTCCTTACCCCCACCCCGTTCCCCGCACGCATGTAAGGAAGCATGTAAGGAAGGGCCCCCTGCTAACGCCTCGTGCATAGCAGGGGACCCCTCCTAACAATCAGCTGCGGAGCGGGCCGCGGACCTCGTAGGTGATGCCGCCGGGTTGCCGCCGTCGGGTACGCTTACCGCCGTGACGCGGTCGTATCGATGGTTTAGGCAGCCGGCTCGGCCGGTGACCTCACCATGATCTGACGTCACCGAATTCGAGCCGGCCGGGCAGGAGCTTTCGTTCCTGCCCTTTCGCGTACGAGCAGCCGGCTCGACCCGGGCACCGGCCCCGGGTGCGGTCGGCGAAAGGATGCCCACCGTGACGACCCCGGAGAACCACCGGGTCATCGACCAGCGAATCGACCGCGTCGTGCCGCTGACCACCCCGGCCCTGCTGCTGCACGAGCTGCCCCTGGACGCCGACCTCACCTCGACCGTGCTGGCCGGGCGACGCGCGGTCGGGCAGGTTCTCGACCGGGCCGACGACCGCCTGCTGGTGGTGGTCGGGCCGTGCTCGGTGCACGACCCCGCCGCAGCCCTGGACTACGCCCACCGGTTGCGCGAGGCGGCGGCGCGGGTCGCCGACGACCTGCTGGTGGTGATGCGGGTCTACTTCGAGAAGCCGCGCTCCACGGTGGGTTGGAAGGGCCTGATCAACGACCCGGGGCTGGACGGTTCCGGAGACGTCAACACCGGGCTGCGCCTGGCCCGCGCGCTGCTGCTCGACGTGTTGCGACTGGGTCTGCCGGTGGGCTGCGAGTTCCTCGACCCGATCACCCCGCAGTACATCGCCGACACGGTGGCGTGGGGCGCGATCGGGGCGCGCACGGTGGAGAGCCAGGTGCACCGCCAGCTCGCCTCCGGCCTGTCCATGCCGATCGGCATGAAGAACCGCCCCGACGGCAGCATCGCCACCGCGGTGGACGCGATCCGGGCGGCCGGCGTACCGCACGTCTTCCCTGGCATCGACGTCTCGGGCACCCCGGCGATCATGCATACCCGGGGCAACGCGGACGGTCACCTGGTGCTGCGCGGCGGTGGCGGCCGACCCAACTACGACGCCGAGTCGGTCGCCGGCGCGCTGGAGCTGCTGCGGGCCGCCGGCCTGCCGGAGCGGCTGGTGGTGGACGCCAGCCACGCCAACAGCGGCAAGGACCACCGCAACCAGCCCAGGGTGGCCGCCGACGTGGCCGGGCAGATCGCCACCGGGCAGCAGGGCATCGTCGGAATCATGCTGGAGAGCTTCCTCGAACCCGGACGTCAGGACCTGGACCCGACCCGCGAGCTGACCTACGGCCAGTCCGTCACCGACGCCTGCATGGGCTGGGACACCACCGACGAGGTGCTCGACGCGCTGGCCACCGCCGTCCGCACCCGCCGCGCCCACCACTCGCAGACCCTGCCCACCCCCGCCTGACCTACCACCCCGCTCTCGTCGATCAGGGGTCGGCGTGCGGCGCGACCAGCGAGAACGCCGCCGACCTCATGATCGCCGCGAATGCGGTGAAGTTTGGCCGGGTGGGGTGGGGGTAGGTGGCGGGCGTGACCGATGACGTACCCGTGACCGGGGCGCCCGTGACGCCCACGGCACCGACGACCGAGGCGCGGCTGCCCGACGCCATCCTGGCCGACGTGCCCGTGGTCGACACCGCGGGCATCGACCCGGCCGTCACCGACCTGCCCGGCACGGCTGCGGCCGTACCGGACGAGGTGGAGACGGAGGAGGTGGACACCCGGCCGCTCGACGACCTGCTCGACGACCTCTACCACGGTCAGGAGCGGATCAGTCAGGTGGACATCTACCGGCGGGCGGTCGCCGCGGAGCTGCCGGCGCAGCTGCTCTCCCGGCTCAATGCGCTGCCCCAGGGCGAGTACGCGGTCGACGAGGTGACCGACCTGCTGGGTGGTACGGCGGGGTGACGTCCGACGCCGACCCGGCCGGCGCCGGCGACGAGAAGAGGAACGCGATGTCGCAGCCCGAGGAACGCCAGCACGACCGGATGCCCGCGCTCGGCCAACCCCCGGAGGGCACCGACACCCTCCCCGAGCCGGATTTCGCCAACGAGCACGACCGCACCGCCGTGGACCGGGACATCATCACCGGCGCCGACGAGGACGAACGGGAACCGGAGTCGCCGCGCGGCTGGTCGGGCATGCAGCGCTGACGGCCCAGCGCCGCGAAGGCCCGGTGGCCCCGGCGGCACACACCACCGCCAGACACACCGGGCCCGACCTCACTTCCGGTGGTCGCCCTCGGCCCCCCGCTGCGCCATCGCGTACGCCATCTGGAGGAAGTCCGACGCGGTCACCGCGGTCAGTGCGGTGGCCACCAGTCGGGTCAGCCTCGGCGTGAGGACCAGCGCGCCGGTGAACCCGGTGGCCACCCAGACCGCCAGGCAGAACGGGCAGCTCAGCAGCTCGCCGATGGCGTGCCGGGTGGAACTGCCGGAGTCGCGTACCTGCTCCATCACCTCGCCGCTGCCGATCGGCCGGTCGTATCGGGTGAACGGTGCCCGCAGCGGACTGGTCACCGCGTCCTTGGACAGCAGCCGGCTGAGCTTGTGGGTGGCGATGGCCAGGAGCACCACGTCGGACGTGGCGGGGCGTTCCGGCACCGGACGCCCGGTCGCCTTGACCAACCCGGCGATGGCGCCGGTCACCGCGGCGTAGGTACCCATCGCCGCCAGGTACCCGCCCAGTGGGCGGTGCTCGTGCGGGGCGTACGCCTGACGCAACCGCGCCACCTTCTGTCTCAGCTCGCTCACCCGGCCTCCTTCGTCTCACGCGGGGGTGCACCGTCCCGGCCGGGACGGCCAGATCGCCGCCCCGGCCGGAGCGGCTCGGTCGTCCGGCCGGGTCAGCCGGCCTGGAGGTTGTCGTCCACCTCGCGGGCCAGCTTGGTGAGGGCCTCGTCGGCGAGCCGGTCGGTCGCCGTGTTGAAGACGACCTCGGGAGGTGCCGACACTCCCCTTTCCGCGTACGCCATCACGCGTCCCGCAGCCGGCTCGGGTCGACTTCCCGCCCGGGGTGCCGGGCGAGGTACTCGGTCTCGAGTTCGGCGGTCCGTCGCAGGTGGTTGGCGAGCGCCGAGTCGGTGGCGTGCCGCAACGTGTCCAGGCGCGTGCGGTGCAGGCTCTGCACCTCACGGATCAGGTCCTCCTCGCTCAACTCGGCCGGGTCGATGCCGGGCAGGTCGCCGTCGAACACGTGAGCGGCCGCCCGGTGGTCACCCCACTCGGGGATCCGCTGCTCGGGGCTCACCTCGGTGCCTCCGGCGGGAAATCCGTCGGGTCGTCCTGATGCGGTCATCTCGCGCCCCCTCGTCCGTGCCGGGCTGGCATCTGTACGGTTGCCCACGCCGGGTACGGCCAAACCACGCCGCCACTACGACACCGCGTCGGAGAGCACAGCCGGTCCCGGTACCCTCGTTGCCATGAAGCGGCTCTGGACCCCGGCGTGGATCGCCCGCCACGTGGCCCTGGTCGTGCTGGTGACCACCTTCCTCGGCCTCGGCTGGTGGCAGGTCAGCCGGGCCGCCGCCGGCAACGCCATCAGTTGGGGCTATGCCGTGGAGTGGCCGATCTTCGCGGGTTTCGTGGTCTTCGTGTGGTGGCGCGAGGTGCGTCACACGCTGCGGGACCAGCCGACCGCCACCGACGACGCCGCAGCCACCACGTCGGCGCCGGAGACCGCGTCGGCACCGGAGACCGCGGCGACCGACGAGACCGGCCCCGTCGACGCTACGGCGGAGGCGGGCCGGCGACCCGGGATCCGCCGGCCGGTACGGGTGGCCCGTGGCACCGTCGTCGACGAGGTCTCCGACAACGCGGACCTGGCCGCCTACAACCGCTACCTGTCATGGTTGAACGCCAATCCGGGCGCCAAGCCCGGTGACTACCCCGGCTGAGCCCGGGCCGGAAGGACTGACGAGACGTGCGCGCTGCTCTCACCCGCTACCGCGTGATCGCCTGGATCGTCGGCGTGGTGCTGATCCTGCTCGTGGTGATCGGCATGCCGCTCAAGTACGGCTTCGACAACCCGATCCTGGTGGAGACCGTCGGCCAGGCGCACGGCTTCCTCTACATGCTCTACCTGGTCGCCGCGTTCGACCTGTCCCGGCGGGTCGACTGGCCGCTCAAGCGGATGGTCCTGGTGATGCTGGCCGGCACCGTGCCGTTCGTCTCCTTCTGGGCCGAGCGTCGGGTGAGCGCGCTGTACCTGGCCGAGCAGCGGGTACGGGAGCAGCAGACGCCGGAGCCGGTCGCCGGCTAGCGTCGTGGCGGGCCTCAGCGGCCCGGCCGCCACGGGTCCACGGTCGCCAGCGGGTCCTCCCACCCGCCGTAGCTGTTCATCTCCCGGGCCCGGCGCAACGCCCGGCTCACCTGGCCGAACTGCTGCTCGTCGTCGCTGCTGAACAGCAGCTCCTCGACCTCCCCGCGACGCCCCCACAGTTCGTACGGTGGCGGGCGCCAGCGGTCCCCGGCCGCCGCGAGCAGCACCGGCACCAGGAACACCGCCCCCAACAGCAGGTACGCCTCGGCGGTGAGCCGGTGCAGCCCACCGGTGAAGCCGAGCAGCAGGCCGATGCCGCCGATCACCACGGTGGAGACCAGCACGGCCCGGGCCGCCACCGGGTCGTGGTCCCCCCGGGTGGTGTGCAGGTGGGTCAGCTCGGCGACCCGCCAACTGCTGCGGCCGACGGTGAACCGGTCGGCGGTGACGATGATCCCGGGTCGGGCGTAGAGCAGCCGCGGATTGCGGCCGGTGCCACCGGGCGCGAAGCGTGGTGGTCGTGTCGTCGCACCGTCAGGATTCACGGCCCCTCCTCCCCCACCACCTGGCGCTGCCGGGCCGCTCCACCAACCCATCGACGCCAGTTGACGGGAATCCCGGCTGTGCACTTCATTGTCTGCCCGGCGCGCCAGCCGCACCGGCCTGTTTCCGGTGGTCACACCGCTTCTGCGGCACACCGTCGCCGGAAAGAGCCGTCCAAGTCCGTCTTATCGGTTATAGCGCCGAGGCATCCGACGTCATATGCCGAGAGCGACCAGTACGGCATCTGCCCAGATAAGCCGACATGCCCCTTAGGGTGAATCGAATTCGCCACACGCTCCTCACATGTCCCGACAATCTCTGCCGGTAACTCTGTTCCCGTACTACCTTGGGCAGGTCGGCCTGGTCGGCCGCCGTCCACCCGGACGGCACCGGGCCGGTGCCGTCGCGGAGCGTCAGCAGCCCGCGCCGGCCCTGGGAGAGGAGCATCGAGCTCTTGTCGTCCCTGACGAACACGCTGCGCGCCCTGGCCGTGGCCGCCTGCTCGCTGGCGCTGGTCGCGCCGGCCACGGTGGCCCGCGCCGACCCGTCCCCCGCCGAGTTGACCCGGCGGATCGACAAGTCCTCCGCCGAACTGCAGGACGTGGTGGAGTCACACAACGAGCTGCGCGAGAAGATCAAGGACAACCGGACCGCCGTCGGCCGGTTGCAGGAGCGGATCGGCCCGCTGGAGCAGCAGGCCGAGCAGAGCCGGGCGGACGTCGGCCGACTGGCCGTGACCGCGTACAAGACCGGCAACCTCGGTGCCGCCGAGGCACTGCTGCGCGCCGACGACTCGACGTCCATGCTCGACCGGCTCGGCACGCTGGACCACCTGACCCGGCAACGCCAGGCGACCGTCGCCAGCTACACCGCCGACCAGCAGCGCCTGCTCGACGAGAAGACCCGGTTGGACGTCACGCTCAGCCGGCAGGCCGCCCAGTCCCGGGAGCTGACCGCCGCGAAACGGCGGATCGAGCGGGATCTGGCCAAGCTGTACGAGATGCGCCGGCAGGCGTACGGCCGGGCGACCGAACGCCCGACCAACCGCTCCGGCAGCGCCAACGACGCGCCCTCGGTCTCCGGGCAGGCCGGTGCCGCCGTCCGGTACGCCTACGGCGCGCTGGGCAAGCCGTACGCCTGGGGGCAGGACGGGCCGAACGGCTACGACTGCTCCGGGTTGACCTCCGCCGCCTGGCGGGCGGCGGGCAGATCCCTGCCGCACAACACCCGGATGCAGTGGGGCAAGGTGGCGCACATCAGCCGTGGCGAGCTTCGCCCCGGCGACCTGGTCTTCTATCGCAATCTCGGGCACGTGGCGATCTACGTGGGCAGTGGTCAGGTCATCCACGCCCCCACGTTCGGCCGCAACGTGGAGAAACGCGCTGTCGACCTGATGCCACCGTACGGCTACGGACGGGTACGCTGAGTCGCCGACTCGTCCGAAGACGGTGAACGGCCGGCGCCCCCTATCGGACGCCGGCCGTTCGCCGTCATTAATACCCAGCTCAGGCGGCCTGTAGGCCCTCTGCGCGAGCCAGCTCGCGCAGCCGCCCGAGCGCCTGGATCTCCAGCTGCCGGATCCGCTCGCGGGACAGCGAGAACCGCGAGGCCACCTCGGTGAGCGAGTGCTCCCGACCGTCCTCCAGCCCGTAGCGGGCCCGCATGATCCCGGCCGAGCGGTCGTCGAGGTGGTTGAGCAACCCCTCGATCCGCTGCCGCTCCAGCCCGGTGAGCACGATCTCCTCCGGCGACGGAGCGTCGCTGTCGGCGACCAGGTCACCCAGGTTGGTGTCGCCGTCGTCGCCGACCGGTGTGTCCAACGACACGGTGTCCTGCGACCAACGGACCAGCTCGTTGACCCGCTCGACGGTCACGCCGAGCGCTGCGGCGATCTGCTCGGGCTCCGGGTCGCTGCCCAACTCGCGGGTGAGCTGGCGAGCCACGTTACGCATCCGGTTGACGTCCTCCACCAGGTGCACCGGCAGCCGCACGGTGCGCTCCTGCTGGGCGATGGCCCGGCTGATCGCCTGGCGGATCCACCAGGTCGCATAGGTGGAGAACTTGTAGCCCCGCTCGTAGTCGAACTTCTCGACCGCCCGGACCAGACCGGTGTTGCCCTCCTGGATCAGGTCCAGCATGGGCATGCCGGAGCGGACGTACCGGCGGGCGATCGACACGACGAGCCGGAGGTTGGCCCGGATGAACAGGTCCTTGGCCCGCTCGCCCTCGGCGACCAGCCGGGCCAGTTCGTCCCGGGTGGCACCGTCGGGAACCCGGTCCTCACCGAGCAGGTGCTCGGCATAGAGGCCGGCCTCGATCGCCTTGGAGAGATCGACCTCCTTGGCGGCGTCCAGCAGTGGCGTCCGGGAGATCTCGTGCAGGTAGACTCCGACCAGGTCGCGCTCCTCGGCGACCTCGTCGGTGCGCATTCCGATGTTCTTGTCCACGTTGCCCACGGTCCCCTCGCTCGCGCCGGTTGCCCGGTTCCTTGCCATCCCCACGCCCATCGGCCCTCCCCGCAACTTCCGCTGTGCCCACCGGAGCCGGCATCTACACAACAGATGAGACGTGTCAGGGATTCCATGTCGTGGGTCGAAAGTGTCACGAATGCCTGATAATCCGCTGAGAGCACGGTCTACGTTTGCTGTCAGCACCCTGCCTGACTGCTGTCGGCAGGCACCTCGTGAGGTCGACGGATCGACGGATCGCCGTCCGTCCCGGTCCATGGCAACACTGCCCGGCCGACCGACACAGCGACCCGGGTCACCACCGTGCTGCGATCCTGGTCACTGCCTGATACGCGTACGCGGACCAGTCGGTTCATCCACGCCGGTGGTAATACCCCACGCCCTGATGAACAATCCGTGCCCCCGGTTCTATGCCCAGCCCGCACGCCGCCGTCGGAGCAGGCGTCGGACTCAGGACGCGAGGAGCGCGAGCGCGCCGCGTACCTGGTCGGCGGAGCGGGCCAGAGCCGCCCGCGCGGCCGTCACCTCCACGCCTGACACGAGGCTGACCAGGGCGGTCTTCAGATCGCCGTCCGCCTCGTCGAGGGCCCGACGGGCGCGGTCCTCGGCACAGCCGGTCGCCTCGACCAGGATCGAGAGCATTCGGCCCCGGAGCTTCGCATTGGTCGCCACCATGTCGATCATCAGGTTCGAGTAGACCCGCCCCAGGCGCACCATGACCGCGGTGGAGAAGCTGTTCAGCACGATCTTCTGGGCCGTGCCCGCCTTCATCCGGGTCGACCCGGCGGCCACCTCCGGCCCGGTGTCCAGGCCGATGAAGACGTCCACCGGCCGTGCGGCCGGGGCGTCCGGGTTCGCGCAGAGCAGCACCGTCGAGGCGCCCTCGGCCCGGGACGCGGCGAGCGCCCCGAGGACGTACGGGGTGCGACCGCTGGCGGTGAGGCCCACGACCAGGTCGCCCCGGCGCACGCAGTCCGTCGCCTCGGCCGCGCCTCGGGTGTCGTCGTCCTCGGCGTCCTCCACGGCCCGCCGCATGGCCTCCGGCCCGCCGGCCAGGTGGGCGCAGAACCAGTGGCGTGGCGAGTTGAAGGTCGGTGCCAGCTCGGCGGCGTCCAGCACGCCCAGCCGCCCCGAGGTGCCGGCGCCGAAGTAGTGCACCCGGCGTCCGGCGCGCAGCGCCGTCATGCCCGCCTCCGGCCGGAACCGACCCGGTGGGACCGGACGGCCTCGGCGGTCGCCTCCAGCGCCTTGCGGGCCTGGGAACGATTGCGTGCGGCCACGCCGACGAAGAGGCAGTCGACCACGGTGAGTTGGGCGAGCCGGCTCGCGGTGGCGCCGGAGCGGTAGGTGGTCTCCCGGGCCGCGGTGGTGAGGACATGGTCGGCGACCTCGGTGACCGGCGAGCGGGGGAAGTTGGTCAGCACCACCGTGGTCGCCCCTCGGGCCCGTGCCTGCTCCAGCACCTCCACCACGTCGGAGGTGGTGCCGGTGTGCGAGATGCCGACGGCGACGTCGCCCCGGCCCAACAGGGCGGCCGAGGTCAGCGCGGTGTGCACGTCCGGGAAATAGAACGCGGTGCGACCGATGCGGTGCAGCTTCTGCTGGAAGTCCGAGGCCACGAACCCGCTCGCCCCGGCACCGTAGATGTCGATCCGACCGGCACCGACGATGGCGTCCACCACCCGCTCGCAGACCGCCGGGTCGAGCTGCTCGGCGGTCTCCTCCACAGCGCGGGCGTCGTTGAACGCGATGGTGGCGATGATCTGGGCGAGGTCGGCCCCGGGCGGGATGTCGCCACCGACGACCCGCGCGTCCGGGGGCTCTATCCGCCGGGCCGCCTCGGCGGCGAGCCGGATCCGCAGTTGCGGGTAGCCGTCCATGCCGACCGACCGGCAGAACCGGATGACGGTGGCCTCCGACGTCTCGGCGGCGGTGGCGAGGTCGGTGATGGTCCGCCGGGCCGCGTCGGCGGGGTCTGCGACCACCAGTCGGGCGACCCGCTGTTCGGCCGGCGACAGCGACGGGAGCAGGCCGCTGATGTGGACGATCAGTCCACCCGGCTCGTGGCTCGCGGAAATATTCGAACTCTTCCCCACAGGTGGAACTTACTTTCACATGCCGTGAGGCGTCAACCACGACGCGCCCACCCGACAGACAGCACCGGGCCAGGCACCACGCCCACAGCCTGCCGTTCGCCCGAGGGCGCCCGCCTCCCCCGACGGGCGGGTCGGTCCGGTCGGGTGGGGGCGCTCGGGAGCCGACCGGGCGGCGGCACTAGCGTGGGGTCATGACGCGACGCAGTGTGCTGGTCACCGGGGGCGCGGGCGGGCTGGGCAAGGCGGTGACCGCCGCGTTCGCCGAGGCGGGCTGGCGGGTGGTCACGCCGCAACGCGCCCGACCGTCGCCGGTGACCGATCCCGGCGGCACCGACCCGGTGCGGCCCGTCGCGGACCTGACCGACCCGCAGGACGTCGCCCGCGCGGTCGAGGTGGCCGCCGGCGATCCCGAGGCACCGCTGCGCGCTCTGGTCAACCTGGTCGGCGGGTACGCCAGCGCCGGCCTGGTGCACGAGACCCCGATCGAGGACTTCGACCGGATGCTCGCCCTCAACCTCCGGCCCACCCACCTGGTCACCCGGGCTGCGCTGCCGCACCTGGTCGCGGCAGGCGGTGGCGCGGTGGTGTGCGTGGCAGCCCGCGCGGCGGTCGCGCCGTTCCCGGGCGTGGCCGGCTACGTGACCGCGAAGGCCGCCGTCCTCGGCTTCGCCTCGGCCGTGGCGGTGGAGTACCGGGCCACGGGCGTGCGCTGCAACACGGTGCTGCCCAGCGTCATCGACACGCCCACCAACCGGACCGCCATGCCCGACGCCGACCACGCCCGCTGGGTGGACCCGGCCGAGATCGCCTCGGTGATCCGCTTCCTGGCCTCGGACGAGTCCGCGCCGACCAGCGGCGCCGCGGTCCCGGTCTACGGCCGGGCCTGAATCGCCACCGGCCCGGTCGTCCACGGCAGGGCATGAATCGGGACCAGCGCGGTCACCGGGCCGGGCAGCCACGGCCGGTACCGTTGCGGCCCCGGCTCGTCCGGCTCGTCGTCGACGGACACCCACTCGGCGAGGTGGGCCCGGATCTCCCGGGCCACCTGGTCCGCCGGCCGGTCCCCGTCGATCGGCACGAAGCTCGGGGACTCCGGCAGGGTGCGGTACGCGAGGTCGGCGGCGGTCAGATAGGGCAGGCTCTCCTGGTCGGTGCCGCGCCGCTCGATCCGCCGGTACGCCTCGGCCGGCGGCACCGTCAGCAGGAACGTCACCTGCGGCTGCGGGAAGACCCGGTACGCGGCCCGGATCAGCCGTTCCCAGCGCTGGCCACCGTGTGCCCGGAGGCTGGCGTACTGGCAGGCGGCGTAGCGGTCCATCACCGCCACGCGCCCGGTGAAGAGGCAGCCGAGCAGGGCCATGGCGATCGCGAGCCAGCGCAGCACGGACTCCACCAGGAGCATCGCGTCCCGCCCGAGCAGTCCCTGCGCGTCCGGCCGACCAAGCCGGTGCGCGGCCCGCCCCAACCAGCGACGCCCACCGGCGTTGCGGTGGTAGGTGGCCGGGTGGCCGGCGGCGGCGAGCGCCTCGGCGAGCCGGTGTGCCTGAGTGGTCTTGCCCGATCCATCCACGCCGATCAGGGCTACGGTGCGCAGTCGGGCCGTCCCGTACCGGGTTCCCGTCGATCTGGCCACTCTGCACAGGATATCCGACCCTCGCACGACGCCCGGGTGGTTCATCCCGCTATACCGCTGATCGCGCCCTTCCGCGCGTGGCAACAGGTGTGGACGACCGGATTGCCGGGTACCGATCCGGCATCCCACCGGTAGGTACCGCACACGTTGACGGGAGAGGCGACATGGCCGAGCGCGACGACGAGACTCTCCTGCACACACTGAAGAAGGTCGCCGCCGTGCTCAAGCAGTCGGACATCCCGTTCGCGCTCGGCGGCAGCTTCGCCGTGTACGCGCACGGCGGCCACTCCAGCGAGCACGACGTCGACTTCCTCATCCGTGAGCCGGACGTCGAAGCCGCCCTGGAGGCGCTGGTGGCGGCCGGGTTCACCGCCGAACGGCCACCGGAGGACTGGCTGGTCAAGGTCTACGACGGCGGTCGCATGGTGGATCTGATCCATCGCCCGATCGAGACGCCGGTCACCGAGGAGACCTTCGCCGACACGGTGGTGCGACCGGTCGACGCCATCCACATGCCGGTGCTGTCGGCCAGCCAGTTGATGGTGCACAAACTGCTCAGTTTCTCCCAGCACTACTGCGACTTCGCGCGAGGGCTGCCGCTGGCCCGATCGCTGCGGGAGCAGATCGACTGGGAACGGGTACGCAAGGAGACGCAGCACTCGCCGTACGCGGAGGCGTTCCTGGTGCTGCTGGACAGGCTGGATGTCGTGCCCGACGGCGGCACGGCCGACGGGAGGGGAACACCGTGACCACGTACCGCGACCCCGGTGCCGGACCGCCGGACGAGTACGTCGAGGCGGAGATCCACCGGCTGCTCGCCGAGGATCCGGCCGTCGCCGAGCAGGGCATCACCGTGGTCCGCACGGAACGCGGCCTGGTGCTCCGGGGCGAGGTGGAGAGCGCCCACCGGCGGGAGGAGATCCTGCGCCGGGTGGCCGAGCGATTTCCCGAGGAGCCGGTCACCAGCGACATCGGGGTGATCCGCGCGCAGGCACCCACAGAGATCGAGCAACTGCCCTGAGGGAGGCGCGATGGCTATCCGGATCGCCGCGGTGGGCGACGTACATCTGGACGAGGACGTGGTCGGCCGCTTCCGGCCGGCCCTGGAGGAACTGCCGGGCAAGGCCGACGCGCTGCTGCTCGCCGGTGACCTGACCCGGCACGGCACCGAGGCGGAGGCCCGGTGCGTGGCGCGGGAGTTCGGCGGACTGGGCGTACCGGTGATCGCCGTGCTCGGCAACCACGACCACCAGTGCGACCAGGTGCCGCAGGTGGTCGGCGCGTTGCAGGAGGCGGGGATCATCGTGCTGGAGGGCGACGGCGTGGTGCTCGACTGCCCCGGCGGCCGGCTCGGCGTCGCCGGGGTGAAGGGCTTCGGCGGCGGGTTCGCCGGCCGGTGCGCCAGTGACTTCGGCGAACCGGAGATGAAGGCGTTCGTCCGGACCACGACCGAGAGCGCAGACCGGCTGGGTGCCGCGCTGCGCTCGCTGGACTGCGACACGCTGGTGGCGCTGACCCACTACTCGCCGGTGCCGGACACCCTGGCCGGGGAGCCGCTGGAGATCTACCCGTTCCTGGGCTGCTACCAGCTCGGGCAGGCGGTCGACTCGGCACCCACCGCGCTGGCCCTGCACGGGCACGCGCACCACGGCTCCGAGCGCGGCACCACGCCCGGCGGAGTACGCGTACGCAACGTCGCGCACCCGGTGATCAAGCAGGCGTACAGCGTCTTCCACTTGGGTGACGACCTTGATCAGCCGCAGGTTTCCGGCGTAGGCGTGGGGGGTATTCAGCAAACATGGAGCTGATTCTCTGGATTCTCGCAGTCGTACTGGTGGTCTCCGGCATCCTCGCGCTGTTCCGCCGGCAGATCCTGTGGGGCATCGTCCTCATCGTCGTTGGCCTGCTCGTGGGCCCGGGTGGTGTGAGCATCTTCAGTTGACGTGGCGGCGCGACGCGTCGCCTGTCCGGACCCGCCGGGGTCGTCGTGACCGGAACTCCGTCCTCCCGACAGGAGCCACCGGCCACGGCGACCCCGGCGTTGTCTTCGGGATCGGGTCCTGCGTCGCGCACCGGCCCCGCCGGCAGGTTTGCCGGCCCGCCCCAGGGAGAAGCTGTGAGCATGCGGACGAGTGCGAACGACACCCGGCGAGGCGGTGCCCGGCGGTGGTGGGCGTTGGCCGGTTTCGCGGCGGCGGTGGGCGTGGCCGCCGCCCTCGGCAACCTGGCCGCCGCCGGTGCGGCGGACGAGTACCGCAGCATCGAACAGCCCGCCTGGGCACCCCCGTCCTGGCTGTTCGGGCCGGTCTGGACCGTGCTCTACGTGACCATTGCGCTGGCCGGCTGGCTGGTCTGGCGCCGGGTGGGTCTCGGCCCGGCCGTGCTCGCCTGGGTGGTGCAGCTCGTACTCAACGCCGCCTGGACCCCACTGTTCTTCGGCGCCGGCCGCTACGGCCTGGCCTTCGCGGAGATCGTGCTGCTGTGGTTGGCGATCGGCGTGACCATCCTGCTGTTCCGGCGGATCAGCACCGCCGCGGCCGTCCTGCTGCTGCCCTACTGGGCCTGGGTGACCTTCGCCGCGGCGCTCAACTACTCGATCTGGCAACTGAACGCCTGACCCGCCCGGAGCTGCGCCTGCGTCGCTCCCGATCAATGTGCGCCGTGTCCGCACACCCGGATCTCGCCGCGTCCAGGCGCAAGCGCACCGCCCACACGCTGACGCCCGCGTTGATCAAGGAGTTTTGGCCACGGAGGGGGACGTCAAAGGCGCAAACCCCTTGGTCAACTCCGGCCAGCGCGGCCCGTCGGACGGTCTGTCGGCCTTGAGGGGCGGGCACCGATCGACAAGGGTGACCGGTGGGGGTGGGAGCGCGCCCAAGCAGGGGCGTCAGGTTTCCGGATTGTTACTCGGTCGTGTCCGTCCCAGGGGTGGACCGCGCGGGATGCAAGCGCTTACATGTGAAAACGCCCATCGGACCGGCGCCAGGCCAACCGGATGAGATCCGGCCCGCGCCGGCTAGGAAGGAGGAGGCATGGCGGTCTTTGCCAGGCCACGCCAGGCCCTCGTGATCGCCGGCGCGCTCGGACTGGCGCTCGGCGCCACCGCCTGCGGCACCGGCAGCAACACCAGCAGCGGCAACAACAACGCCGGTTCCGCCGAGTGTGCCCCGTACGAGAAGTACCAGGGCCACGACGGCAGAAAGGTGACGATCTACTCGTCGATCCGGGACATCGAGGACGACCGGCTGAACGAGTCGTGGAAGCAGTTCGAGGACTGCACCGGCATCGACATCAGCCACGAGGGCAGTGGTGAGTTCGAGGCGCAACTGCCGGTACGCGTCGACGGTGGCAACGCTCCCGACCTGGCGTTCATCCCCCAGCCTGGCCTGATCCAGCGGTTCGCCGAGCGGGACCAGATCAAGGCCGCCAGCGCCGACACCAAGGCGATGGCCGAGGAGAACTACCCGGCCGAATGGCTGACCTACAGCACGGTCAACGGCACCTTCTACGGCGCGCCGCTCGGCTCGAACGTGAAGTCCTTCGTCTGGTACTCGCCGAAGATGTTCCAGGAGAAGGGCTGGACGGTCCCGAACACCTGGGAAGAGATGATCAAGCTCAGTGACACGATCGCGGACAGCGGCACCAAGCCGTGGTGCGCCGGGATCGAGTCCGGCGAGGCCACCGGGTGGCCGGCCACCGACTGGATCGAAGACCTGATGCTGCGTACGCAGACGCCCGAGGTCTACGACCAGTGGACCAAGCACGAGATCCCGTTCAACGACCCGCGGGTCGCCGAGGCGCTCGACCGCGCCGGCACCATCCTGAAGAACGACAAGTACGTCAACGGCGGCTTCGGCGGGGTGCGCAGCATCGCCACCACCTCCTTCCAGGAGGCCGGCGTGCCGATCACGGCCGGCAAGTGCGCGCTGCACCGGCAGGCCTCGTTCTACGCCAACCAGTGGCCGCAGGGCACCCGGGTGGCCGAGGACGGCGACGTGTTCGCGTTCTACTTCCCGGCCATCGACCCGGCCCGGGGCAAGCCGGTCCTGGGCGGCGGCGAGTTCGTGACGGCGTTCAGCGACCGTCCCGAGGTGCAGGCGGTGCAGACGTACCTCGCCTCCGGTGAGCACGCCAACAGCCGCGCGAAGATCGGCGACTGGGTGTCCGCCAACAACAAGCTCGACCTGGCCAACGTCGCGAACCCGATCGACAAGCTGTCCGTGGAGCTGCTCCAGGACGACAGCTCGGTCTTCCGCTTCGACGGGTCCGACCTGATGCCGGCGGCCGTCGGCAACGGCACCTTCTGGAAGGGCATGGTCGAGTGGATCAACGGGCGGGACACCGCCACGGTCCTCCAGGGCATCGAGAGCAGCTGGCCGAACTGAGTCCAGTGGTGGGCCGGTCCGCGACTGCGAGCCGGCCCACCGGCTCTGCCGACACCTCTGGGAGGGTTGATGAACTTCGACTTCGCCGACCAGGCGCCGAAACTGATGATGTTGCTGTGGGGGCTGGTCGCCTTCGCAGTGGTGGTCGGCGGCCTGCTCGTCCTGCTCGACGCGGTACCGGCGTTCTTCGCCCGACGCCGCGAGGCGCAACTGGTCGCCGCCGCCGGCGGCGGTGTGCCCCTACCCCGGCGGACCAAGCCCCGGGAGGGGCTGTTCGCGCTGTTCTTCCTGCTGCCGACGGTGCTGCTGCTGATGATCGGCCTGGTCGTCCCGGCAATCCGCACCACGCTGCTGTCCTTCATGGACGGCGGCAGCCAGAACTGGGTCGGTCTGGACAACTACCGCTGGATGTTCGCCGAGGACGCGATCGTCCGGGTGCTGATCAACACGCTGGTCTGGGTCACCCTGGTCCCGCTGGTCGCCACCGCCATGGGCCTGCTCTACGCCGTGCTGGTCGACAAGGCCCGGATGGAGGCGCTGGCGAAGTCGCTGATCTTCATGCCGATGGCGATCTCGTTCGTGGGCGCCGCCATCATCTGGCGGTTCGTCTACGCCTACCGGGGTGAGGACCAGGAACAGATCGGTCTGCTCAACCAGATCGTGGTCAGCCTCGGCGGCGAACCCCGACAGTGGCTGCTCGACTCGCCACTGAACACGCTGCTGCTCATCGTGATCATGGTATGGATCCAGGCCGGATTCGCCATGGTGGTGCTCTCCGCGGCGATCAAGTCCATCCCGGCCGACATCGTGGAGGCGGCCCGCCTCGACGGGGTCACCCCCTGGCAGATGTTCCGGCAGATCACCGTGCCCAGCATCCGGCCGGCCATGATCGTCGTCGTGGTCACCATCTCGATCGCCACGCTGAAGGTCTTCGACATCGTCCGCACCACGACCAACGGCAACTACGACACCAGCGTGATCGCGAACGAGATGTACAACCAGGCGTTCCGGTACGGCCAGAACGGTCAGGGGTCAGCCCTGGCAGTCTTCCTCTTCGTCCTGGTGCTACCGATCGTGATCTTCCAGATCCGGAACCTGCGTCAGCAGCGACGGGAGGGCTGAGATGACCACCACCACTCCCCCGGTCGCCGCCGGTGCCCAGGACACCAGCGGCACGTCGACGCGGGCGTCCCGGGTACGCAAGCGGCTGAACAGCCGTACCGCGACCGTGGTCGCGATCGTCATCGCGGTCGTCTGGACCATCCCGACGTTCGGCCTGTTCGTCTCCTCGTTCCGGCCGGAGCCCCAGCTCAAGACCACCGGCTGGTGGACGTTCTTCCGGGACCCGCAGTTCACCCTGCAGAACTACCAGGACGTGCTGTTCGGGCAGGCATCCGGATCGGGTCAGCTCGCCAACTACTTCGTCAACTCGCTGGTCATCACCGTGCCGTCGGTGCTGTTCCCGCTCGCGTTCGCCGCCCTGGCCGCGTACGCCCTGGCGTGGATCAACTTCCGCGGCCGGGACTGGGTCTACATCGGCATCTTCGCGCTCCAGATCGTGCCGTTGCAGATGGCGCTGGTGCCGCTGCTGAGCTTCTTCTCGCGAGGAGTCAGCGTCGGCGGCGTCACCCTGATGCCCGCCTGGAACCTCGACGGCGCGCAGAACTTCGCCCAGGTGTGGTTCGCGCACACCTGTTTCGCGTTGCCGTTCGCCGTGTTCCTGCTGCACAACTTCATCTCGCAGCTACCGAAGGACCTGATGGAGGCGGCCCGGGTCGACGGGGCCACCCACCCCAGGATCTTCCGCACCATCGTGCTGCCGCTGGTCGCTCCCGCCCTGGCCGCGTTCGGCATCTTCCAGTTCCTCTGGGTCTGGAACGACCTGCTGGTCGCGCTCATCTTCGCCGGTGGCAGCGAGGTCACCGCGCCGCTCACCGTCCGGCTGGCCGAACTGGCCGGCACCCGGGGCAACGAGTGGCAACGGCTGACCGCCGGGGCGTTCGTCTCGATCGTCGTACCGCTGATCGTGTTCCTGTCGTTGCAGCGATACTTCGTTCGAGGGCTGCTCGCCGGCAGCGTCAAGGGCTGATACCCCGGGTGGTGCCGCCGTCGACGGGGACGGCGGCACCACGCGGGACATGAGCGGGGTATGTGTGACGAGGATCGACGACGTCGCCCGGCTGGCCGGAGTCTCCACGGCCACCGTCTCCCGGGCGCTACGCGGACTGCCGACCGTGTCGGCCGCCACCCGCCACCGGGTGCTGGCCGCCGCCGAGCAGTTGCAGTACGCCGTGTCGCCGAGCGCCTCCCGGTTGGCCGGGGGTCGCACCGGCACCGTCGCGGTGGTCGTCCCCCGGATCACCCGGTGGTTCTTCGGCGTCGTCGTCGAAGCGGTCGAGGACTTCCTCCACCAGGCGGGCTACGACCTCCTGCTGCACAACCTCGGCGGCCGGGAGCAGAACCGGCAACGGCTGCTGCACCCCGTCAACCTGCACAATCGGGTGGACGCCGTGATGCTGGTCGCCACCCCGCTGCGGGCACCGGAGTTGACCGCTCTGGCCGCGCTCGACCTGCCCGGCGTGACCGTCAGCTCCGGGACCGACGTGCCGGGCTGGCCGTGCGTACGCATCGACGACGTGGCCGCCGCGCGGACCGCCACCCGGCACCTGCTGGACCTCGGGCACCGCCGCGTCGCCCACATCTCCGGCGACCCCGACGACGAACTCGCCTTCACCGCCCACCTGGACCGACGCCGGGGCTACCAGGACGCCCTCCGCGCCGCCGGGTTGCGCCCCGACCCGAGCCTCGACGTGGAGTCCGGGTTCGACATCGCCGGCGGTACCCGGGCCACCGAGGAGCTGCTGCGCCGGGGTGATCCGCCCACGGCGATCTTCGCCGCCTGCGACGAGATGGCGATGGGCGCCCTGACCGCGCTGCGCGACGCCGGGCTGCGGGTGCCCCAGGACGTCAGCGTGATCGGCATCGACGACCACGCCCTTGCCGACGTACTCGGGTTGAGCACCATCGCCCAGCCCGCCGCCGAGCAGGGCCGGTTGGCCGCGAAGCTGCTGCTCGACCCGCTCGCCGGGCCGTCCCCGCAGACCGGCGCGCACCAGGCGGTGTCGCCGGTGATTCTGGACACTCGGCTGGTCGTGCGTGAATCGACCGCACCGGCGCGGGCAAACTAACGCCAGTCACCATCGTCCTCCGGCGACCCGCCGGGCCGGCTCGACCACGGGAGTCCGTCCTGAACGACAACGCGACGCACCAGAGCTCGCCCCCCGCCACGATCACCGGCTGGTGGACCGAGGCGGTGATCTACCAGATCTACCCGCGTTCCTTCGCCGACTCCAACGGCGACGGCATCGGAGACCTGCCGGGGATCACCGCCCGTCTCGACCACCTCGCCGAGTTGGGGGTCGACGCGGTCTGGCTCTCCCCGTTCTACCCGTCGCCACAGGCCGACGCCGGCTACGACGTGGCCGACTACCGGGACGTGGAGCCGCTGTTCGGCACGCTCGCCGACGCCGACGACCTGATCGCGCAGGCCCGCGCCCGAGGGCTGCGGGTAATCGTCGACCTGGTGCCCAACCACACCTCGTCGGCACACCGGTGGTTCCAGGCCGCCCTGGCCGCCGAGCCGGGCAGCGCCGAGCGGCAGCGGTACGTCTTCCGCGACGGCCGGGGACCGGACGGTGCCGAGCCGCCCAACGACTGGCAGAGCGTCTTCGGCGGACCAGCCTGGACCCGGGTCCCCGACGGGCAGTGGTACCTGCACCTGTTCGACACCGCCCAGCCCGACCTGAACTGGGATGACCCCGAGGTACGCGCGGAGTTCCTCGACGTGCTGCGGTTCTGGCTGGACCGGGGCGTGGACGGCTTCCGGGTCGACGTGGCGCATGGCCTGGTCAAGCAGGCCGACCTGGCCGACTGGCGGGAACCGCAGGAGATCCTCTCCGGGCAGGAGTCCGACAAGCCCCGCCCGCCGATGTGGGACCAGGACGGCGTACACGAGATCTACCGGGACTGGCGGCGGCTGCTGGACGGCTACCCCGGGGAACGCGTCCTGGTCGCCGAGGCGTGGGTGGAGCCGGCCGAGCGGCTGGCCCGGTACGTCCGCCCCGACGAGATGCACCAGGCGTTCAACTTCGAGTACCTGCTGGCCTCCTGGACCGCCCCCGCCCAGTACGCGGTGATCACCCGGTCGCTGGAGGCCACCGACGCGGTCGGCGCGCCCACCACCTGGGTGCTCTCCAACCACGACGTGGTCCGGCACGCGTCCCGGCTCGGACTGCCGGTGGGCGCCGTCCGGCCCAACGGCATCGGCGTCGGCGACGAGCAGCCGGACGCGGCGCTCGGGCTGCGCCGGGCCCGCGCGGCCACCCTGCTGATGCTCGCCCTGCCCGGGTCGGCCTACCTCTACCAGGGCGAGGAGTTGGGGCTGCCAGAGCACACCAGCCTGCCCGACGAGGCCCGCCAGGACCCGACGTGGGAACGCAGCGGGCACACCCAACGGGGCCGGGACGGCTGTCGGGTGCCGATCCCGTGGGAGGCCGATGCCCCGTCGTACGGGTTCGGGCCCACCGACGCGAGCTGGTTGCCGCAGCCGCCGGCCTGGGCCGAGTACGCGCTGGACCGCCAGCGTGACGTGCCCGGCTCGACGTACGAGACGTACCGGACGGCGTTGCGGCTGCGGCGTACCCACGGGCTGGGCCAGGGCACCCTGGAGTGGCTCTCCTCCGGCGACGAGGTGCTGACCTTCCGCAACGGCGACCTGGTGGTGTCGACCAACTTCGGCCCGGAATCCGTTCCGCTGCCCGACGGCGAGCTGGTGCACAGCAGCGCCCCGCTGACCGAGGACGGTTCCCTCCCCACCGACGTGACCGTCTGGCTCCGCCCCGGCTGAGGTGTAAGGAAGGGCCCCTTGTTAACGCCTCAGGTAGAGGAAGGGCCCCTTGTTAACACCGCTCGTCGCGGACTGCGGCAGTCGGACGCTGCCGTCCGGGGGTGTCTCGTGCAGCAGGCCGGATGGCGGTCGTTGTTAAGCAGGTTGCCGTAAGTCCTGTCGGTAACCGTCTGGGTTGAGGCTCGTCGTGCGGTATGGACCTCGCTGGGTTTGCATGGAGTTTCCAGACAACGTGCCGCCGCACCCTGGACCAGCCCATGGCTACCCCACGATTACCGACAGAACTTCTGGCCAGGTGCTTAACAGGGGACCCTTGCTATGCACCAGGCGTTAACAAGGGGCCCTTCCTTACAGCTTTTCGGCGCGGGTGTGCAGCAGTTGGCGGACGTCGGCGATGTCCTTGGGCGAGGTCCGCGCGGCGAGCCAGTACATGATGCCGGTGGGGATGAAGAAGAGCTGGAACGCGGCCAGCCCGACGGCGTAGTTCAGCGGCGGCGGGAAGGCCGCCCGCAAAGCGTGGAAGACCACGCCGACCAGCCCGTTGCCGGCCGCCCGGCCCACCCCGTTGACCAGGTTGCCGAGGCTGTAGACGGTGCCCCGGTGCTCGGGCGGGTTGGCGTCGGCGATCAACGCGAACCAGTTCGGTGAGTTCGCCGAGGTCAACGCCAACGCCAGGAGCGCGGTGAGCAGGCTCAGCCCGACCGTCGGCTCGGTGAACACGCTGCCCACCACGGCGGCCACCACCGTGCCGGTGCCGGCGCCGTCGGGCACGTCGATGCGGATCGGCACGAAGAACAGCACCAGGTAGAGCGGGACCGCGGCGAGGATGCCGACCGCGGCGACCAGCGCCCGGCCGGAGGGCGTACGCCGTTGCAGCGCGTCGCCGATCAGGCCGCCGACGATGGAGAACACCCCGCCGAGCTGGAACAGGGTGGCGAAGACGCTGCCCACCACGATCGCCGTCGCCGGGGAGTAGCCCTGCTCCCGGGCCCGCTCGGTGAAGAGCACCGGCAGCCAGACCAGCGAGCCGAACGCGGCCTGCGCGGTGAGGCCCTGCAGCACGAGCCACCGGTTGGTCCGCCGGCCCAGGATGACCGGCAGGTCGGACCGGCTGATCCGATGGTCGTACTCCGCGCCGGTGGCGAGCGCGGCGGCCAGCTCCGGTTCGCTCTGCCCGCGCCGGATGTCGTACGTGAACAGGTACGCCGCGGTGGCGGCCAGGCCGACGACGGTGAGCAGCAGGAACGGCCGACGCCAGTCGGCCGCGCCGAGCAGCCCGCCGACCAGCGTGCCGGCCAGGGTGCCGATGCCCTGGGAGAGTCCCCAGAAGCTCATCACCAGGCCCCGACGGCGGGGCGAGATCAGGTCGGTGACGACCGAGAAGCCGACCGATCCGACCGCGCCGAGTCCTATCGCCGCCAGCAACTGCGAGGCAAGGAACGTGGGGTAGTTGCCGGCCAGGCCGCTGCCGCCGGTGCCGACGGCCCAGATCAACGTGCCGATCATGAGCAACGGCTTGCGGTTGGTGCGGTCCCCGAAGTACGCCCAGCCGACCGCCGCCACCGCGCTGACCAGGAAGCTGATCGCGGTGACCAGGCCGAGCAGGCGTTGCGGCACCGAGAAGGAGTCGGCGATCGCGCCGTAGAGCGGCGGCACCAGACCGATCGCCACGTTGTCCAGTGAGGCGAGCAGCACGAAGACCACCACGCTGTAGATCCGGTGCGTGGCGCTCCCGCCCCACACCCGCGCGGATCGGCCCGTGCGCAAGGTCATGTCGGCAGCCAACCAGGACCGGATAACGGCCCAATCACCGGGTCCACCCATCCCGGCCGGGCGACAGCGGACCAGCCTGACGACCGGCCCGCCTTACCAAGATCACGCTCATCCTGGATCGATCCTGGATCGAGTGGCATCCCAGCGCCGCAATGACCACTCGATCCAGGATCGAGCACGACCTTGAGGTACAGCGACCCGACACGGCCCGACGGGTCGGAGGGTTGCCGGGGCCGGCGGGCGCCGGGCGTGGTCCGGGCCGGGGCAGCGTCGCGCGCCCCGGCCCGGTCGCTCTTATCCGGTCGTCGGGCGGTCCAGGTGGCGCTCCCGAGCTTCGGCGTAGCGCTCGCGGATGGCCGGTACCGGCTCGGCCGCGTACTCCTCGGTGCCGGACGGTGACCACGACGGCGGTTCCGCGCCGCCGAGGGCCAGCCAGGCAGCCTGGCGGGCGGCCCCGTCGGCGACGTACTCGCCGGGCGGTGGGACGACCACCGGGCAGCCGAAGACCTGGGCGGCGATCCGGCGGACGGCGGCGGAGCGGGCCCCGCCACCGACCAGGATCACCCGCCGGACGGTCGCCCCCTGGGCGGCCAGCGCGTCCAGCCCGTCGGCGAGCGCGCAGAGCATGCCCTCCACCGCGGCCCGGGCCAGGTGTGCCGGGGTCGAGGTACGCAGGGTGAGCCCGTGCACCGCCCCGGTGGCCAGCGGCCGGTTCGGCGTCCGCTCGCCCTCCAGGTACGGCACCAGGACGAGCCCATCCGCTCCGGGCGGCGCCGCCAGCGCCAGCTCGGCCAACTCGTCCAGCCCGACCCGCAGCATCCCGGCGGCGGCGTCCAGCACCCGGGCCGCGTTGAGCGTGCAGACCAGCGGCAGGAACCGGCCGGTGGCGTCAGCGAAGCCGGCGACGATCCCGGTCGGGTCGGCGGCCGGCGCGTCGGCGACGCTGAACACGGTGCCGGAGGTGCCGATCGAGACGACCACGTCACCGGGGCCGGCACCCACGCCGAGCCCGGCGGCGGCGTTGTCCCCCGCCCCGGGCCCGAGCAGCGCCCCGTCGGGCAGCGCGCCCGCCGCCTCGGCGGCACCCAGCACGGTCGGCACCCGCACCGCCCGGCCGAGCGCCCGTTCCAGCAGGTCGGGGCGGTACTCGCCGGTGGCCGGCGACCAGTAGCCGGTGCCGCTGGCGTCGCTGCGGTCGGTCCGCAGCGCCGCCAGGTCGGACGATCCGGACAGACGCCAGGTCAGCCAGTCGTGCGGCAGGCAGACGGCGGCCACCCGATCGGCGTTGGCCGGCTCGTGGCGGGCCAGCCAGCGCAGCTTGGTGACGGTGAAGCTGGCCACCGGCACGCTGCCCACCGCGTCGGCCCAGAACTGCCGTCCCGCCGTACCGGCACCGGCCTCCTCGACCAGGTCGGCGGCGGCCTGTGCGGAGCGGGTGTCGTTCCACAGCAGCGCCGGCCGGACCACCTCGCCAGCGGCGTCCAGGCAGACCATGCCGTGCTGTTGGCCGGCGACGGAGACGGCGGCGACGTCGTCCAGCCCGCCGGCGGCGTCGATCGCCGTCTGGAGGGCCGACCACCAGGCCGAGGGGTCGACCTCGGTGCCGTCCGGGTGCGGTGCCCGGCCCTGGCGGACCAGGTCACCGGTCTCCGCGTCCCGGACGACCACCTTGCAGGACTGGGTGGAGGAGTCCACCCCGGCGACAAGCGGCATGCCGTCCGCCTCAGCGCGCGCCGAGCACGTGCTCGACGGCGAGCTGGTTGAGCCGGATGAAGCCGAAGCCCCGGGCCCCGGTCGTCTCGACGTCGAACTCCTCGTACGCGCTGGTGTCGGCGAGCAGCTCGGCGTAGCCCTCGCCGTCGCCCAGGGTCGGTACGCCCAGCTCGCCGACCTTGCTCGCGGCCAGCGCCTCGGCCACCTCGGGGTCGGCCCGGAACGCCGCCGCCCGCTCCTTGAGCAGCAGGTAGGTCCGCATGTTCGCGGCGGCGGAGACCCACACCCCGTCCATGTCCTCGGTGCGGGAGGGCTTGTAGTCGAAGTGGCGCGGCCCCTGGTACGCCGGGCCGCCGCCCGGTGCGCCGTGCTCCAGCAGGTCCACCAGCGCGAACGCGTTGAGCAGGTCACCGTGGCCGAAGACCAGGTCCTGGTCGTACTTGATGCCGCGCTGGCCGTTGAGGTCGATGTGGAACAGCTTGCCCTGCCACAGCGCCTGGGCGATGCCGTGGACGAAGTTCAGCCCGGCCATCTGCTCGTGGCCGACCTCCGGGTTCACGCCGACCCGGTCGGGGTGGGCGAGGGTGGAGATGAAGGCCAGGGCGTGCCCGACGGTGGGCAGCAGGATGTCGCCGCGCGGCTCGTTGGGCTTGGGCTCCAGCGCGAAGCGCAGGTCGTAGCCGCGGTCGACGACGTACTGGCAGAGCAGGTCGACCGCCTCGCGGTAGCGCTCCAGCGCGGCCTGCACGTCCTTGGCCACGTCGTACTCGCCGCCTTCCCGGCCGCCCCACATGACGAAGGTCTGTGCGCCCAGCTCGGCGGCGAGGTCGATGTTGCGCAGCACCTTGCGCAGCGCGTACCGCCGGACGTCGCGGTCGTTGCTGGTGAAGCCACCGTCCTTGAAGACGGGCTGCTGGAAGAGGTCGGTGGTGACCATCGGCACCGCCAGGCCGGTCTCGTCGAGCGCCTTGCGGAACCGGGCGATCTGGCCGTCGCGGGTGGCGGCGTCCGCACCGAACGGCACGAGGTCGTCGTCGTGGAAGGTGACGCCGTACGCGCCCAGCTCGGCGAGCCGGTGCACCGACTCGACCGGGTCCAGCGCGGGACGGGTGGCGTGACCGAACGGGTCTCGGCCCTGCCAGCCGACCGTCCAGAGGCCGAAGGAGAACTTGTCGGCGGGGGTGGGACGGGATGCCATGACAGACCTCCGGTGGTGTCGTCCGCTATTTGTTCAGTGGTTGAATTAAATTGCCGCGATGTGGCAGTGTCAAGGGGTGAACCGACTCGCAGCCCCGGCCGGCGGCGTACGCCAGGGCAGCCTGCGTGAACTGAACCTCGCCCTCGTCCTCGGCCGGATCGCCGCCGCCGACCGTCCGCCCTCACGGGCGGCCCTGGCCGCCCAGACCGGTCTGACCCGGGCCACCGTCTCCGCCGTGGTGGAGGACCTCGTCGCCGGCCGACTGGTCACCGAGGCCGAGCCGACCCCGCGCGCCGGTGCCGGTCGACCCGCCCGCGGCCTGGTGCTCGCCGGTGACGGACCGGCCGGGCTCGGCCTGGAGATCAACGTCGACTACCTGGCCGCCTGCGTGGTCGACCTCTCCGGTGAGGTCCGCCACCACACGGTGCACCGGGCCGACCTACGTCCGGTCTCCCCCGCCGACGCACTCGGCCGGCTGGCCCGGCTCGCCGCCCACGCCCGCGCCGACGCCGCTGCCCAGGGCCTCACCCTGGCCGGTGCGGCCCTCGGCGTACCCGGGCTGGTCGACGACACCGGCGGGGTCCGCCTCGCGCCCAACCTGAGCTGGCGGGACGTGCCGGTGCCGGAGCTGCTGGCCGCGTATCCGCCGCTCACCGAGACCGTCGAGGGCGTACCGGCGCTGGTGGTGGACAACGAGGCCAACCTCGCCGCGCTCAGCGAACTGCACGCCGGTGCCGGACCGGGCAGCTTCCTGCACCTGTCCGGCGAGGTCGGCATCGGTGCCGGGATCGTGCTCGACGGCGCGTTGTTCCGGGGCGTCCGGGGCTGGAGCGGCGAGATCGGGCACATCCCGGTACGACCGGACGGACCGCCCTGCCGGTGCGGCGGCCGGGGCTGCCTGGAACGCTACGCCGGACAGGAGGCGATCCTCGCCACAGCCGGCCTGGCCGGGGCCGACATGCCGGCGGACACCGCCGCGATGCGACTGGCCCAGCTCGCCGAGGCCGGCGAGCCCGCCGCCCGGCACGCCCTGCACGAGGCCGGTACGGCCATCGGGATCACCGTGTCGAGCGTGATCAACCTGCTGGACCTGGACACCGTGGTGCTCGGCGGCGGCTACGCCCCGCTCGCCCCCTGGATCCGGCCCCCGGTGCTCGCCGAGATCGAGCGCCGGGTGCTCACCGCCGCCTGGTCGCCGGTGACCGTGCGACCGGCAACCCTCGGTGCCACGGCCGCCGCGGTGGGCGCGGCCGGCTCGGTGGTACGCAGGATCATCGCCCGCCCCGCCGGTTGGCTCGCCCGGCTCTAGTTGTTCCTGCACGGCGTGCCTCGGAACGCCTCGGTACCCTTGTCGCGAGGCAACAAACCCCGTGGACCCGAGGAGCACAGCACCGGTATGCGTACAGGTCGACAGCGCAGGGCGCAGGGCGACCGCCGGCGCCCAGGACCCGACGAGGCCCGGCCGCCGGCTCCGCCGGCAGTGGGCGAGCCGGCCGCCTCCGGCTGAGCACCTCGGTCGACTCCGATCTCGCCCTCGAACTCCTCGACGGGCTCGCCGATGCGGTGCTGATCACCGACAGCGCCGGGCAGGTCGTACTGGTCAACGCCACGGCCACCGCGTTGCTGCCGGAGCTGGCACCGGGTGCCGGACTGTCCGGGTGCCCGGTGACGATGCTGGCCGAGGCGTACGCGACCGGGTCGGACGACGTCGAGGGGCAGCACCGGGACCGGCGGCTCCGGGGCATCCGCCGGCCGTTGGCCGGCAACCGGTCGGTCTGGTACGTAAGAGACGTCACCGACGACCACCGGCGCGCCGAGGCGCTGCGGACCGAGCGGGGGCGTACCGACCTCCCGGGCCCTGCTGGACATCCCGGACGCGGCCCGTCGTGGCCAGTTCACCACCCTGCTGCTCGGCACGCTGCGCGCCGAACCGGACGGCGGGTTGCGGGTCCGGGTGGCCGGCGGCGGGCATCCGGTGCCCCTGCTGGTCGACGGCGCCGGGGCGGTGACCCCGGTCGAGGTGGGCGGCATGCCGGTGGGCGCGGTGCCCGGCGCCCGGATCGACGAGGCCGAGGTGCGGCTGCGGCCGGGTGAGCTGCTGGTGGCCCGCACCGACGGGGTGACCGAGGCCCGGGGCGGGCCGCACGGCACCGAGATGTTCGGCGAGCGGCGACTGCACCGGGCCCTGGTCGAGGCCACCGGGTCGTCGCCGGCCGCACTGGTCGACCGGGTGCTGCGCCTGGTCGACGAGTGGTGCGGTGGGCACCGGCACGACGACGTGGCGATGCTGGCGGTGAGCCCGGCCGAGCGCGGCTGACCCCGGCCTGGGCGTCAGGCGGTACGTGAGACCGAGGTCTTCCCCGCCGACCAGCCCCGCGACTGCGGCTCGACACCGTGCTCCGCAGCTCCCCGGCCCGACGCCGGTAGCTGCTCCGGGTGCGCCTCCTGCGGGGGCACCAACGGCGACACCGGCCGCCTCACCCGCGCCCGAGCTGCCGCGTCGAACTCGCGCAATCCGTGCAGCAGCGCCTCACTGGCCTCCGGGGTCATCGCGGCCAGGATCGCGGCCAGGTGCTGGCGGCGGTCCTCGCGCAGCTCGGCGAGGAGCCGGCGGGCCTCGGCGGTGAGGTGCAGCGAGATCTCCCGGCGGTCGGCGCGGCCCGGCTCGCGTTCCAGCATCCCGGCGGCGACCAGCCGGTCGCAGAGCCGGCTGGCCGAGGAGAGCAGCATGTCCAGCCCGGTGGCCAACCGGCGCAGGTTGATCCCGTCCTGCTGCTCGACGAGCATGACGGCCCGCAGCTGGGCGGTCGAGATCCGGTTGGCCGTCCGTTCCCGCGCACCGTCCCAGACGGTCAGCAGGGCACCTGCCGCGGTATCCAGCTCGGCAGCCATACTCATCTCGGGTCCCGGTGGACCATGCAGTTCCGCCATGGTGGGCCTGAGCGTACTCCGATTCTGTCGCCGAATGGGCTTGTGATCAAGGAGAGACGATGAACGAGCCGGTCGACGAGGCCCGCGTCACACTCACGGCGGCCCCCGCTGACCTGCTCGTTGCGCGGATCGCGGAGCTGCTGGAGCGGGAGTACGGCATCACCGAGACCGAGCTGCTCCAGGTCGACTACCGCCTGGCCGCCCTGCTTCCACTCAGCGGTGGTGACGAGGTGACCAGCCCGGGTCACCCCGCCTGGCGCTGCTTCGACCACGAGACTCCGGTGTACGCGGACGGTACCGGTTACCTGCCGGTCAACATGCGCGGCGAACGGCGTGGTGTGCTCCGGGTCGCACCGCTGGACGACGACGGGCTGCTGGCCGATCTGCTGGAGATCGCCACGTCCCTGGCCCACGAGCTGACCGCGGTCGACCCCGGCACCGACGTGTACCGCGTGGCGCGGCGCAGTCGGCGGCTCACGCTCGCGGCCGAGGTGCAGTGGGAGCTCCTGCCCGGGCGCAGCCGGACCCGTCCGTCGTTCAGCCTGGCCGGTCAGCTCGAACCGGCGTACGCGGTGCGGGGCGACAGCTTCGACTGGTCCGACGACGGCGAACGGGTCTGGACCGCGACAATCAACGGGATGGGTGAGGGGGTGGCCGCCTCGATGCTCTCCATGCTGGCCACCTGCGCGCTGCGCAACGCCCGCCGGGCCGGCATCCCGCTGGCCGACCAGGCCACCCTGGCCGACCAGGCGGTCTACGACATGCACCGGGGTGAGCAACATCTCTCCACCCTGCTGCTCGAACTCGACCTGCGGACCGGCCTGCTCACCGCCGTCGACGCCGGATCACCCCGGCTGGTGCTGCTGCGGGCCGGCGAGGTCACCGTGCAGGCGCTGGAGGCGCAGTTCCCGCTCGGCATGTTCGAGGGGACGAACTATCACGAACAGTACATCCAGCTCCAGCGGGGCGACCGACTCTTCATGATCAGCGACGGAGTGATCGACGCGACCGGGCGCAGCACCCGCTACGGCGAGACCGCGCTGGACCGGATGTTGCGCCGTACCGGGCCGATGACGCCGCTGGACGCCGTCCGCTCTCTCCTCGGCGACCTGCGGGCCTTCGTCGCCGGCGACCTCACCGACGACGCGGTGGTGGTCTGCCTGGACTGGACCGGCCCGCAGCCGTAGGCCGAGGTCAGTACGCGCCCCGACTGTTGATCACCGCGCCGAAGGTCTTCCAGAGGATGGTCAGGTCGGCCGCGAGCGACCAGTTCTCCACGTAGTAGAGGTCCAGCCGGATGCCGTCCTCCCAACTCAGGTCGGATCGGCCGCTGACCTGCCAGAGGCCGGTCATCCCGGGCTTGACCAGCAGGCGGCGGGCCACGTCGCCGTCGTAGCGGGCCACCTCCGACGGCAGCGGCGGCCGGGGCCCGACCAGGCTCATCTGACCGAGCAGGACGTTGACCAGCTGGGGAAGCTCGTCCAGGGACCACTTGCGCAGCAGCCGCCCGACCCTGGTCACCCGGGGGTCGTCCCGCATCTTGAACATCAGGCCGTCGGTCTCGTTGCGGGCGGTCAACTCGGCCAGCAGGGCGTCCGCGTTGACCACCATGGTGCGGAACTTGAAGACGCCGAACTCGCGCCCCCCCTGCCCCACCCGGGTCTGCCGGAACAGCACCGGTCCCCGGCTGTTCAGCTTCACGGCGAGCGCGATGGCCGCCAGCAGCGGCAGCAGCAGGGTCAGCGCCACCAGCGACAACGAGCGGTCGACCAGCCCCTTGACCAGCTTGCGCGCCCCACGGAACTCGGGTGCCTCCACGTGGATCAAGGGCAGCCCGGCGACCGGGCGGGTGTGGATGCGCGGACCGGCGACGTCGGTCAACGCCGGGGCCAGCACCAGGTCGATGCCGGTGCCCTCCAGCTGCCAACCGAGCCGGCGCAGCCGGGTGGCGGTCAGCTCCCCGCAGGCGGTGACCGCCACCGTGTCCGCGCCGATGGCGGCGGCGGCCTCCGGGATACCCCGGAACGAGCCGACCACCGGCACGTCACCGAGCCGCTGCGCCACCGGGGCCAGCAGCGCGTCCGGGATGCAGGCACCGACCACCTGATAGCCGGCGTACGGCTCGCGGCGCAGCGTGTGCACCAACTCCAACACGTGTGCGGTGTCGCCGACCACCAGCACCCGCCGAGACCAGCCCGCACCCCGCGACCGGGCTCGGTGCAGGCGCTTGCGCGCGGCGAACCGGGCCACTTCGAGCGCGATCGTGCCCACCGCGAACGAGATCGCCAGGAAACCACGGGACACGCCGACATCGGCGACGTAGCCGAGGATCGCGACGGCGCCGGCCAGCCGGAGACTGGCCATGCTCACCCGCCGGTACTCGTCCGCGCCGTAGCCGACCACCCGGTCGTCGTAGCAGCGCAGGGCCTTGAGCGAGACCAGCCAGGCCAGCACCAGCGCCGGAGCGAACAGGACGTAGGACACGTGGGTGCCACGTGGAACGGATTCGCCGAATCGAGCCGCGTACCCGATGAGCACCGCCACGGACAGGACGGTGGCGTCCAGCACGACCAGGGAACGGACGTACGCCCGCTGGTCGTCGCGCACCGACCCGCTCGCCGGCGGGGTGTCACCTGATCGCGATGACGATCTGGCGGGGGTCAACAGCGTCGCCGAGGTCACCGGCCCTCCCACACTTCGCTCGCCGACGGCCCGGGATCGGCCGGGACGGGCGGCCGGATCTGCCGGTGCACGAGGAACATCCTGCCTTGATAACTATGAGGGCCGATTGCTTCCGACGTATTGCCGTCACTTTCCGGTGTGGAGGACGACCGGAAAGGGGCCTGTCGTACTGCTTTCTCCGGTACCGCAGACCCCAGTCCTGTGCCTTTGCTCAGGCCGGCGCCTTCCTCAGGGCGATCGCCCTGAGGAAGATGTCACTGATCTTGGTCGGGTCGGCGGCGATGAACGCCCCGCCGCCGGCGGCCCCGGCGATGGTGTCCAGCTCCGACTTGCTCACCTCGGTGCCGATTCCCACGATGATGACCTGGATCGGCTGCTCCGGGTCCTTGATCCGCTCCAGCTCGGCGATCAGCTGGCGCTGCGAGATGCCGTCGGCGTCCTCGTTCTTGCCGTCTGTGAAGAGCACGATCGAGTTGACCTTGCCCGGTTCCCAGTTCCGCTGGACGTCCTTGTAGGCGGCCAGCAGCGTGTCGTACAGGCCGGTGTCACCACTGGACGAGGCGACCGTGTCCAGACCCCGCTCCAGGGTGCTGCGCTGCCGCGACAGCGGCCCGATCGGCACCACCTCGCGGTGGTCCCGCGTACCCACCAGATTGGTGGAGAACACCCACAGCCCGATCGACCAGGAGTCGTCGAAGAGGTTCAGGCCGCGGCGGGCCGCCTCGATGGTGACCTGCTGCCGGGTCGCCCCGTTGGCCGTCGGCACGGTCTTCTTCATCGAGCCGGAGACGTCGATGATGCAGAGCATCCGGCCGGACAGGGTGGCGATCGACCAGCTCGACACCGCCCGCTCCACCGCGTCCGGCGCCAGCCCACCGGCAGCCACCCCGCCCTGTGGCGGCGGCGCGGCGGAGGCGTCGCCACCGGCCGGGCTGGGCGCACCCTGCGGCGCCGCGAAGCCGGCACCCCAGTTCCCGTCCGGCCCGCGCAACGACTGCGTGGCCAGCCTGTCCCTAAACGACGAGGTGGTCAGCGCCTCGAACAGCACCCGGGCGGCGGACGCCTTGGCCGGGTCGATGCCGGGCAGCACCGCGTACGGGTAGTCCAGCGGCAGCGGTGCCGGCTTGAGATACAGCGCCGCCAACGGCACCGGAGGCTTGCGGGCGTTGTACTGGATGACGTCCTCCTCGGAGAGCGCCGCCGCGCCGAGGGCGCTGGCCAGCGTGGTGTTGTCCGCCGAGGTCGGGAACTTCGCGAGCAGGTCCTGGCGCAGCGCCGAGGCACCCGACGCCAGCGCCCGCAGCGCGCCGACCCGGTCCTGCTCGGCGGTGGCACCGCCGGTGGACGACGCCGCGGTCATCAGCGACAGCAAACCGGACAGGCCGGCGGCGTCCCGGGTCGGCTCGACGATCCCGGTTCGCAGCGGCCGGTCGCTGTTCACCCGGGCCAGCAGCTGTGTCCAGTCGAGTTCCTTCTGCGGCCAGCCGAGCCGGGCGGCGATCGGCTCCGGCATCGCGACGACCACCGGGCTGCTGGCGATCGACGCCCCGTTACCCGGCTCGAAGGCCGCCGCGCCACCGGTCTTGAGTCGCAGCAGCCAGGTGGAGGAGTCCGGGATCCAGACGTCGGGGCTCACCGCGGTGCCGCTGGCCTGGCCCACACCGGCCAGGGTCGCGCCGTGCCTGGCCGCCACCACCGCCGCCACCTCGACCGGGTCGGCCGCCGTGACCGTCACGTCGATGCAGGTCCCCTCGACGGCGGCACCCTTCTCCTCCCACTCGGAGGCCGCCTGGTCCACCGCCGGAGCGAGCTCGCCGGCCACGGCGACGGACAGCTCGATCTTGCCGGAGCAGTCCGGACCGGCGAGTTGGCGATAACCGACCCACCCCCCGGCCGTGACGACGAGAACGCCGACCGCCGCCGCGGCGGCGGCGGCGTGAATACCTGAACGCATGCGATGGCGGCCTGCTGACACGCAGACCATCTTGCGTACCCGGCCGGTGGTCTGCCATGGCCTTTCGGTCGAAAGTTACAGAGGAGAAACAGATCACTGCAGAATCGTAACTTTGCGTCACGATGCAACGGCGCAATGTGGATGCATCTATGTCTCAAGCCCACGATCAGGGCAGAAGGCAAGTCGGGCTGGCGACCACGAGCGGCTCCCCCAACGGCGTCGGAACTCCAGACTCCCGGTCGACGAGGAAAGTGCGTACCATATCTGCCCGCTCGTCGACGACGTACAGGTGCTCGCCGACGAGCGCGAAGTGGCGCGGCCACTCGCCGCCGGTCTCCACCTCCGCGACCTGCTTCGGCAGGCCCGCGCCGAGAGCGAAGACGGCGATCGTGCCCACCCCACGGTTGGCGACGTAGAGGAAGCGTCCGTCGGCACCCACGGCGATCTCCGACGGTTGCACGTGCCCGGCACGATCGCTGGCCTCGACCCGCCCGAGTTCCTGGAGCCCCCCGTCGCCGGTCACCTCGTACGCGAGAACCGAGCCGTCCAACTCACCGGCGACATAACAGTGCCGGCCGTCCGGGTGCCGGGCCACGTGCCGGGGACCCACCCCCTGAGCTGTCCGCACCCGGGCACCCCGGGAGGTCAGCCCGCCCGTCATGTCGAGGTCGTACCGGTAGATCGAGTCGGTACCCAGGTCGACGGCGAGCAGCGGCTCGCCGTCCGCGCCCGGCGAGACCATGTGCGCGTGCGCCTGTTCCTGCCGCTCGGGGTTCGGCCCGTGCCCCTGGTGTGCCACCACGTCGGTACGCGCACCCGGGACCCCGTCGGCGTCGAGGGGGAACACGGTCACGCTGCCGCTGCCGTAGTTGGCCACCACGAGGTGCCCGCCGCCCGGGGTGACCGCCAGGTGACACGGCTCCGCCCCACCGGTCGGCTGCGTGCCGGCCGCGTCCAGTTCCCCGTCGGCGCCCACCCGCCAGGCACTGATCTCACCGGTGGGCAGCTCGTTGACCGCGTACAGCATCGGCAGGCGGGGGTGGCGGGCGAGGAAGGACGGTGACGCGGTGACCGCGACCGTGCCCAGCGACGTCAGCTCGCCGGAGCGCGGATCCCGACGGGCCGCGACGATGCCGATGGCCCGGCCCCCGCTCTGCGCGGTGTACCCGCCGATGTGCACGATCTCGCCCTGAACTGCCACCGCGTACCGCCTCCTTGCCGAATCCCTGCGTCGATCCCACCAGAAGCCTTGCCCCGATGTGGGCCGGTTAGACCTTGAATCCGGGACGGACCTTTGGTCCTCCCGGAACGGCCCGGCCTCGACAGGCGTCCGAAACCCGGGTCAGGCCGCCGGAACCGGCTCGCCCCGCTGCCGGGCCACGTGCTCGACCAGGGAGATCAACACCGTCTTGCCGGACTGCCGGTCACGAGCGTCGCAGAGCACCATCGGCACGTCGCCGTCGAGGTCGAGGGCCCGGCGTACCGCCTCCAGACTGAACCGCTGCGAGTTGTCGAAGCAGTTGACCCCGACCACGAACGGGATGCCGCGCTGCTCGAAGTAGTCGATCGACGGGAAGCAGTCGGCCAGCCGACGGGTGTCCGCGAGCACCACCGCGCCGAGCGCCCCGAAAGCCAGCTCGTCCCAGAGGAACCAGAACCGGTCCTGCCCGGGCGTGCCGAACAGGTACAGCTGGAGGTCGTCGTTGATGGTGATCCGGCCGAAGTCCATCGCCACCGTGGTGGTCGATTTCGTCTCCACTCCGGAGAGGTCGTCGGTCTCGATCCCCGCCCCGGTCAAGATCTCCTCGGTCTGCAACGGCCGGACCTCACTCAACGCGCTGACCAGCGTCGTCTTGCCGGCACCGAAGCCGCCGGCGACGAGGATCTTCAGCGCGATCGGGACCCCGTGGCCCCGCCGCTCGCCGTCATAACGCACGGAGTCCATCGACCACCGCCTTGAGGATGTCGTTGTCGGGCAGGTACGTGGCACGCGGCGGCTGGTGCACAGCGACCAGTCCCCGGGAGAGTAGATCGCCGAGCAGCACCCGGACCACACCGATGGCCAGGTTGAGATCGGCGGCGAGTTCCACCACCGGCGTTCCCCGGCCGGCGAGTTCCACCAGCAGCCGGTGTTCCGGGTACAGCTCCGGATAGGCGCCGAGGTCCGGGTCCGGCTTCGCAAGCACGTACGCCACCAGGTCGAAGGCGTCCGCGCTGGCCCGGACCCGGCCGCCGGTCAGGGTGTACGGCCGGACCACCGGGCCGGCGTCGGCGTCGAGCCACTCGTGTTGGTTCCCCGGTAAGTCAGTGCGCATCGGCGACACCCATCGACGCCCGCGTCGGTGTCCCCAGATTCTCGCCCACCCGGGTCACCAGCATCGCCATCTCGTACGCCACCAGGCCGATGTCAGCGTCGGTGTCACTGGCCACCGCGAGGCAGGTGCCCTGCCCGGCTGCCGTCACGAAGAGGTACGCGGACTCCATCTCCACCACCGTCTGGCGCACCGGCCCGCCGATGAGATGGCGGCTCGCGCCCCGGGCCAGGCTGGACAGCCCGGAGGCCAGCGCGCACAGATGCTCGGCATCGGACTTGTCCATTCCCGTGGAGCAGCCGAGCAGCAGGCCGTCCGCCGAGAGCACCACCGCCTGCCGCGCGGTCGGTACCCGTTCCAACAGGTCGTCCAGCAACCAGCCGAGATCGGCACTCTGCCTCGTCGAATGCATCAGGCGTCCCTCTCAGTCGCGGTCGGGGGTTGCACAGTCGCCGGATCGTCGGCCGGCGACTCTGCCGGCTCGGCGCTCCGGTCCTGCTGCTGGTCGGCGGAGACGGCACCGGGTCGACCCGGCGTGGCCGGTCCGGTGCGCTCCGCGTCGTCGCTCGGCGGTCCGGCGCGTCCCGCGTCGTCATTCGGCGCGACGGCGGCGCGCCGGCCCCGCGTGGTGCCCGCCTGGAGCGCCGACATGAACCGGCGGGCCTCCTCCGGACTGCGCGGGGTCGGCTCGCCGAGCGGCCGGATCGGCCCGCGCGGGACCACCACCGGTTGCCGCACGGTCGGACCGTCGATCGCCGAGGAGACCACCGGCATCCACACCGTCGGCGCGTCGACGACGCCCTGGTCACGGTCGGGTGCCGCCCGGTGCCCGGCCGGGCCGGACGACCCGTTGCCGGACGCCACCTCCGTCGAGGCGGCGTCCGGCGCCACCGGAGGCGGCGGCCCGACCGGTGCCGGTCCGGCGGACGAGTTCCGCGGTGGCGGCTCGGGGGCGGCGGCCGGCGGTGCGGTGACGGCCGGGCCCCGCTGGCGGATGCGGCGGGGCAGGCCGTCGGCCTCGGCCGGGCCGACGGCGGACCCGGAGGTCGGGCCGCCCCGGCTGCCGGCCCTACTCGCCGCCACCGCCTCGGTGGACGCCTGCTTGTCCGGTCCGGCCTGCGCTCGGGTGCTCTGTCGGGACACCGTGGTCAGCCGGGTGGCCCGGGCCAGCCGCCGCTGCTCCGGGGTGGCGGCCTCGTCGTCACCGGCCGGCGCGTCCAGGTCGGGCAGCGGCGACGGCTCGGCGGTGATCAATGCCGCCGGGATCAGCACCACGGCGGTCAGCCCGGTCCCGTCCGACTCCCGCAACCGCACCCGTACGTCGTGCCGGGCGGCGAGCCGCGCGACCACGAACAACCCCAGGCGCGCGGTCTCGGCCGGGTCGAAGTCCGGTGACCGGGCGAGCTTCCGGTTGGCCTCCTCGATGGCGGCAGGCGTCATGCCGAGCCCGTGGTCGGTGACGGAGAGCGCGTACCCGTGCGCGACGTGCTCGCCCGAGATCTCGACCCGAGAGTCCGGCGGCGAGTACGCGGTGGCGTTCTCGATCAGTTCGGCGAGCAGGTGGATGATGTCGCCGACCACCCGGCCCACGGTGCCGGCGGGCTGGACGTTGACGATGTCCACCCGGTCGTACGACTCGACCTCGGAGGTCGCGCCCCGGATGAGGTCCACCATGGCCACCGGGTTGCGCCAGCCCCGCCCGGGTGCGGCACCGGCGAGGATGACCAGGTCCTCGGCGTGCCGTCGCAACCGGGTGGCGAGGTGGTCGACCCGGAACAACTCGGCAAGATGGTCCGGGTCCTCGGCGTCCCGTTCCATCCGGTCGAGCACGGTGAGCTGCCGGTGCACCAACCCCTGGCTGCGTCGGGCGATGTTCAGGAAGACCTCGTTGAGACCGCGCCGCAGGCTCACCTCGACCATTGCGGAGCGGATCGCGGCCTTGTGCACCTCGGTGAACGCCTGGGCCACCTGGCCGATCTCGTCCGCGCCCCGGTCGGCCAGCGGCGCCTCCCGGGCCACGTCGACCTGCTCGCCCTGCCGCAGCCGGGCCACCACCTCGGGCAGGCGCTCCTCGGCCTCCTTGACGGTGCCGCGTACCTGGGTCAGCCGTTGCGCCAGCGACCGGCCGACCCGCAGCGCGACCACGAGTGAGAGCACGACGGCGACCAGGCCGAGCAGGCCGGCGGCGGCCAGCCGGACCAGGGTGCGCACCGCCATCGGCACCGAGCGGTCGGCCAGCCCGTCGGCCTGGGTCAGCTCGAAGTCCCGCAGCGACTGCTGCACGGTGTCGTAGTTGCTCTGCCATGCCTGCTGGTCGATCCGGAGGCGGGCCGAGGGGTCGGCGGCGACCAGATCGTCCTGCATCTGCCGCAACTGCGTGAACGCGTCCTGCTCGGTCAACCGTTGGTACGCCACGCGGTCCGGCTCCGGCAGGTCGGCCACCGCACTCTCGGTCAGGAAGCGCTGGTTGGCGATGCCCTGCACGAGCAGCGTGTGCTCGCCCTCGGCGAGCCGTCCGCCAATCAGCGCACCGGCCAGCAACGCGTCGGTCTGCCCGAGCAGCTCGCGGGAGCGACCGATATCGGTCAGCGCCCGCGCTTCCCGGTTGAGGTCCTGGTCCGGCAGGTTCGCCAGGGCGGAGAAGGTGTGGAACGCCGACGAGATCATGCCACTGTAGAGGCCGATCACCCCCGCCCGGTCGAGGTCACGACGGTCGATGAACGGGCGCCCCGCCGGCAGCGCGTCGAGATCGCCGAGAAACCGGTCCAGCCGGGACTCGAGCAGCTCGCCGGCGGCGTCGCGCAGTTGCTCCCCGGCGACCCGGCGACGCAGTTCGGCGATCGCGGTGTCGGTGCGGTCCCGCTGCGCGACCAACTCCGGCAACACGCAGTTGGCCGGCGGCTGACCGCAGACCGTACGGGGCGAGCCGAGATGCACCACCGAGAGCCGGCGCTCCCGCTGCAGTTCGGCCACCACCGTCTCGCCCGGCCGTCCCAAATCGTAGAGGAGGGTCCGGGCGGCGAGCAGATCCAGAGCGGGACCGAAGGTGAGCGTGGTCGCGAATATCCACAGTGCCAGCAGCGCGGTCACCGGCACCACGACCAGCGCGGTCAGCTTGGAGCGGATCGGCCAGTCGCGGGTGTTCAATCGGACCTCGCCCGGAAGGGTGGCTGGAAGGGCTCCGGCACGGGCCGGGCACCGTCACCGGCGCGCACCCCCGATGGCCCGCCGAGGCGCCCGGGCTCGGGCGCCTTGGGCAGGATACGTAATCCGCGCCGGACGCACTACCGTCTGTCGAGACTACCTATACGGTGCCGAACGCACCGGGGAGGTGCCTGCCGCCCGGAATGGACGACGCCGCGCCGCTCGCCCGGTTTCCCGGCCCCGGCCGACGCCCCAGGTCGCCGCTCGTCCCGTCAGGACGAGGCTCCGCCCTGCCTCACCACCGATTCGGGTGAGGAAAGTGCTCCGGAACGGGATTGGCGATCAGTGCTCGGAGGGAATACCTCAAGGCGAAGGAGGAGCCATGTCGCCCACGCAGATAGTCGTCACCGTCCTCATCATCCTGGTGGTCGCCGCCGTGGCCGCGGCCGTCGTCGTGGCCGGCCGCCGCCGTTCGCTGCGGCAACGCTTCGGACCCGAGTACGACCACGTCGTCGCCGAACGGGACAGCCGCAGCGCCGCCGAGCGGGAGTTGCGGGACCGGGAACGCCGGCACGCCGGACTCGAACTCGTCCCGCTGGACCCCGGCTCCCGCGCCCGGTACGCCGCCGCCTGGGAGGAACTCCAGGTGCGTTTCGTCGACTCCCCCGCCGAGACCGTCGGTCAGGCCGACGAACTGGTCACCCGGCTCGTCGCCGAGCGGGGCTACCCCACCGGTGACTTCTCGGACCAGATCGCCCACCTGTCCGTCGAGCACGCCCGGACGCTCAGCCACTACCGGGACGCGCACGAGATCCACCTGCGCAATTCCCGGGGCGAGGCCAGCACCGAGGACCTCCGTCAGGCCGTCGTGCACTACCGCGCCCTCTTCGCCGACCTGCTCGGCGAGGAACCGGTCGCGGCCGCCACCTCGCCGGAGCAGCGCCACCCCGAGGCCGCCCATGACGCCACGAACCGCTGAGGAGAGCACCATGCGGCAAGACGAGCAGCAGCTCAACAACGACCACCCCGAGGCCGTCCGGTCTGCCCCGGTGGCAGTGCCGCCGAACGGTGCCCACCGGGACGTACCGGACGACCCCGACCGCACCGACGAGCCGACGGACCGCGACCGTGTGGAGTCCACCGACCGCAACCGCCCGTGGGACGGTCGGCCGCGCGACGACGAGGGTGGTGAGGTGACCGAGCCCGCTCCGGTGCCGACCGCCTTCGGCGCCACCTCCGTGGGCGGCGCGGTGGCCGCGTCCGCGATGGCCAGCCCGCGCCCCGAGGACGAGATCGACCCGCGCGCGGAGCGCACCGCCCGGCCGGGCGACGGCGCCGTCGACGGGGAGCGGGAGGGGCTGCGGGCCGATCCCACCGCCGAGTTCGGCCGCACCGGCGACGACCTCGACGACACCGACACGGCTGTCGAGGTTGAGCCGGCCGGCCACCGGGCCGACAACCTCGACGGGCGGGCCGAGCCGCTCACTCCCGGCGGCGAGACGGAGCGCACCTCGACGGTCGACACCACCGACGCGGCGGCGGCCGGCGGCCCCGGCTACGGCAGCGCCGCCCCGACGATGGTCGACCCGGACGGGCCGTCGCCGAGCGGCGACTCCGACACCACCGGTTCGTCGGTTCTCGCCGGCGCGGCGACCCTCTTCGACGGGGCGACCGCACAGGGCTTCCGGGACCGCTGGCGTGACGTCCAGCTCCGCTTCGTGGACGACCCGCAGGCCGCCGCCGGTCAGGCGCAGTCGCTCGTCGACGAGGCCATGCAGGCGCTCTCCACGGCGCTGGCGGAGCACAAGAACAAGCTCGGCGGTTGGCAGGAGGCAGGCTCACCCGACACCGAGCAGCTCCGGGTGGCCGTCCGCGAGTACCGCGACTTCCTCGATCGGGTGCTCGGCCGCTGATCGGTGTCGGGAGGCGGGTGTCCCGGAGCGGGGTGCCCGCCTTCGTCGTGCCGTCGTAGGCATGGCGCGGTATCCGGCGGGTACCCGCAGGGGGCCGGAGGAACTGTGCGGCGGACAGGAGGCGGCAACGATGACGGATCGTGAACGACCGCTGGAGGAGCGCCCCGAGGTGGCCGCGGCGGTGGACGACGACAGCGGCGTCCCCGAGCTGATGACCGGCGGCGGATTCGACCAGGAGACTCCGGCCTTCGCCGGACCGGGCGAACGGCTCGACCGCGACGCACCGACCGAGGACGTCATCGCCGATCCGTACGCGGCGGGCACCGGCGCGACCGGTACCGGCACCGGAGCCGGCGGGGACAACATCCGGACCGGCGCCGAGCAGCCGTGGGAGCCGGAGGACCTGGTGATGGCGCGAGGTCAGGACCTCACCCCCGAGAACGTCGAACGCGCCCGGCGTGAGCTGGCCGAGACCGGCCGGGCGGCGATCGAGAAGACGGTGCCCTGAGCGCGGAACAGGGTCCACCCGATTCGGGCGGACCTCCTCCCGCGCAGCGAGAGGGGCCCCTGGTCCGACCGGTGCGGTCGGACCAGGGGCCCGGGGAACCTGCCGCCGCAGCGCCTCACCTACCGCTGGCGGCCGGTATGCCTGACCGTCAGGACAACGGCGGGTAGGCGTTGCGCATCAGCTCGGAGAGCTGCGCCGGGAACCAGGCGCCCGAGATCGGGGCGTCCGGCAGGGCACCACTGCGGTTGTTGCCGTTACGGGCGTTGCCCTCGTAGGTCGGGTCGCACATCCGGTCGAAGCCCTTGCCGTCGTTGTTGGGGATCTCGCGGCTGGAGCCGTCCGACTCACCCGGGGGCTTGATCCAGACGTACGCGTCGATACCCGGCTCCGGCGCGGCCTTCGGCCGCTCGCCCAGACCCGCACCGGACTGGTTGCACCAGTTGCCCTTGTGGATACGACGGTCGGTCCGACCACCGTCCACGTAGGCGTCCACACTGGTCGTCGGGCCCGCACCGGTGGGCCGGGCGCTGCCGCCCCAGCCGTTACGGGAGGTGTCGATCAGCATGCCGATGTTGCTGTCGAAGCCCTGCCGGACCAGCTCCTGCCGGAACGCCTGGGCGAAGGACAGCTCGTCGTTGTACTGGTTCCAGTCGATCCACTTCGACTGCCGCACCGTCTGGCCGTTCACCGAGTCGGTGACCCGGGCGTACGGCTCACGCAGCGCCGAGTAGTTCGCGGTGTTCACGATGAAGCCGTGCACGTTGGCGACGGTGGCGTTGGAGGCGCCGGCCGCCTCGCGCAGGATCTGGGCGGTCGGGACGAAGTTGCTGTCCCAGCCGATCCAGCCGTGGTGCGCGGCGTCGATGTAGTTGTAGACGTTCGGAATCGCGCCGAGCTTGGCGAGGGCGTAGCCGACACCCTGCACGTACGCGCCGTTGGCCTTCACCGTGTCGCACATCGCGGTGCCGCCCGGGTTTCCGGAGGTGTTGGTCACCAGGTTCGGCAGCGAGTCGATCTCGATGATGGTGATGATCCGCAGGTTGCGGTACTTCGCGTCACCCATGATCGCTGCGATCGGGTCGATGTACTGCGCCTTGTACCTGGGCAGCTCGTGGGCCTGCAGCTCACCGTTGGAGGCGAGCGCCGCGCAGTCGCGGCCGGGCAGGTTGTAGATGACGACCTGGATGTACTGGGCGTTCTGCCGCAGCGCCTCGTCCAGGTGGTCACGCAGACCCATCGGGCCGTTGGACTGGCTGTTGTCGGTGCCCTCGATCGCCGCGATCCGGTCCAGCCACACACCCGTCGGGGTGTTCGAGATCCGGTTACCGCCGCTGACCGACTCGGCCTTGGCCTTCCACTCCGGGTTCACGTAGCCCCGGGCGTTCAGGTACGGGTTGTCCACCCGAGGTCCGCCGGGCGGCGGCGTCGTGGGCGGCGGGGTGGTGGGTGCCGGCGTGGTCGGTGCCGGCGTGGTCGGTGCCGGCGTGGTCGGTGCCGGCGTGGTCGGTGCCGGCGTGGTCGGCGTGGTGCCGCCGTTGCAGGCCACGCCGTTCACCGTGAACGAGGTGGGGCGCGGGTTGCTGCCGCTCCAGGAGCCGTTGAAGCCGATGCTGGTGCTGGCACCGGTGGCGAGGTTGCCGTTGTAGGACTCGTTCTGCGCGGTCACGTTCCGGCCCGACTGGCTCCAGCGGGCCGACCAGCCCTGCTGTACGCGCTGGTTGGCGTCGGGGAACGTGAAGCCGAGGGTCCATCCGCTGAGCGCGTCACCGATGTTCCGGATGGTGATGGTGGCGGTGAAGCCACCCTGCCAGTCGTTCGTCGTGTACGCGACGTCGCACTGCGTCGCGGCGTGCGCCGCGGTGACCGGAATCGTCACCAAACCGCCCGCGACCAGCGCGCTCGCGCCGGCCAGCGCGACGGCGCGGCGTCGACTGGACAGCCTTCTCCACACATTCATGCCACTGATCTCCTTGGGCGAGACCGGATCCGCGTAGGGCCCGGCACGTGGCACCCGAGGGACGTCCTCACGGACGACCGCCGGTGCCAACGGGATTTTTCGGGAGCGCCCGACCCGGGCGGGCGTTGGTGGTGGTGCACGACCGGCGTACCCGGCCGACGGCAAGTGGTCGTCCGGTGACACCGGCTGCCCTCGACACCTGCCTGCGCGGTGTGGCTCCGCTCACCGCGTGCAGAGATTCTTGCATGGGAGCGCTTCCATGGCAATGGTTCGATATTTTCGAAACCCTACCCCGCCCGACGGGCCACCCGACGTGACACATCGCCGTCGATCAGCGGCCCGTACGGGCGATGACCGGTCACGAGGAGTGGAACGGACCCACCCGGGACGCCCCGGCACGACTCCCTCAGCGGAGCCCTGCCAGCCGGGTAAATCGCACGAATGGCAGAACACGAATCTTTCCCTTCATAGGCCATGAAACGGTCTAACGTCGGTTCTGGCTCGGTCGTGCGAGCCACAGGACAACACAGGGATGGAGTGACACAGGTCATGGCTAAGAAGATGCTGGGGAAGGTCGTTACGGGCGCCGCCCTCGGCAGTGCCTCTCTGCTGGTGTTCGCACCCGGGGTCGCGCTCGCTGACGGCCACGGTCACGAGGACGAGGGCAAGGTCTTCGCCAGGCCACACGCGGTGAAGGCCGGCGACGAGGTCAAGCTGGTGCAGGTCTGCGAAGAGGCGCAGGAACACCCCTTCGTGTGGTCCAAGGTCACCGGGAAGGTCGAACTCGAGGCAGCCGACAAGGGCGACAACCGGGGCGGCCGGGACCACGACCGGAAACAGGGTCACAAGGACTGGGAGGACCGCAAGGACTCGCAGCACGGCAAGGACTGGTCGGGCGAGGCCGAGTCGGCGCCGGAGTCGAAGGGCACCGGTGGCGGTGCGGCCGACGAGACCGACGCGGGTGACAAGGACCGCGGCTGGAAGGCCGAGGAGCACGGCCAGGAAGCGGAGGGCGCGCAGGACCGCAAGGCCCCGTCCGCCGAGGAGGAGCGCGACGCGAAGTCCGAGCACGACTGGAAGAACCGGGACGAGAAGGGCGAGGACAAGCGGGACTGGTCGAGCGAGGGCGAGCACGAGTGGTCCGGTGAGCGCCGCAAGGACGAGTCGGACAAGCACGGCAAGGACGACTCGGGCGATCGCTGGGAGCACGAGAAGGACTTCGTCTACTACGGCGAAGCCCGGGTCGCCAAGGACGCCAAGCCTGGCACGTACGAGCTGAAGGGCTCCTGCGGCGTGGGTGAGCTGGTGGTCCTGCCGCACGGCGGGGTCGACGGCGGTGACGGTGGGATCGCCACCGGCACCAAGGGTGGCCTGGCCACCGCCGGAGCGGGCATGGTCGGCGCGGCGACCCTCGGCGGCCTCGTGCTGATGCGTCGGCGCCGGGCCGATGAGTTCGCGGTCTGACACGACGGCGAGACGGGCCGGCGGCCGTCACGGTTCTCCGTGGCGCGCCGTCGGCGCCGCCGTCGTCGTACTGCTGGCCATGGCGGGTTTCGGGCTGATCGGCGCGTCGATGCGGTCCACCGAGCCGGTACGCCCACCGCAGCCCCGGGCGCAGGCCGGTCCGGGCGCCCCCGAGCGCGCCGCGTCCACGCCGCTGGACGACGCGGACCTCGACGGCGGTGAGTCCGGCGCAGCCGGCCCGGCGACCGGGCTACCCCGGTCCACCCCGACCACGATCACGATTCCCCGCATCGGCGTCAACGCGAAGATCATGACGCTCGGCACCAACCCCGACGGCACCGTGGAGGTCCCCCCGCTGGACCAGGCGATGCGCGCCGGCTGGTACGAGCCGGGTCCCAGCCCGGGCGAGGTGGGCAACTCGGTGATCGTCGGGCACGTGGACTCCGCCGCGATCGGCGCGGCCGTCTTCTTCTCCCTCGGCGCGCTGCAACCCGGCGACGTCATCACGGTCAGCCGGGCGGACGGCGGGTCCGTCGACTTCCGGGTGGACTCGGTGGCCGCCCACCCCAAGAACGCCTTCCCCACCGAGCAGGTGTACGGCCCGTCCGACCGGCCCGGACTGCGCGTGATCACCTGCGGCGGCACGTTCGACGAGGCCAGGGGCGATTACCCGGACAACGTGATCGTCTTCGCCTCGCTGGCGACCTGACCGAAGTGTTAGGAAGGGCCCCTTCCTATGCACGAGGCGTTAAGAAGGGGCCCTTCCTTACATGTCAGCTGGCCGAGGAGGTCCGCACCAGGGTACGGATCTGGCGCAGCAGCACCGAGAGCGCGGCCAGGTCGGCGCGGGACTCGTCGAACTCCCCCATCGCCCGCTCGGCGCGGTGGATCGAGGTGGCGTTCGACTGCTCCCACTGCTGTACCCGCTCCGACGGCGGAAGGTCACCCGGCGTGGAGTCGAGCACCTCCCCGGTGAGCGCGGCCAACGCGGCGTACAGGTCGTAGCGCAGCGCCATCCGGGCCAGCGTCTGCCAGCGATCCTCCCGGGGCAGCAGGGAGATCTTCGACAGCAGCGAGTCGACCCGGAACCGGTTCGAGAGCACGAAGTAGACCGAGGCCACCTCGCTCACGTTCCGCCCGCTGCCGGCCCCGGTCTCCACCACGTCCAGCAGGCCGAAGCTGTACATCAGGCGGGTGTTGCGCTCCGCCAGTTCACGCGGCACGCCCCGCTCGGTCATCGAGTCGATGTGCGCCGCGATGCCCTCCCGCTCGGTGCCGTAGAACAGCGTCTCCAGCTTCGGCAGCAGCTCCGACACACCCTCCCGCAGCCGGGCGATCTCCGCCGGCACGTCGAGTGGCGCACGCCGGTTGGTGACCAGCCAGCGCACCGCCCGGTCGAGCAGGCGTCGGGTGTCCAGGTAGGCGCTGGTCTGCAACTCCGGGTCGATGCGGTTGTCCAGGGCCTCGATGGCGTCCCAGACCTCACGCAGCCCGAACACCTCGCGGACCACGACGTACGCCCGGATCACGTCGCTGGCGGTGGCGGCGGTCTCCTCCACCACCCGGTAGACGAACGAGATGCCACCCCGGTTGATCGCCTCGTTGACCAGCACCGTGGTCACGATGTCGCGGCGCAGCCGGTGCCGTGCCATCCGGTCGGCGAACCGCTCCCGCATCGGGGTCGGGAAATAGTTGACCAACACCTCGTTGGTCCACTCCTCGTCGGCCAGCCCCTCGGCGAGAATCTCCTTCTCCAAGACGATCTTCACGTACGCCAGCAGCACCGCGAACTCCGGCGCGGTCAGCCCGGCCTCGGCCCGTACCGCCAGTTCCTCGTCCGGCGGCAGCGCCTCCAACGCCCGGTTCAGCTCGCCGGAGCGCTCCAGGTGGCTGATCATCCGTCGGTGCACCGGCAGCAGCGACGCGGCCTGCGCCTGGGCGTTGTTGATGGCGCGGGCCTGGTCGTAGTTGTCCCGCAGCACCAGCTCGGCGACCTCGTCGGTCATCCGGGCGAGCAGGTCGTCGCGCTCGGGTACGGACAGCTCGCCGTCGGCCACCGCCGTGTTCAGCAGGATCTTGATGTTCACCTCATGGTCGGAGCAGTCCACCCCGGCCGCGTTGTCGATGAAGTCGGTGTACATCCGGCCGCCCGCCTGGGCGTACTCGATCCGGCCCTGCTGGGTGAAGCCCAGGTTGCCGCCCTCGCCGACCACCCGGCAGCGCAGGTTGCGCCCGTCCACCCGGATCGCGTCGTTGGACTTGTCGCCCACCTCCGCGTTGGTCTGGCCGGAGGCCTTGACGTAGGTGCCGATGCCGCCGTTCCAGAACAGGTCGACCGGCGCGGTGACGATCGCCTTCATCAACTCCTGCGGGCTGATCTGCGTCACGTCGTCGGGCAGCCCGAGCACCGCGCGGACCTGCGGCGACACCGGCACCGACTTCGCGGTACGCGGGTAGACGCCGCCGCCGGCGGAGATCAGCTCGGCGTGGTAGTCCTCCCAGGTCGAACGGGACATCTCGAACAACCGCTTGCGCTCGACGAACGAGGTGCCCGCGTCCGGGTTCGGGTCCAGGAAGATGTGCCGGTGGTCGAAGGCGGCCACCAGCCGGATGTGCTCGGAGAGCAGCATCCCGTTGCCGAACACGTCGCCGGACATGTCGCCGACCCCGACCACGGTGAAGTCCTGGCTCTGGGTGTCGTGGCCCAACTCGCGGAAGTGCCGCTTGACCGACTCCCACGCGCCCCGGGCCGTGATGCCCATCTTCTTGTGGTCGTAGCCCGCCGAACCACCGGAGGCGAAGGCGTCGCCCATCCAGAAGTTGTGCGCGACGGAGATCTCGTTGGCGATGTCGGAGAAGGTCGCCGTGCCCTTGTCGGCCGCCACCACCATGTACGGGTCGTCGCTGTCGTGCCGGACGACGTCCTCCGGCGGCACAATCTCACCGGCGACGATGTTGTCGGTGACGTCCAGCAGCGCCGAGATGAACTCCTTGTAGCAGACCACGGCCTCGTCCCGGTCGCCCGGACGCTGCTTGAGCACGAAGCCGCCCTTGGCGCCGACCGGCACGATCACCGCGTTCTTCACCATCTGCGCCTTGACCAGGCCGAGCACCTCGGTGCGGAAGTCCTCGCGCCGGTCGGACCAGCGAAGGCCGCCCCGGGCCACCGGCCCGAACCGCAGGTGCACACCCTCGAAGCGGGGCGAGTAGACGAAGATCTCGAACTTCGGCCGGGGCGCCGGCAGCTCGGGGATGGCCTGCGGGTCGAGCTTGAACGCCACGTACGGCTTGGGGCGTCCGCCGATCGGCTTCTGGTAGAAGCTGGTCCGCAGGGTGGCCTGGATCAGGGTCAGGTACGCCCGCAGGATGCGGTCCTGGTCCAGGCTGGCCACGTCGTCGAGCGCGGCGTCGATCTCGGACACCAGCTCGGCGGCCCGCTGTTCCCGCTGCTCGGCGGTGAGCGTCCCCGGTTCGAACCGGGCCTCGAAGAGCCGCACCAGCAGCGTGGCCATGCCCGGGTACGCGATGAACGTCGACTCCATGTAGTCCTGGGAGAAGACGGTGCCGGTCTGGCGCAGGTACTTTGCGTACGCCCGCAGCACCACCACCTGCCGCCAGGTGAGCCCGGCGCGCAACACCAGCTCGTTGAAGCCGTCCACCTCGGCCTCGCCCCGCCACGCCGCCGCAAAGGCGTTCTCCACGTGCGGGCGTACCTCGGCCAGCTCCTGGTGGCCCTCGGGCAGTCGCAGCCCGAAGTCGTACAGCCAGATCCGGCCGTCGACGCGTTCCACCTCGTACGGGTGCTCGTCGACCACCTTCACGCCGAGCGAGTGCAGCACCGGCAGCACGGCCGAGAGCATCATCGGCTCGCCGTAGCGGTAGACCTTGAACCGGACGTCCATCGAATCGTCGACGTCCGCGGACCGGGCGACCGCGCGCGGCGGCAACTGCTTGCGGAACAGGTGCATCTCGAGCTGGCCGGACTCCTCCAACAGCTCCAGCTTGGCCAGGTCCTTCATCGCCTCGTACGGCGTGTGCCCGTCCTTGTAGCCCTCCGGGAACGCGTCGGCGTACCGGGCGAACAGGTGCTTGGCCTGCTCGTCGCCGAGCTTGCGCTCCAGCACCAGCCGGTAGTCGTCGTCCCACAGCCGGGTGGCGTCGGCCAGCTCCTCGGCGAGCAGGTCGGCGTCGATGTCCCCGGGCGGGCTGCTCGGGTCGGTACGCACGATGAAGTGCACCCGGGCCAGCATCGACTCGGTGACCCGGGTGGTGTAGTCCACCCCGACACCGTTCAGCTCGCGCAGCAGGATGTCCTGCATCCGCAGCCGGTTCTGCGTGGTGAACCGGTCCCGGGGCAGGTAGATCAGGCAGGAGATGAACCGCCCGTACGCGTCCCGGCGCAGGAAGACCCGCAACTGCCGGCGACCCGCCATCCGCAGTACGCCGATCACCGCGTGGTAGAGGTCGTCGGTCTTGATCTGGAACAGCTCGTCGCGCGGGTACGTCTCCAGGATCTGCAACAGGTCCTTGCCGGAGTGGCTGCGCTGGCTCAGTCCGGAGCGGTCCAGCACCTCGGCGACCTTGCGCCGGACCACCGGCAGCTCCTGCACGCTGGTCCGGTACGCGGCGGTGGAGAAGAGGCCGAGGAACCGCCGCTCGCCCACCACCTCGCCGTTGGCGTTGAAGATCTTGAAACCGATGTAGTCCAGGTACGCCGAGCGGTGCACGGTGGCCCGCGAGTTCGCCTTGGTGATGATCAGCAGGCGCTTCTCGGTGACCTTCTCGTGCGCCTCGGGCGTCATCGACGACAGCGCCCGTGCCTCCGGCGAGTCCTGCCGCAGGATGCCCAGCCCGGTGCCGAGCACCGCCTCCAGCGCCGGCCCACCCTCGGTCGAGTTCTGCACCAGCCGGTACTCGCGGTACCCAAGGAAGGTGAAGTGGTCGTGGGCCAGCCAGCGCAGCAGCTCGACCGAGTCGGTGATGTCCTTCTCCGGCACCGGCGGCCGGTTGTCGCTGGTCCGCGCGGCGGCCAGCTCGTCGGCGAGAGCGAGGGCGCACTGCCGCATCTTGGGCCAGTCCTCGACGGCCTCCCGCACGTCGGTGAGCACCCGCTGCAACTCGCGGCGCAGCTTGTCGCGCTCCGCCTCGTCACGGACCGGGTCGATCTCGATCCGCATCCAGCTCTCGACCAGGTCACCGTCGATCGCGTCGTCCGGCTCCACGTCGGCGGCGACCTCGACCAGCCGTCCCAGCGGCTCGCGGCGCACCACCACCAACGGGTGCACCAGCAGGTGCACGTCCAGGTGGTGGCTGTTGAGCAGGGCGGTCACCGAGTCGACCAGGAACGGCATGTCGTCGGTGACGATCTCGACCACGCTGTGGTGCTGCTCCGCGTCGGGCGAGTGGATCCGCAGCTTCAACTCGCCCGGCACCCGCTGCTCGGCGAGCTGGCGGTGGGCACGCGCGGCGTCGAGCATCTCCTCGGCGGTGAAACCGATCAGCTCCTCGTCCGGCGCGAACCGCCAGAACCGTCCCACCAGGGTCGCCGCGTCGTGGTCGTCGCCGGCCAGGGCGACCGCTTGGGCCACCAACCGCTCGGCGTTGGGCACCGGCTCGTCGAGTTCGGCGTCCTCCACGTCGTCCGCCAGCGCCTCTGGTGGCAGGCCCAGGTCGTAGAGGGTGTCGATGCTCGAACCGGTCATCCCGGTCGTTCCTGTGTCGAGTCGGCCGTAGCCGTCTCCGTCGGTCGCCGTGTCGAAGCTGTCGTCCCGGCCGGTGTCAGCCTGCCGGAGGTCGGGTCCCGGTTTGATCGCCGGACGCCGGTCCATTCGGTGCCACTCCCCTCGACCCACCGCGTTGTGGGTCACTCTCGCCGCCCAGCCTAGGCCAGACCGACCGGTCGGCCCGTCGGCGTACCACCAGCCGGACTTCCGGTGCGTGACGTCGTCCTTTCGCACGTTGCGGTACGAGGTTCGGCCGGATCAGGAGTACCCCGCCAGATGTTGTTCATCACACCGGCGCCGCCCCGTCTTTCGGCCGGACGGGGCACGGGCGGGGCAGCCCCGGGTGCCAGGGTGTACTAGCGTGCAGGGCAAGCCCGAACAGGAGGACACCACCCCGATGCACCGCGCGTACCGCAGTCGTCACACCTCGTCACGACTCGCCGTCCTCGCCGCATGCGTGGTGATCTCGGCCACTCTGGTCGCCTGCTCCGGTGAGGACGGCCCGGAGCGCAGCGTCGACGCCTTCCTCGCCGGCTGGCCCACAGGTGATCTCCAGGCGGTCGGTTTCGTCGACCCGACCGGCAGCCGGCTGGCCGCCGCCGATGTCGCACGGGAGATCAAGGAGCTCTCCGGCGAACTGGCTGAGACGCCGCCCAAGCTGAGCCGGCAGGGCAAGCCCACGGTGGAGCAGGACACCGCGACCAGCACGATCCGCGTCGAGTGGACGCTGCCGGGCGATACGACCTGGACGTACGACCGGCCGGTGCGGCTGGTCAAGGGACGTGACGACGACTGGCAGGTGATCTGGGAGCCGCAGGTCCTCGCCGAGCAGCTCACCCGCGGCGACCGCCTCGGCCTGCGGCGCGACCCGGCACCCCGTGCCGGAGTGCTCGACGGTGCCGGTGCGCCGCTGGTGGCCCCGCGCGCGGTCGTCCGGGTCGGGCTGGAGCACCGCGCGGTGACCGACGTGAAGGCCGTCACCCGCGAACTGGACGCGGCGTTCCGGGCGATCCGGCCGGCGATAACCCCACCGGTCGACCTGTCCGGTCTGGCCAAGCGGTTGGACGAGGCGAAGCCGGACGCGTTCGTCGAGGTGGTCACCCTGCGCGACGAGGCGTACCGGCAGATCAGGTCCCGGATCAAGGACCTGCCGGGAGCCGTCTTCTCCACCGACGAGCTGGACCTCGCCCCCACCCGCGAGTTCGCCCGGGCGGTCCTCGGCACGGTCGACCCGGCCCAGGCCGACGACCTGGCCAAGTTCCCCGACCGCTACTCCCCCGGCGACCTGGTCGGGCACGGCGGATTGCAGGGCCGCTGGGACGAACGGCTCCGCGGCGCGCCGGGCCTCACGGTGGTCGTCCGGCGGGCGTCGGCGGGCGGCACGGTGGAATTTACCGGCACCGAACTGTTCCAGCGTGCTCCGCAGCCCGGCGAACCGGTGCGGACCAGCCTCGACGTGGCTACCCAGAACGCGGCCGACCAGGCGCTGCGCGGCGAGCGGCGGCGCTCCGCCCTGGTCGCCGTCCGGATCGGCGACGGCACGGTGCTCGCCGCCGCCAACGGCCCCGGCGCCGCCGGGGAGAACCTGGCCTTCACCGCGCAGGTGCCCCCGGGCTCCACGTTCAAGATGGTCAGCGCGCTCGGGCTGCTGGAACGCGGCGCGGTGACCCCGGACGGGCGGGTCGACTGCCCCAAGACCCAGGTGGTCGACGGCCGGTCGTTCAAGAACGCAGGCGACTTCGCCCTCGGCGAGGTGCCTTTCCGCACCGTCTTCGCCCGGTCCTGCAACACCACGTTCGCCGCCCTGGCACCACAGCTCGGCGGCGACGGGCTGGCCGCCGCCGGCCGGACGCTCGGCCTGGAGGGTCAGTGGACGGTCGGGCTCGACGCCTTCACCGGCAAGGTCTCCGCGAACGGCGGCGCGACCGAGCAGGCCGCCGCCGCGATCGGCCAGGGCACCACCCTGGTCAGCCCGCTGGCCATGGCGGCGGCGACCGCGGCGGTGGCCAAGGGCGGCTTCACCCCGCCGAGGCTGGTGCTCGACCCCGCGCCGGAGGCAGCGGCCGAGCCGGGCCCGGAGCTGAACGCCGAGGCGGTGGCGGCGGTCCGCGAGATGATGCGTGAGGTCGTGACCAGCGGCACCGGCACCGCGTTGGAGGACGCCCCGGGCGGGCCGGTGCACGGCAAGACCGGCACTGCGGAGTACGACGACAACCCGGAGAACACCCACGCCTGGTTCGTCGGCTGGCAGGGTGACGTCGCCTTCGCCGCATTCGTGGAGAAGGGCGGCTCGGGCAGCGGCACCGCCGTGCCGATCGCCGAGCGCTTCCTGCGCGCCCTCTCCCGCTGACCGCTCAGGCGCTCAGGCCGCCCGGCGCGGACATGGTACGGGAGGCGTCACCGGCCGGGTCGACGTCGCCGAACCCGTCCTCGTCGAGGTCGGCGGCGTCCGGTACCGACTCCCCGTCGTCCAGGTCGGCCTCCTCCGCCTCGCCCGGGTGTTCACCGGTCGACGGGCCGACGGCGACCGGTGCCGCCGCGCGCAGGAGCGACCCGGCCGGATCGGGTGCCGGTGGCACGTCGGCCGGATCGATGCCCCGGCGCGGCGCCGGAGCGGGACGCGCGGCCGACTCGGGACGCAGTCGGGGCGGCACCGAGCCGGGCGCGGTGACCGGTCGCAGCCCGGCCACCAGCGTGTTGACGATCTCGGCCGCGTACGCGCCGTCCGGGTCGTAGTCGGGGTCGAAGACGGTCAGCTCGACGCCGAGGCAGTGCGGCGTGTCGACCAGCCCGGCGAGCAGGATCTCCAACTCGGCGAAGGCGATCCCGCCGGGGTCGGGAGCGTCGACCGCCGGCATCACGGCCGGGTCGAGGACGTCCACGTCGACGTGCACCCAGTAACCGGCGCAGTCGGCGAGCTGCTCGTGCGCCCACTGTGCGGTGCGGGCGGCGCCCTCGGCACGCAGCGCCGGTACCGGCCGGGTGAGGATCCCGGCGGCCTGGAGATCCAACCGGTACTCGTCCTGGGCGCGGATGCCGAGCACCACCACGTCGATGTCCCGGAAGTACGGGCGCCGCCCCTCGATGGCGGCCAGGTCGGCCTGGCCCCGACCGGTGACCAGGGCGAGGTCCTCGCCTGCGGCGGCACCCACGTACGAGGCGTTGCCCGGGTGCCGGAAGTCGGAGTGCCCGTCCACGAAGACCAGGCCGATCCGGCCGCCCACCGCCTCGCCGAGCCGATGCATGGCCAGTGCCGAGCCGAGCAGGATCGAGCAGTCGCCGCCCAGGATCACCGGGAACTCGTCCCGGTCGATGATCGCGCCGATCCGGTCGGCCAGTCCCACCGAGTAGTCGGCGATCTCCCGGGCGTGGCACACCCCGTCGCCCGGTCGCCAGTCCCCGGCGTCGTACCGGGGCGGCGTCAGGTGACCGGCGTCGCGAGCCCGCAGCCGGGGCAGCAGACCCTGGTCACGCAGTGCTCCGGGGGCTTTGCCACAGCCCGGCACCGAGGTGGGCGTGGGTGGGCGCAGGCCGAGGTTGCTCGGCGCGTCGAGGACGGCGATCCGGCGAATGATGGGCTCCCGTCCTCCGATGTCGGGCGGGCCGGCAGCACGCCGGCCCGCACTGGCGTGGTCAGTGACTCAGAACAGGGCGCTGGCCAGGGCCCGACGCGCCGACGCGACCGCCGGATCCTCCGGACCGGCGATGGTGAACAGGCCGACCAGGTGCTGGCGTACCTTCTCCCGGTCCTCCCCGGCGGTCCGTCGGACCACCGCGACCAGCCGCTGGTACGCCTGCTCGGCAAGACCGCTGAGCACCTCGATGTCGGCGGCCAGCAGTTGCGCCTCGACGTCGTCGGGGTCGGCCGCGGCGGCGGCGAGCGCCGCCTGCGGGTCCGTACCGGCCACCCGACGGGCGAGCCCGACCTGGGCCAGCCCGGCCTCCGCCGCCGCGTCCGCCGGGGTCTCCGCCAGGATCTTGCGGTACGCCCGCTCGGCGGCATCCAGATCGCCGCTCATCAGGGCGTCGTCCGCCTCGTCCAGGCGCGGGTCCTCCGGCTCGGCCACGGTCACCCCGCCGGCCTTGAGCACCGCCTGGATCCACTGGCGCAACTGTGCCTCGGGCACCACTCCGGAGAAGGCGTCGACCGGCTGCCCGCCGACCACCGCGTACACCATCGGGATGCCCTGCACCCGGAACATCTGGGCCAGTCGCGGGTTGGCGTCCACGTCGACCTTGGCGAGCACCCAGGCGCCGGCGCCCTCCGCCGCCAGTCGTTCCAGCACAGGGGAGAGCTGCTTGCAGGGTTCGCACCACTCGGCCCAGAAGTCCACCACCACAGGTGTGGTCAGCGAGCGCTCCAGGACCTCGGACTGGAAGGTCGCCTCCGTCACGTCAATGACGGTGACGCCGCCGACGACGGGGTTGCCGGGCGCGGCGGCGGGCGGGCCGGACTGGGCCGGTGCCGGGGTGGGGCTGGGCGCGGCGGGGCGCAACGCGCTGAGGTCGACCGCGCCGCGGGTGAAGATCGACGAGGTGATCCGTGGGTCGCTCATGGTTACCTAGTCTCGCACGCGATCTGCCGAACCCAGGTGCACCCGCCGCCCGCGCAGTTGCCACTGTCACCGCTGCCCAACCACCCCGGCGGAGGGAGGGGTCAGAACCGGGCGGGCTCGCGGTAAACGCCCCATTCCGCGCGCAACGCGTCGCAGATCTCGCCGAGCGTCGCCTCGGCCCGGACGGCGTCCAGCATCGCCGGGATCATGTTCTCCCCGGTACGGCTCACCGCCACCATCGCCTCGACCGCCGCCCGGGCCCGGGCGGCGTCCCGGACGGTCTTGCGCTCGGCCAGCAACCGGCGCTGCTCCAGCTCCACCTCGTGCGAGATGCGCAGGATCTCCAGCTCCTTGGCGACCGTGCCGGTGTGGCAGTTGACGCCGACGATCTTCTTGTCGCCCTTCTCCAGCGCCTGCTGGTAGACGAACGCCGACTCGGCGATCTGGCCGGTGAACCAGCCGTCCTCGATACCGCGCAGGATGCCGGAGGTCATCGGGCCGATGGTGTGCGGGCCCTCGCCGAGGATCATCTTGTAGCGCTCGTTGGTCTGCCGGGCGTTGCCGAACCCGGCGAACTGCCGGATGGTCCAGGTCCGCCCGCGGTAGCCGGTCGGGTACAGGCCCCGGGTGTACGGGAACTCGCCCGGCCAGCCGATCCGGTCGAAGCCCGGGTACGCTGCGCCCCTCGGGGGCCCGTAGACCGGCTCGACGGGCATCCCGTAGAGCGTGGTGAAGTCCGCGTCCCGCTTGCGTGCGGCGTCGTAGCGGGCCTGCCAGCGGGCCCGTCCGGCAGCGATCTCGTCGGCGTTCATCTCCCGGGCTCCTCCTCGAGTCCTCGACTGCACGTCGAGTGTAGAGCCCTACCTGAACGATCGCTAAGGATACTCGTACCGGCCGGTAATGCCGGCCCGCTCGGGTCAGGCCGCGGGACCACCGATGGCGACGTCGTCCACCCGGATGTTGATCTCGTCGACCCGCAGCCCGTACGCCTCGATCGCCTGGGTCACCCCGGTCCGCACCGCCGAGGTCACCTCGGGCACCGCGTGCCCGGCGTCGATCACGATCACCAGGTTGACCACCGCCGCGCCGTTGGTGACGTGCGCCGAGCACCCGCGCCGGGCGTCACCCACCTGGTCCAGCCCGACCCGGTCGAGCACCGCGTTAAAGAACCGGGCGATGTCACCGCCCAACTCGACCACGCCGGGGACGGCCTTTGCCGCGGCCACCGCGATCTTCTCCACCACCTCGTCCGAGATGTCGGTACGACCACCCGCCACCGCGTCCGGCGTCATCGGCAACTCCTGCGTCATCTCGTGGTCCATCTCTCTCCGGCAGCCGTCACACCATCCCACGCGCTCTGCGAAGGCGGTGCGAGCGTAACCGCCCGAGACGGTCCGCAGTGGACTACGTTCAGCCGGAGAGCTGGGCCAGCAAGGTGTCCGCAGCGGCGTACGGATCGATCGCACCGGCGGCGACCTCGGCGGCGAGCGCCGGCAACTGCGTACCGCCGCGCAGCGCACCGAGCGCGATCGCCTCGATCTCGGCCTGCCCGACACCGACCGTCTCCACCAGCACCACGTCGCAGCCGGCGCCCTCCAGCACCCGCACCGCCTGCGGGGCGAGCGCCGCCGCGACACGCGGTAGCGTCTCGTCGCCCGACTCGACCAGGGTGATCAGCCGGGCAACCGCCCGGGGATCACCCTCGCGAGCCCGCTCGACCAGCATCGGTACGTCCCGACTGCGCCGCACCGAACCGGTCGCGGCCGGCGCGCTCCCCCTCGCCTCGCTCATGCAGCCGCCCTCACCCGCGACGCTCGGCGGCTCCGTGCGCCGCGCGTCGTTCGCGGCTGCCCGTCCCGCAGGGTCGGCTCGCTCGTCGTACTCACAGTTCGGTTTCGGCAGCGCCGGGAACGTGGATGATCAACGCGTCGCCCTGGCCGCCGCCGCCGCAGAGCGCCGCCGCGCCGGTGCCGCCGCCGCGCCGCTTGAGCTCCATCGCCAGGGTCAGCACCAGCCGGGCACCGGACATGCCGATCGGGTGCCCCAGTGCGATCGCGCCGCCGTTCACGTTGACCTTGGCCGGGCTGATCCCGAGGTCACGGGTGGACTGGATGCCGACCTGGGCGAACGCCTCGTTGACCTCGATCAGGTCGAGATCCGAGACGCTCAGGCCCGCCTTGCGCAGCGCGTGCTGGACGGCGTTGGCCGGCTGCGAGTGCAGGGAGTTGTCCGGGCCCGCCACGTTGCCGTGCGCGCCCACCTCGGCCAGCCAGGTCAGCCCGAGCTCCTTGGCCTTCGCCTTGCTCATCACGACCACCGCGGCGGCGCCGTCGGAGATCGGCGACGAACTGCCCGCGGTGATGGTGCCGTCCGTGGCGAAGGCCGGACGGAGCTTGGCCAACGTCTCGGCGGTGGTGTCCGGCCGGATGCCCTCGTCCTCGCTGATCACCAGCGGGTCGCCCTTGCGCTGCGGGATGACCACCGGAGTGATCTCGTCGGCGAAGTGGCCGTTCTTCTGCGCCGCGGCGGCCCGCTGGTGGCTGGCCGCGGCGAAGGCGTCCTGCTCCGCGCGGCTGATCCCCCGGGTGGCGCCGTGCCGCTCGGTGGACTCGCCCATCGAGCAGCAGTCCCAGGCGTCGGTCAGCCCGTCCAGCGCCATGTGGTCCTTGACCACCACGTCGCCGTACTTGTAGCCACCCCGCTGACCGAGCAGCAGGTGCGGGGCGTTGGTCATCGACTCCATGCCGCCGGCCACCACCACGTCGAACTCGCCGGCCCGGATCAACTGGTCGGCCAGGGCGATCGCGTCCAGCCCGGAGAGGCAGACCTTGTTGATGGTCAGCGCGGGCACCGACATCGGGATGCCCGCCGCCACCGCCGCCTGGCGGGCCGGTATCTGCCCGGTGCCGGCCTGGAGCACCTGCCCCATGATCACGTACTGGACCTGGTCGGGGGCCACGCCGGCACGTTCCAGTGCCGCGGAGATGGCGATACCGCCCAGTTTCGTCGCCGGTAGGTCCTTCAGGTTGCCCAGCAGACGCCCCATCGGGGTCCGTGCGCCGCTGACGATCACCGAAGCCATGACTGCCTCCGAGGGGGGTCCCGACCTGTACGCCTTAACTATCGTTCGGCCAGACTAACGTCATGCCTGAGAACTCCCCCGTCGAGCCCGCTGCCGACTATGTCACAGACATCGGTCTACGCCGCATCGACCATGTCGGGATCGCGGTCGCCGACCTCGACGCAGCGATCGACTTCTACGAACGGACCTTCGGCATGCGTTGCGTGCACACCGAGGTCAACGCCGAGCAGGGGTCCGCGAGGCGATGCTGACGGTCGGGCCGACCGCCGAGGGCGGCTGCGTGCAACTGCTCGCCCCGCTGACTTCGGAGTCGACCATCGGGAAGTTCCTCGACCGCAACGGCCCGGGCGTGCAGCAGGTCGCGTACACCGTTGCGGACATCGACGTGGCCTGCGCGGCGCTGCGCGAGCGCGGCGTACGGCTGCTGTACGAGACGCCCCGACGTGGCACCGCCGATTCGCGGATCAACTTCGTCCACCCCAAGGACGCCGGCGGCGTCCTGATCGAACTCGTCCAACCCGCCTGATGTGCAAGGAAGGGTCTCCTGCTAACGCCTCGTGCATAGCAGGGGACCCTTCCTAACACCGAGCCCGCCGGTACGACGCGGACGGCGGACGGGCACGGCGGGCTGGGCACGGTGGCCACCGGCCGCCGCTGGCCTCACGGACGAGGCTCCGGTGGCCATTCGGTGAACCGCCTTTGGCTTTCCCAGAGGCGAGCCGACACCCATTCGAGTGATCTGGGGCGGCCGGAAACATAGGACGCAGCGCCCCTTTTCCGCGTCACGCTGCGTGCCATCGCGCCCGCCTCGGAGCTGGCAAGATCGCCACTTCCCCGGGCGGTCCGGCGCGTGATCGAGTTGACCATGAAATGAGGACGGCAAAGGGCGGCACGCTCTTGCGAAGCACCCCGGGGGGTCTGCCAGTATGTCCCAATGCCCCAGCAGCAGTCCTCCCCTCTCGCGTTCTTCGATAACGCGAACTCGCAGCCCGATTTCACGGTTGGCCTGCGCGGATACAACACCGGTCAGGTCGATGACTTCATCGGCCGGCTGAACGCCGCCCTGAGCCAGGCCAACAAGGACCGCGCCGACGCCGAGCAGGCGCTCAACGACGCCCAGCGCCGGCTCCGGCAGTCCGAGCAGCGGCTCACCGCCCTGGAGCAGAAGCTCACCGACACCAGCAAGCAGCTGGAGGAGAACAGCCGCCCGACGCTGTCCGGACTCGGCACGCGGGTCGAGCAGATCCTCCGGCTCGCCGAGGAGCAGGCCAACGACCACCGCAACGAGGCCAAGCGCGAGTCGGAGGGCATCCTCTCCGCCGCCCGCCTCGAGGCGCGGGAGATCACCGACAAGGCCCGCGCCGAGGCCGCGGCGATGAAGGCCAGCGCCGAGCGGGAGGCGGGCAACGTCCGCACCGCCGCCGAGCGCGAGGCGGCCGAGGCACGGGTGCAGGCCCGCCGGGAGGCCGACACGCTGCGCGCCGACGCGGATCGGGAGACCAAGCAGCTGCGTACGGTGACCGCGCACGAGGTCGCCGAGCTGAAGTCGACCGTCGAACGGGAGGTGGCCACCCTGCGGGCCACCGCCGAGCGGGAGATCACCCAGCAGCGGGCCAAGGCCGCCCGCGAGGCCGAGGAAAAGCGCGCCGAGGCGACCAAGCTGCTCACCGACGCCCGGGACAAGCGCGACAAGGACCTTCAGGCTCTGGAGCTGCAGCTCGCCGAGCGGCGGGAAAAGGCCGAGCGCGAGGAGTCGGAGCGGCACGCCGCCCAGGTCGCACAGACCCAGAAGCTGGTCGGCGAGGCCGAGCAGCGGGCCCGGGCCGCGCAGGAGCGGGCCAAGGAGATCGAGCAGCGCGCCGAGGCCCGCCGGGTCGAGTCGGAGCGCAACGCCACCGAGACGATCGAGAAGGCCAAGGCGCTCTCCGACCGGACTCTGAACGAGGCCCGCGCCGAGTCGCAGCGCCTGCTCAACGAGGCTCGCACCGAGGCCGAGCTGACCACGCAGGCGGCCCGCCGCGAGGTCGAGGACCTCACCCGGCAGAAGGACGCGGTCACCTCGCAGCTCGGGCAGATGCTCTCCGGTCTGGCCGGCATCGTGCCGGGCGTACCGAACGCGAACGCCGCTGCGGCGGCGGACAAGCCGGCGGCCAAGAAGGCCGACGAGGCCGACGACAAGGTCGCTGCGGAGACCACCAGCTGATCCGGCGGATCGGGGCATGATCCACGGCGCGGGGTGACACCGGGTGACGGTGCCACCCCGCGCCGCCCTGCATTCGCGGGACGTGCCGGCAAGCGCCCGCCCGGGCACGTGAAGTAGCTCCCAACAGGGGCGTCCGTATCGCCCCAGGAGGGGCCGTTGCGTGTGAGGATGGGAGCATGTCGCACGGCGAGGAACTGTTCGCCCTCGGCGGGGACGTGACCACGGAGCCAAGCTTCGAGTCCGCCCTGCGAGGGTACGAGAAACGGCAGGTCGACCGGTACGTCGCTCGTGCGGAGCACGAGATCGCGGCGTTGGCGGCCGAACGGGAACAGGCCTACACCCAGATCCACAAGCTGGCCGGTCAGGTCGAGGTGCTCCAGCGCGACCTCGCGCAGGTCCGCAAACAGGTCGGCGTGGTCGACCGCGCCGCGTTCCGCCATCTCGGCCCCCGGGTGGAGCAGATCCTCGCCCTGGCCGAGGAGCAGGCCGAGGACATTCTCTGTGCCGCCCACGAGGAGATCGAGGCACGCCGGGCCACGGCCGAGCACATCATCGACGAGGCGCGCACGGAGGCCGCCAAGGCGCTCAAGGACTTCGAGATCGCCCTGGCCACCCGCCGGTCCGAGGAGGAGCGGCAGGCCGCCGCACGCAAGGCGGAGTCCGAGGCCGCCGCCCGGGCCGCCCGCGAGGAGGCCGCCCGGCTACGCAAGACCGCCCAGGAGGCGTTGGCCAAGGCCGAGCAGGAGGCCACCCAGCTCCGCGACGCCGCCAAGGAGATCCACACCCGGGCCCAGCAGGAGGCGGCCAAGCTCCGGGAGGCGGCCCGCGAGGTGCACGCCACCGCCCAGCAGGAGGCCACCCAGCTCCGCGACGCGGCCAAGGAGGTGCACGCCAAAGCGCAGCAGGAGGCCAAACGCCTGGTCGACCAGGCCACCGAGGCGGGTCGCGCCACGCATGCCAAGGCGCAGCAGGAGGCCAAGCAGATCATCGACGACGCCGCCGCGGCTGGCCGCGCCACGCGCGACAAGACCCGCCAGGAGGCCGAGCGGCTGACCGCGCAGACCACCGAGGCCGCCCGCCGCACCCGCGCGGAGACCGAGGCGTACGCGCAGCGCATGCGCACCGAGACCGAGGCGTACGTGCAGCACGCCCGCACCCAGGCACAGCAGGAACTGGGTGCCTGGCGAGCCGGGGTGGAGCAGGAGGTCAACGGCCGGCGGGAGGCGGCGGACCGGGAACTGACCGAACGCCGGACGAACGCCGAACGCGAGTTCACCGGCCGCCGCGAGGAGCTGGAAAAGCAGTTCAAGACCCGCAACGCCGAGCTGGACGAGCAGGTGCGGGCCCGTACCGCCGAGCTGGAGTCGGGTTTCGAGACCCGCAGCGCCGAACTCGAGTCGGAGTACTCCACGCGCAGGAACGAGATCGAGCAGGGTGCCGACGCGATCCGCGAGGCCGCCGAGCAGGAGGCCGCCACGGTTCGCGCCGAGGCCGAGGAGCGGGCCACCGCGCTGCTCCGTGACGCCGGGACCGAGGCGGCCGACAAACGCCGGGAAGCCGACGAGTACGCCACCACCACTCGTCGGGATGCCGACGAGCACGTCACCAACACCCGCCGCGAGGCCGACGAGTACGTCGCCTCCTCCCGCCGGCAGTTCGAGGAGTACGCCGCCACCACCCAGCAGCACCTGGCGACCACGCAACAGCACCTGGCCGCGACACAGCAGGAGGCTGCGGCGGGCCGTCAGCAGCTCGCCCAGGTGATGCTGGAGATCGCCAAGGCCCAGCAGCAGCTCGCCGACCTTCGTCAGGAGACCTGGAAGTCCCGGCAGGAGTCGGACGATCTCCAGCGCAAGCTGCTCGACCTGCGGCTGACGGCATCGACCGGCCCCGACGGTGTGGGCGTCCCCGCCGGGGTGGCCGCATCCGCCCCGGCGGCCCGCGCAGTGGCCGGCTCTGCCACGGCCGGCTCTCCCACGGCCGGCTCTGCCACGGCCGGCTCTGCCACGGCCGGCTCTGCCACGGCCGGCTCTGCCACGGCCGGCTCTGCCACGATGCCGGCCGCCGTCAACGGCAGCCGCCCGAGCAACGGCGTCATCGGTGCGGCGAGCGGACCAGGTGGCGCGGCCGACATCGCCAGCAGGCCCGGCGCCGAGCCCACGACCGCAGACGACGACAGCCCGGCGACGAAGCCGGCGACCACGGGCGACGACAGCCCGGCGGTAATGCCGACGACCGCGGACGACGGCGGGCCGGCGACGAAGCCGGTCGCGGAGCCGGTCACCACGGTCGAGGACGCGACGGCGAGGCCGGCCACCGAACCGACCTCCGTCGACGGCAGCACGGCGAGCGCCGGTGTGGACGGCGAGCCGACGGTGGCAGCCGTGCCCGGTGCGGGTGGTCGGGGCGCCACCCCGACGAAGATCACCAGTACCGGCGAGAACGGCAAGCGACCGACCAAGCCGACCACCGACGAGCGCAGCGCCAAGCCGAGCAAGGTCACCTCGGACTGAGCCGATCGCACGGTCTCCGGTGCCCGGCACTCAGCGTGAGCCGGGCACCGGTACCACTGACTGCACATCGACTCCCTCGCCGAGCGAGCGCACGGCGGTGACGTCGAACGCCGACCCCTGCGTCGGTCGGTGCACGTCAACGAGGTGGCCGCGCTGGTCGCCGCACTCCTCGGGGTGTCCCTGATCGGCGCGCTGACCGCCATCCCGACGGTCGCCGCGATCCAGCTCATCCTGCGCGAGGTGGTGATCCCCCGCCAGGACCGCCGCTGACCGGCAACCGGGTGGTCGCCGCAGGAGCAACCGACCCCGGCCGAGACCAGGAAACCCTGGAAGCGGGGAATCGTGGAGCGGCCGACGGGTCGGGCGGGGCTCAGTCGGCCCGACGCTGCTCCGGGCCGGGAACCGGGGTGTCGGCGAAGGCGGCCACCGTGCGGTCGGCGTACGCGCTGGCGTCGCCGGTCTCCATCGGGCCGTCCCAGGTCGTCGGCAGCGGCACCGGCACCGCCGGGTTGACCCGCCGGACCACCTCGTCCAGCACCGTCTCGGCGTCCCCGACCCACAGGTGCTTCGCCCCAGGTACCCCGACGACCTCGGCCTGCGGCACTGCGGCGAACCGCTCGCGGGCCTGCTCGGGACGTAGGTAGTCGTCGAACTCCGGCACCAGGGCGGTCAGCGGTCGGCCCGAGGAAGCCCAGTGGTCCAGGTCGCCCGCCTCGGAGAAGCGCAGCGGCGGGGAGAGCAGGATCGCGCCGGACACGGCCGGGTCTCCGCCGTACTTGAGCACCAGGTCGGTGCCGAACGACCAGCCCAGCAGCCAGATGTTCGGCAGCTCGTGGAACTCGGCGTACTCGATGGCGGCGGCTACGTCGTACCGCTCGCCGACGGCCGAGTCGAAGCTGCCCTCGCTGGTGCCGCGTACGCTGCTGGTGCCCCGGGTGTTAAACCGGAGCACGGCCAGGTCGGCCAGCGCGGGCAGCCGCCAGGCGGCCTTGCGGAGCACGTGGCTGTCCATCATCCCGCCGTGGGTGGGCAGCGGGTGCAGGCAGACCAGGGTGGCCGCCGGCTCCCGGTCGGCCGGGCGGGCCAGCTCGCCGACCAGCCGCAGTCCGTCCGCGGTGTGCAGCTCGATGTCGTCCCGGCGACCGGGCAGGATCGACGACGCGCGAATGGGTGCACTCACCCTTCCATCCTCCCGTCCCACCGCGCCGGCCGCGCGGCCAGGTGACAAAGATCGCCGAAGCAGCGGGTACGCGCGACGAGCGCGGGCCGACGTTCAGCGGTGACGAGGGGCGCTCCGGCCGCGCTGGATCCCCGGTGCCCGCCGGTCCCGGGCGCGCCAGCAGCCGGTGTGCCAGTGCCGCCGGTCGGTCAGGTCGCCCCGGTCGTCGGCCGGCCAGGCGACCAGATGCGCCACGCCGGGCCGGATCTCCTGGTCGCAGCCGGGGCAGCGGTACGTCTTGGTCGACCCACCGCCGCTGATCGCACGTACCTGCCAGTCGCCGTCCCGCCACTGCTGCACCGAGGCGACTCCGTGCCGGGCGCGTTCGGCGTCCAGACGCGTGTCGTCGTCACGGCGGGGACGGTTGCGACGAGGGCTCACGTCACCCAGCGTAAGGCCGGATGGCACCGCGCTTCCCGCCGGCCGGCCCGCGTTGCGTGCAAGGAGGGGACCCTTCCTCTACCGGAGGCGTTAGCAGGGGACCCTTCCTTTCATCCGGGGAGGTCGCGGAAGCCGCGTCCGGTGCGGTGGCCAAGGTGACCGGCCGTGACGAGTTGTTCCAGCAGTGGGGCGGGGGCGAAGCCGGGGTCGCGCAGTTCCCGGTAGAGCCGTCGCTGGATGGCCAACGCCACGTCCAGTCCGACCGCGTCGAGCAGTGCGAACGGGCCGGTCGGGTAGCCGCAGCCGAGCGTCATCGCGTGGTCCACGTCGTCGGTGCCGGCGTAACCGGCCTCCAGCATCCGGACCGCGTCGTTGAGGTACGGGAACAGCAGCGCGTTGACCAGGAAACCGGCCCGGTCGTCGCAGACCACCCCGGTCCGGCCCAGCGTGGCGCAGACCGCCCGCGCGGTGTCCACGGCCTGGTCCGAGGTCCGGATGGTCCGCACGATCTCGACCAGCGGCGCCGCCGCGCCGGGGTGGACGAAGTGCAGGCCCACCACGTCGGCCGGGCGTCCGGTGGCCATCGCCAGCTCGATCACCGGCAGCGCGGAGGTGGTGGTCGCCAGCACCGCGCCCGGCTTGCAGACTGCGTCCAACTCGGTGAGGAGCGCCTTCTTGACGTCGAGATCGTCGGCCACCGCCTCGACCAGCAGGTCGGCGTCGGCCAGTGCGGCCGACGCCGTCGACCAGGTGATCCGGGCGAGGGCGGCGTCGCGGTCGGCCTCGCCGAGCCGGTCCTGGCCCACGTTCTCAGCCAGCGCGGTCCGTACCGCCGCGCCAGCCGTCGCGGGATCCTCGAATTCGGGGCCGACCGCGGCGACCTGGTATCCGGCGGCGGCGAAGACCGCGACAAGCCGGTGCGCTGACGCGCCCGCTCCGGCCACGCCGACGGCGCGCACCGGGTCGGTGGGCGTCTCCGGCGCCGGTGCCGGCGTCTGCGCGTCGGGTACGACCTTCGATGAACCGGGCCGCTCGTACGTGTAGAAGCCCCGGCCCGATTTCCGCCCGAGCAGACCGGCGGTCACCATCTGCCGCAGCAGCGGCGCCGGGGCGTGGCGGCGGTCCCGGCCACCACGGCGGTACATGGTGTCCAGGACCTCGTACGACGTGTCCAGCCCGATCAGGTCCATCAGGGCCAGCGGGCCCATCGGCAGTCCGCAGCCGAGCTTCATCGCGACGTCGATGTCCTCGCGGGTCGCGTACCGTGCCTCGACCATCGCGACGGCGTGGTTGAGGTAGCCGAACAGCAGCGCGTTGGCGACGAACCCGGCGCGGTCGCCGATGGTGACGCCGACCTTGCCGAGCCGCGCGCAGAGCGCCTCCACGTCGGCCACCACGTCGTCGGCGGTGACCACCGTCCGCACGACCTCGACCAGCTTCATCACCGGCGCCGGGTTGAAGAAGTGGATGCCGATCACCTGGTCGGGTCGACCGGTGGCGACCGCGATCTCGGTGACGCTCAACGAGGAGGTGTTGGTGGCGAGGACGGCCTCGGGCTTGCAGATCCGGTCTAGGTCGGCGAAGAGCCGGCGCTTCAGGTCGAGGCGCTCGGGCACCGCCTCGATCACCAGGTCGACCGCGTGCAACGCGTCCAGCCCGACGGCGAAGGTGACCCGGCCGAGCAGGGCGTCCCGGTCGGCGGCGGCGAGCCGGCCCTTGGCCACGGCCCGGTCGGTCGAGCCGCTCAGGGTGGCCCGGCCACGCTCCAGAGCGGTGTCGGTGATCTCGACGGCGACCACGTCGACGCCGCTGCGGGCGAAGACCTCGACGATGCCGGCACCCATGGTGCCCAGACCCACCACACCCACGCTGGTGAACTCGCGCGCCACGCCCGGCCTCCCCTTATCCGCGATACCGGCGACCGGACGTTAACGGCCGCTCAGGTCATGCGCGCGAGTCTGCCACGTGGCTCGGGCCTGTCCAGACGCGGTGGGGTTTGTCACCGCGTCTGGGAACAGGTCAGGAACCGCCGGTGATGGCGGGCCTGGACGGGGCGACCGGCAGCGGAAGGGTCGGCCGCCGTTCCTGGCGCGGCACCCCGAAACTGAATCCCACCGGATCGGTGCGGGCCACACCGGGGTCGAAGAACCGCAGGTCGGTGCGACCGATCCGGATCACGTCGCCGTCACTGAGCCGGGTAAGTCCGGTGATCCGGCGTTCGTTCACCCAGGTGCCGTTGGTCGAACCGAGGTCCACCAGGGACACTCCCTCGCCGGCCAGCCAGATCTCGGCGTGCCGGCGGCTCAGGTGCGGGTCGTGTACGACGATGTCGACCGCCGGGTCGCGGCCTATCACCTGCGGCTGGCGACGCAGCCGGAACCCGAGCCCACGCATGGGTCCGGCGGCCACCGTCAGCAGCGGCATCAGTTGCGGATGTTCCTTCATGGACAGTCGGACCTCCACCCCGCGCGGCCACCCCCGCGTCAGCCTGCCACCACCGGGCGGCCACCTCCACCACCCGGCCAGTCATCACCGAGTAACCGGCCGGACACCTTCCGTTCGGCCCTTTCGGTGGACAGGGCACCGGCCTCCCGGCGAAAACTGCTGCTCAGTCCGATTCAACCATCCACCGCCCAACCGGTTCAGCCTCACTCCGCTCCCCTACCAGTGAGTAATTTTCAGGTCTAGACTTCCGCCATGACGGCTGTGCATCACCCCGGCACCCCCGTGATCGAGGGCGACCACCTGATCTCGACCAGCCCGGCGACGGACGACGAGGCGGGCCGCGTACCGGTCGCCACCGGAGTGGACATCGAGCGCGCCGTCGCCCACGCCCGCGCCGCCGGCCTGTGGTGGGCCGGGCTCGGCTTCGACGGGCGGCGTGAGCGGCTGCTGCGCTGGCGACGGCTGCTCGCGCAGCGGATGGAGACGCTGGCGGAACTGGTCCACGCCGAGGGCGGCAAGCCGGTCGCCGACGCGCTGGTCGAGGTCGTGTCCGCCGTCGAGCACGTCGACTGGGCCGCGAACAACGCCCGCCGGGTGCTCGGCGCCCGCCGGGTCCGTTCCCGGCTCATCCTGGCCGAGTTCTCGGCCCATCTGGAATACCAGCCGTACGGGGTGGTCGGGGTGATCGGCCCCTGGAACTATCCCGTCTTCACCCCGGTCGGCTCCGCCGCGTACGCGCTGGCCGCCGGCAACGCGGTGGTCCTCAAGCCGAGCGAGTACACCCCGGTGGCCGGCCAGTGGCTGGTCGACTCGTTCGCCGAGGTGGTGCCCGAGCAGCCGGTCTTCACCACGGTGCACGGGCTCGGCGACGTGGGTGCGGCACTGTGCCGCTCCGGGGTGGACAAAGTCGCCTTCACCGGCTCCACGGCGACCGCCAAGAAGGTGATGGCGGCCTGCGCCGAGTCGTTGACCCCGGTGCTGCTGGAGGCCGGCGGCAAGGACGCGATGATCGTCGACGTGGACGCCGACCTGGACGCCGCCGCCGAGGCCGCCGTCTGGGGTGCGATGACCAACGCCGGGCAGACCTGCATCGGCATCGAACGGGTCTACGCGGTGGAGCCGGTCTTCGACGCCTTCCTCGACAAGGTGGTCGCACGCGCGGGCCGACTCAGCGTGGGCCCGGACGGCGCCGACGTCGGCCCGATCACCATGCCCAGCCAGCTCGACGTCATCCGCCGGCACATCGACGACGCGCTGTCCCGGGGCGGACGGGCCGCCCTCGGCGGACGGGACGCGGTACGACCGCCGTACGCGCACCCGACGGTGCTGGTGAACGTGCCGGAGGACTCCGTCGCCGTCCGCGAGGAGACCTTCGGCCCGACGCTGACCGTCAACCGGGTACGGGACGCGGACGAGGCACTCGCCCGGGCCAACGCCCTGCCGTACGGGCTGGGCGGTTCGGTCTTCGGACGGCGTCGGGCGGTGGCCATCGCCCGACGGCTGCGCTCCGGCATGGCGTCGATCAACTCGGCGCTCACCTTCGCCGGGATGTCCACCCTGCCGTTCGGCGGGGTCGGCGAGTCGGGGTTCGGCCGTATCCACGGCGAGGACGGGTTGCGCGAGTTCGGCCGGGCCAAGGCGGTGACCCGTCGCCGGGGCCGGACGCTGCTGCCCTCGACCACGTTCGACCGCACCCCCGCTGACGTGGCCCGTCTCGTCAAAGCGGTCAAGATGCTCTACGGCAGGTGACCGCGCGGGTCCGGGACCCGCCACTGTCGGAAACCCGATCATCGTCAGCTTCGATCCGAGACGGAGGTTTAGCGTCGGTAGCCGCGACGGTACATTGCGTTAAATGCGCCCCCATCGATTGCGATTCCATCTCGTCGACAAGGACGGCTCATGGAGCGCGCGGCAACGCCAGCGCCGCGCCGAATGGCTGATCCGGACATTTCCGCGCCTGTCCGAGATGCACGTGATCGACCTCGGTGGACGCCTCGGCACCTGGACCCGCGCGACCGTCCGGCCCGCCCGCGTACACGTGGTCAATCTGGAACGACCCACCGCCGAGGTGCCCGACTGGGCCGAGGTCGACCAGGCCGATGCCTGCGACCTGCCGGCCCGCATCGCCAAGCGCCGCTACGACCTGGTGTTCTCCAACTCAGTGCTGGAACACGTGGGTGGACACGAGCGCCGGCTGCGGTTCGCCGAGGCGGTGCACACCCTGGGCGAGCGGCACTGGGTGCAGACGCCGTACCGCTACTTCCCGATCGAGCCGCACTGGATCGCCCCGGGCATGCAGTTCCTGCCGGTCCGCCTGCGCACCGCGGTCGCCCGACGCTGGCCACTCGGGCACAAGGCCACCCGCACCCACGACGCGGCCATCCATCAGGTGCTCTGGACCGAACTGTTGGACCGGTCCCAGATGCGGCACTACTTCCCGCAGTCCCGCATCCTGGTGGAGCGGGTCGGTGGCCTGCCGAAGTCGCTGATCGCGGTCCGCACCACGATCCCTCGCCAACGTGCCTGACCGCACGGCCGGTCGCGGGACGATCGGTGGCCGACGGAGTTCCGGCCCGACCGCCAGAAGCCCGACCGTCAGAAGAGGGTCAACTCGTCGCGTTCGATGCCGCGCAGCCGGTCGTAGTCGACCACCACGCAGCGGATGCCGCGGTCCCTGGCGAGCACCCGGGCCTGCGGCTTGATCTCCTGCGCGGCGAAGACGCCGGCCACCGGTGCGAGCAGCGGATCGCGGTTGAGCAGTTCGAGGTAACGGGTGAGCTGCTCGACGCCGTCGATCTCGCCCCGACGCTTCACCTCGACCGCGACCGCGCCCTGGTCGGCGTCCCGGCAGAGCAGGTCGACCGGCCCGATGGCGGTCATGTACTCGCGGCGGACCAGCGTGTAGCCCTCGCCCAGGGTCGCCGGGTTGGCGGCCAGCAACTCCTGCAGGTGCGCCTCCACCCCGTCCTTGCGTAGTCCCGGGTCGACACCCAGGTCGTACGAGGTGTCCTGGAAGATCTCCTCCAGGGTGATGCGCAGTTCCTCACCGGCCTTGTTGACCACCCGCCACACCCCGGGCGCCTCCTCCAGCCGGCAGGGCGGGCTCATCCAGTTCAACGGCTTGTAGGCCCGGTCGTCGGCGTGGATCGACACCGATCCGTCCGCCTTCACCATCAGCAGCCGGGTGGCCGGCGGCAGGTGGGCCGAGAGCCGTCCGACATAGTCCACCGAGCATTTCGCAATCACCAACCGCACCCGACGAGGGTAGCGGAGCAGCCGGGCATCGCCGCCGAGCACCACTGGCGTGCCGGTGCCATGCTGAGATGGTGCTCGAAGTATTGACCGGTACCGGCCTCGCCGCCTCGGCGGGGCTGAACGCCTACATCCCGCTGCTGCTGATGGGAGCGTTGGCCCGCTTCACCAGCGTCATCGACCTGCCCGGCGGCTGGCAGTGGCTCGGTAACGACTGGGTGCTGGGCATCCTCGCGGTGCTGCTCGTCGTCGAGGTCGTCGCGGACAAGGTGCCGGTGGTGGACCACGTCAACGACCTGGTGCAGACCGTCGTCCGCCCGACCGCCGGTGGGCTGGCCTTCGGCGCCGGCTCCGCCTCGGAGACCGTGACGGTCAGCGACCCGGACAGTTTCTTCGCCGACGGCGGCCAGTGGCTGCCGGTCGTCGTCGGGGTGCTCATCGCGCTCGGCGTACACCTGCTAAAGTCCGCCGCGCGCCCGGTCATCAACGCGACCACGGCCGGTGTCGGCGCCCCGGTGGCGAGCACCGTCGAGGACGCGACCAGCGTGGTGATGTCGCTGGTGGCGATCGTGCTGCCGGTGCTGGTGCTGGTGTTCCTGGTCGCGTTCGCGTGCTACCTGCCGTGGTTCCTGCGCCGACGCGCGGACCGACGCCGGGAGCGCCAGGCCGCCCGGGAGGCCGGCTTCCGGGTCTGATCCCGCGTACGCGGACGGCCTGGCCTTGCATAGTGGATCTACGCTGCCCTCCATGACGTACCACCCGCCTCCGGTCCCGCCCCGTGACAACCGCCGCTCCCTGCGGATCGTGCTCATCGTGGTGGGCGTGGTCGTCGCGGTCTGCTGCCTGGGCGGTGCGGCCGGTGGGTTCTTCCTCTTCCGGACCGTGCAGGACGCGGTCGGCCCGGCCCGTAGCGCCACCAGCGAATACCTTAACGCCGTCCGGGACGGCGACCACCAGCGCGCCTACGACCTTCTCTGCCAGCGGCAGCGTGACCAGGTGACCCCGGACGATTTCGCCCGGCAGCGCCAGGCGCAGCCGCGACTGGTGGACTACGACATCACCGGGATGCGGGTCTCCACCGACAACGGCCGGACCACCGGCGTCGCGTCGGTACGCCTGGAGACTGCCAGCGGCGAGACGGCCGAGTCGATCAGCCTGCTGCGCGAGAACGACGAGTGGCGCGTCTGCCCCTGAGTACCGGCGAACCGGTCCAGGCGAACCTACAGCCACCGCTGATCCGCCGGCCCGGGCGCGTCCGCCAAGCGGACGCGCCCGAGATTGTGCAGAACCGCACAGCACGACGACGGTGACGCCCGGGGCCGATCCGCCCGTGACGGGAGGAACCACCACCCCCCGGTGCGGATGGTGGACCCGGGCGGGCCGCACACTTGACGGCATGAGTGACGACGTCGCGATCCGCGTCCGGGGCCTGCGCAAGGCGTACGGCGACAACGTCGCCGTGGCCGATCTGGACCTCGACGTCCACCGGGGCGAGGTGTTCGCCCTGCTCGGCCCGAACGGCGCGGGCAAGACCACCACGGTGGAGATCCTGGAGGGCTACCGGCAACGCGACGCCGGTGAGGTACGCGTGCTGGGCACCGACCCCTCGCCCGGGTCCCGGTCGGGCGGCTCACGCGCACCGGGCCACTCCGTGCGCGACTGGCGCGGCCGGGTCGGCATCGTCCTGCAGGGCACCGGCGAGTTCGACGAGCTGACCGTCGCCGAGGTGGTGCACCACTTCGCCGGCTTCTATCCCCACGGCGACGACCCGGACAAGGTGATCGACCGGGTCGGACTCACCGCCAAGGCCGGTGCCCGTACGCACACCCTCTCCGGCGGGCAGAAGCGCCGCCTGGACGTGGCGCTGGGCATCATCGGTCGCCCCGAACTGCTCTTCCTCGACGAGCCGACCACGGGTTTCGACCCGGAGGCCCGCCGCGAGTTCTGGGAGCTGATCCGGGACCTCTCCGCAGCCGGCACCACCATCGTGCTCACCACGCACTACCTGGACGAGGCCGAGACGCTCGCCGACCGGGTGGGCGTCATCGCCGGTGGCCGGCTGGTCGAGGTCGCCGTACCCGCCGAGCTGGGCAACCGGCGGGAGGCGCTGGCCACGGTCTCCTGGCGTACGCCGGAGGGGGCGGCGGAGAGCGCGCAGAGCGCGACGCCGACGGCGCTGGTGACGGAGCTGGCCGCGCGTTTCGGTGGCGAGGCGCCCGGCCTGACCGTCACCCGGCCCACGTTGGAGGACATCTACCTGCGGATGATCGGACACCGATGACGACCACGACCAGACCGGACGCTCCGGTCGCCGCCCCCGCCGCCCGCCGCGTCGGAGGCGCCGCTCTCGCCCTGCGCCAGGGTCGCCTGGAGATCCGGCAGTTCCTGCGCAGCCGGGAATCCGTCGTCTTCACGCTGGGCTTCCCGGTCATCATGGTGCTGATCTTCGCGTCGATCTTCGACGACGACCTCGGCGAGGGCGTCAGCTACACGCAGTACTTCATCACCGGCATGATCGCCACCGGCCTGATGACGGTCAGCTTCCAGAACCTCGGCATCTGGATCCCGATCGAGCGGGACCGGGGCGTGCTCAAGCGCTACCGGGGCACGCCGATGCCGAAGTGGGTCTGGTTCGCCGGCAAGGTGATCATGGTGCTGGTGACCGGCGTGGTGATGACCGCCCTGCTGCTCACGGTCTCGGTGCTGCTGTTCGACCTGAACCTGCCGACGACTGCTACGGCCTGGTTCACCTTCGGATGGGTCAGCGCGCTGGGCATCACCGCCTGCACCCTCTGCGGCATCGCCATCTCGTCTCTGGCCCGTACGGCGCGCAGCGGCTCGGCAGTGGTCACCCCGGTCGCCCTGGTGCTCCAGTTCATCTCCGGGGTGTTCTTCGTCTTCACCAACCTGCCGAGCTGGATGCAGCAGGTGGCGGCCGTCTTTCCGCTCAAGTGGATGTGCCAGGGGCTGCGGGCGGTCTTCCTGCCGGAGAGCTTTGGCGCCAACGAGCCCGGCGGCTCGTTCGAGCTGGCCCGGGTCGCCCTGGTGCTCGGCGCCTGGTGCGTGGTCGGCCTGGTGCTCTGCCTGACCACGTTCCGCTGGACCACCCGCCGCGACGGCTGAGACTTGGGTGTAAGGAAGGGCCCCTTGTTAACGCCTGGTGTATAGCAAGGGCCCCCTGCTAACAGCCCGATGGCGCTCGCGCGGCCAGCGCCGTTAGCAGGGGTCCCCTGCTATACACCAGGCGTTAGCAGGGGACCCCTCCTTACACATCTGGGCGCATCAGTACGAGTAGAAGCCCTGGCCGGTCTTGCGGCCCAGGTCGCCGGCGGTGGCCATGCGCTGGAGCAGCTCCGGCGGGAAGAACTTCTCGTCGCCCGTGTCGGTGTAGATGTTGCGGGTGGCGTTGAGCAGCACGTCGACGCCGGTCAGGTCGACGGTGGCGAGCGGGCCCATGGCGTGCCCGAAGCCGAGCTTGCAGGCGGTGTCCAGGTCCTCGGCGGAGATCACGCCCGTCTCGACCAGCCGGACCGCCTCCATCGCCAGGGCGGTGATCAGCCGGGTGGTGACGAATCCGGCGATGTCCCGGTTGACCACCACCACGGTCTTGCCGATCTCCTCGGCGAACGACTTCGCCGTGTCGAGCGTGGCGTCGCTGGTCTTGTAGCCCCGGATCAGCTCGCAGAGCTTCATCATCGGCACCGGCGAGAAGAAGTGGGTGCCGACGACCGCCTCGGGACGTTCGGTGACCGCCGCGATCTGGGTGACCGGGATGGCCGAGGTGTTGGTGGCCAGCACCGCGTCCGCCTTGCAGATCTTGTCCAGCGCGCGGAACACCTCGTGCTTGACCTCCAGCCGCTCGAAGACCGCCTCGACCACGATGTCCGCGTCGGCCGTCGCCTCCAGGTCGGTGGTGGCCGTGATCCGCCCCAGCGCCGCCTCGGCGTCGGCCGTGGAGACCTTGCCCTTCTCCGCGAACTTCCCCAGCGACGTACGGATGCCGTCCAGACCGCGCCGGGTGGCCGCGTCGTCCAGGTCCCGCAGCACCACCTGCCAGCCCGCCTGTGCCGCCACCTGTGCGATACCCGAGCCCATCAGCCCGGCGCCCACGACCGCGAGTCGACCCGCCATCTGCCCCTCCCTCGCTGCGATTCGAGTGTCTGCCTGCACCCTAGTCGGCGAGCCTGAACGATGGCTAAGGAGACCGCTGCTCAGAAGGTCAGTTCGGGTTCCTCCGGCGCGCTCGCCCGCTCCACCTCGATGCCGAGCGCCCGCAGGTCGGCCACGAAATCGGGGTAGCCCCGGTCGACGTGGTGCACATGCGACACCTCGGTCACCCCGTCGGCGCAGAGCCCGGCGATGATGAGTCCGGCGCCGGCACGGATGTCGGTGGCGCGTACCGGCGCGCCGGAGAGCCGGTCGCGTCCGCGTACCACGGCGTGATGCCCGTCGGTCTTGATGTCCGCGCCCAGCCGCATCATCTCGTTGGCGAACATGAACCGGCCGTCGAAGATGTTCTCGGTGATCAGGGAGGCGCCGTCGCTGAGCGCGGCGAGCCCGATCGCCATCGGCAACAGGTCGGTGGCGAACCCCGGGTAGGGCAGCGTCACCACGTCCACGGCCCGGGGACGGCCGTCCATGCGTACCCGGAAGGCGTCGGGCCGCGTCTCCACCAGGCCGCCGGCCGCGACCACCTTGTCCAGCGCGACCTCCAGGAAGGCCGGGTCGAGACCGGTCACGGTCACGTCGCCGCGGGTCATCGCCGCGCCGAAGGCCCAGGTTCCGGCAACGATCCGGTCGCCCACCGTGGCATGCCGGACCGGCTGCAACCGGCGTACGCCGACGATGCTGATCGTGGAGGTCCCCTCCCCCTCGATCAGCGCGCCCATCCGCTGGAGCAGCGTGCAGATGTCCACGATCTCCGGCTCGCGGGCCGCGTTCTCGATCACGGTGGTGCCCTCGGCCAGCACCGCCGCCATGACCAGGTTCTCGGTCGCGCCGACGCTCGGGAAGTCGAGCGTGATCTCCGCGCCCCGCAGGCCGTCCGGCGCGGAGGCGATCACGAAGCCGTGTTCGCCGGCGATGTCGGCGCCCATCCGGGTCAGCCCGGAGATGTGCATGTCCAGGCCACGGGAACCGATCGCGTCGCCGCCCGGGTGGGCCACCCGGACGTATCCGCAGCGGGCCAGCAGCGGGCCGAGTACGCAGATCGAGGCACGCAGCCGGCGGACCAGGTCGTAGTCGGCCTCGACACCCGGCTGTTCCGGCACGTCGATGGTGACCGAGCAGGAGCGGGCCACCCCGCCGACGGCGACCATCGGGTCCACCGGCTCGTCGGCGTCGAAGCGGACGCCGCAGCCGAGACGGCGCAGCACCTCGCCCATGATGGCGATGTCGGTGATCCGCGGAACGTTGGTGATCACCGTCCGGCCCGGTGCCAGCAACGCGGCGGCCATCAGCTTCAACGCGGAGTTCTTCGCGCCGACCACGTGCACGGTGCCGGTGAGCCGGGCGCCGCCGCGTACCCGGATGACGTCGACGTCGGCGACCGCGGCGTCACCCGCGTCACCCGGGCCGACCCCGCTGGACCAGCCCGTACCGGCCGTCGGCCGGTTCGGGATCGTCAGGTCCGGTATCCGTAGGCTGTGCGTCATGGCCGTCCACCTCACGCGCATCTACACCAAGGCCGGCGACGCCGGCATGACCAGGCTGAGCAACAACGAACAGGTGCCGAAGAACGATCCACGGATCGCCGCGTACGCCGACGTGGACGAGTGCAACGCCGCCATCGGGGTCGCGCTGGCCCTGGGCGGGCTCGACGACGGGTTGCGAGCGGTGCTCGGGCCGATCCAGAACGACCTGTTCGACGTGGGGGCGGACCTGTCCACCCCGGTCGAACCGGACCCGAAGTACCCGCCACTGCGAGTGACCGAGGAGTACGTCGAGCGCCTTGAGGGCTGGTGCGACGAGTTCAACGCGCGCCTGAGCAAGCTCGACTCCTTCATCCTCCCCGGCGGCACCGCGGGTGCGGCACTGCTGCACGTGGCGCGGACCGTCGCCCGGCGGGCCGAGCGGTCGGCATGGGCCCTCGTCGGACACGATCCCGACCGGACCAGCCATCTCCCGGCAAAGTATCTCAACCGGTTGTCGGATCTACTCTTCATTCTGGCAAGAACGGCAAATCCGGACGGAGACGTGCTATGGGTTCCGGGCGGGAGCCGGTGACCTTCGGGTCCCTGCACCACGTGGAACTCTGGGTACCCGACCTGGGCGCCGCGATGCGCAGTTGGGGCTGGCTCCTCGGCCAGTTGGGCTGGGCCACTTTCCAGGAGTGGCCGGCCGGCCGGTCCTGGCGGCTCGGCCCGACGTACCTGGTGTTGGAGGAGTCCCCCGCGCTCTCCGGGCGGCGGCACGACCGTCTCGCCCCGGGCCTGAACCACCTGGCCTTCCACGCCGGCCCACCCGCCGCCGTGGACCACCTGGTCGAGGAGGCCCCCGGGTACGGCTGGACGCTGCTGTTCGCCGACCGCCACCCGCACGCCGGAGGCCCTGACACATACGCCGCCTACCTGACCGACGGCCAGGGATACGAGGTGGAACTAGTAGCCACCACCACCTTGAAGGCCCCAAACAGCCCACGCTGACCAAGAACCCGCCGCTGGACAGCACTCCCGGAGCCGCAACGCACGCTCCGACCACGCCCGCTTCAGGGTTTCCGGGGGAGCACGCCCGCGCAGGGATCAAGCCTGACCGCCCGGAGCGGGTGGGCGCCCCCGGAAACCCCCAACCCCACGGGGCAGGTCAGGCAGCAGGCCAATCCTGAGAAGACGCCAGACGCGGCGAGACCGCCCCCGGAGGGGCGGCCTCGAGCCAGGAAAGGAATCCGGTGACGGTGGACCGCGCCATGGCGATCTCGACCGGAGCGTGTCCGCAGTTACACCGGAGGATGATCCAGTCCGACGGCATGGACATTCGTTCCTGCCCCTCGGGCAACCGTCGTCGTTCCACGGTCAGACCCTCGCGGGAGAGCACCCGCTTGGGCCGTACGGCGAAACTCACCAACCGGTACCACCGGAGTTCGTCGCCGGCGAAGCGACCGAAACCGGGCGCCCAGCCTCGGCCGTCCAGCATGGTGGAGGTCCGGACGCTGAGCCGGATGATGCCACCGCTACGGGTGACCAGGGCCCGCCGGATGAAGAGGACCAGAATCGCGCCGAGGATCACGGCGACGCCGATTCCGATCCCTTCGACGATCTCCATCGGCGGGTCGGCTCAGTTGCCCTGGGAGGCGGAGGCCGGGGTCGCGGTCTCGGCCAGTACGGTCACGCCCCGCTCGTTCACCGAGAGGAAGCCACCGGCCACCTCGTAGACGACCTGCTTACCGCCGGGCAGCTTGATGCGCACCTGGCCGGAGTCGGCGAGCTGGCCGAGCAGGGGCGCGTGCCCCGGCAGCACACCCAGCTCACCCTCGGTCGTACGGGCCATGACCATCTCGGCCTCGCCCGACCAGACCTTCTCCTCGACGGCCACGAGCTGGACGTTAAGGTGCTGTGCCACGCTGTCTCCTTGCTGAGGCGGCGGATTAGGGAAAGTCTAGTCGCGGCCCTGACCTGTGCTTCATGCGGGTGCCGGGAGCCACACCCCGATCAGCTCTTGTTGACGAACTTGGGATGTTCGAGGAGGAACGGGTCCAGGAGTTCCCGCTCCAGCGCGACGAAGAAGTCGTCCACCTCGGGCTCGAACCGTTCACCGAGGTACTTGCCGTTCTCCATGACCCCGCCACCCGGCAGCTTGATCATCTGGATGTTGCCGGGCCGGATGTCCTTGAGCGCGAGACCGAAGTCGATCACGCTGTGCCCCCGGCCACTGAAGATCAACGACTCACCGGCCGCCCGCAGCACCCGGTCCAGCTTCACCGGATTGGTCACCACGTCGGCGCTGAGCGCCTGGCCGGCCATCGCCTTGACGAACTGCTGCTGGTGCCGCTGCCGGCCGTAGTCGCCGTCCGGTACACCGTTCTCCGGGTAACGCTGGCGAACGTAGTCCAGCGCCTGCCACCCCTCCAGGTGCTGCTTGCCCTTCGGGTAGACCGCCTGCGGCCCGATGTAGCCCCCGCCGCCGGGCCGACCCTGGCGGTGCTTGCCGTCCGGCTCGCGGTGCCGGGAACGGACCTCCCGCTCGATGTTCATCGTGACGCCACCCATCGCGTCGACGATCTTCTGGAAGCCGGAGAAGTTGATGATCGCGCCGGCGTCGAAGCGCTCGATGCCGGTGACCTCCTGCGCGGTGAGGGCGAGCAGTTCGAAGCCGCGTGCCGCATCCGGCTTCCCGTCCGGCACCCGGCTGCCGAAGGACATCGCCGCGTTCAGCTTGGTGGTGCTGCCGTTGAAGTTCGCCTTGGGGAACGCGGGGATCTCGACGTACAGGTCCCGGGGCAGGGAGAAGAGGTACGCCCGGTCCATCTCCTTCGGCACGTGCAGGATCATGATGGCGTCGCTCAGCGGCGGCCGGTCGTCCCGGACCGGGTCGATGCCGACCAGCAGGATGTTGAGCGGGCCCTCGATGTCGCTCTTGGCCCCGCCCGCCGCCTGGTCACCGAAGAGGTCGGCCTTGCCGATAGCCCCCTCGTAGCGGGCCATCAGCGCCTCGGCGCCCACCAGCGACGTGCCGCTGACCATCATCAGCACCACGCCGAAGATTGTGCAGAGCTTCGCCCACAGCGGTACGCCCCGCCAGATCGACTTCTTCTTGCCACCACGCGTGCCGCGCGTACCGCCCCTGCCGGCCTTACCCACAAGCTTCTCCGTTCGTCGCGTCCCCGGGAGGTGTACGGGTCCGCGTAGCCGAAAGGTTTAACGTCGTTCGCCGCTCGTCCGCGCCTGAGCTGCACTAGACGGTATCTCGGGCACGGCGTGATCGCCGAGCACGGGAAACCGGGCAGCCAGGATCGTACGTCCCGTAGATGAACGAAAGGCCGTCCCGGCGTGAACCGGGACGGCCTTTCGTCGTTCGAACCGAAGGGTCAGCCCTTCATCAGCTCGGCGGCCTTCTTCTCCAGGTCGTCGAGCCCACCGCACATGAAGAACGCCTGCTCGGGGAAGTGGTCGTACTCACCCTCGCTGATCTTCCGGAACGCCTCGATGGTCTCCTTGATCGGGACCGTCGAGCCCGGCACACCGGTGAACTGCTCCGCCGCGTAGGTGTTCTGCGACAGGAAGCGCTCGATCCGACGGGCCCGCTGGACCGTGATCTTGTCTTCCTCGGAGAGCTCCTCGATACCGAGGATGGCGATGATGTCCTGCAGGTCCTTGTAGCGCTGGAGGATCCGCTTGACCTCGCTGGCCACCTGGAAGTGCTCCTGGCCGACGAACTCCGGGGCGAGGATCCGCGACGAGGACGCCAGCGGGTCCACCGCCGGGTAGATGCCCTTGTCGGAGATGGAGCGCTCCAGGTTCGTGGTGGCGTCCAGGTGGGCGAAGGTGGTGGCCGGGGCGGGGTCGGTGTAGTCGTCCGCCGGCACGTAGATCGCCTGCATCGAGGTGATGGCCTGACCCTTGACGGAGGTGATCCGCTCCTGGAGCTCGCCCATCTCGTCGGCGAGGGTCGGCTGGTAACCCACCGCGCTGGGCATCCGGCCCAGCAGGGTGGAGACCTCGGACCCGGCCTGGGTGAAGCGGAAGATGTTGTCGATGAAGAGCAGCACCTCCTGCTTCTGCACGTCACGGAAGTACTCCGCCATGGTCAGCGCGGAGAGCGCGACGCGCAGCCGGGTGCCCGGCGGCTCGTCCATCTGACCGAAGACCAGCGCGGTCTTGTCGATGACGCCGGACTCGGTCATCTCGTGGATGAGGTCGTTGCCCTCACGGGTCCGCTCCCCCACACCGGCGAAGACGGAGGTACCACCGAAGTTCCGGGCGACTCGGGTGATCATCTCCTGGATGAGCACCGTCTTGCCCACGCCGGCGCCGCCGAACAGGCCGATCTTGCCGCCCTTGACGTACGGGGCGAGCAGGTCGATGACCTTGATGCCGGTCTCCAGCATCTCGGTCTTCGGCTCCAGGTCCGCGAAGGCCGGAGCCTTGCGGTGGATGCCCCAGTGGTCGTCGGCGGAGATGGTCTCGCCCTCGGTGAGGTTGAGGCACTCGCCGATCGCGTTGAACACGTGGCCCTTGACCGCGTCGCCGACCGGCACCCGGATCGGGAAGGCGGTGTCCCGCACCTCGGCGCCCCGGACCAGACCGTCGGTGGGCTGCATCGAGATCGCGCGGACCAGGTTGTCACCCAGGTGCTGGGCCACCTCCAGGGTCAGCGTCTTCTCGCCCCCGGAGAGGGACACGTTCACGTGCAGGGCGTTGAAGAGGTCCGGCATGGCGTCGCGCGGGAACTCGGCGTCGACGACCGGGCCGATGACCCGGACCACGCGACCGGTGGCGGTCGTGGTCTCGGCTGGTCCTCCAGCAGTGGAAACAGTCATCACACTTCACTTCCCGACGCGGCCAGCGCGTTGGCGCCGCCGACGATCTCACTGATCTCCTGGGTGATCCCGGCCTGGCGGGCCGAGTTCATCTCGCGCGTGTACTTGTCGATCATCTCTTCGGCGTTGTCGGTGGCGCTCTTCATCGCCCGCCGCCGGGCCGCCGACTCGCTCGCCGCCGACTCCAGCAACGCCGCGTAGATCCGCGTGTTGATGTACTTCGGCAGCAACGCGTCGAGCAGTTCCTCCGGGTTCGGCTCGAACTCGTAGTCGGGCAGCAGCCCGGGGGCCGCCTCCGACCGAGGCCGCTCCTCCACCTGCAGCGGACCGATGATCCGGGTCACCGGCGTCTGGGTCATCAGGGACTTGAACTCGGTGAAGACGATGTGCAACTCGTCCACCCCGAGCACCCCGTCCGCACTTGGACCGCCGTCGAGGTCGTCCGCGCCGGCCGAGAACGCCTTGACCAGCGTCTCGCCCACCTCGCGGGCGTCGGCGAACGACGGCTGCTCGGAGAAGCCGGTCCAGCTCGCCTCGATCGGCCGGTTACGGAACCGGTAGAACGACACGCCCTTACGCCCGACGACGTAGAGCACCGGCTCCTTGCCGTCCTCGCGCAGCCGCGCGACCAGCGACTCCGCCGTCTTGATGGCGTTGGAGCTGTAACCGCCGGCCAGACCTCGGTCGGCGGTTACCAGCAGCACGCCCGCCCGCCGCACCCGCTCGCGCGGGGTCAGCAACGGGTGGTCGACCGACGCGTTGGACGCCAGCGCCGTGAGAACGCCGGTGATGGCCCGGGCGTACGGCAGGGACGCCTCCACCCGGGCCTGGGCCTTGGCGATCCGGCTCGTCGCCACGAGCTCCATCGCCTTGGTGATCTTCTTCATCCCCTTCGCCGAGCGGATGCGTTGACGAAGAACACGTACCTGCGCCGCCATGGCCCGGCCCTAACGCTTCTGGGCCGGCGCTGCGCTGTAGCGGGTGACCGTCTCCTGCTCGGCCTCGCCCTCCAGCGGCGCCGCCGGCGCCTCGTTGATCGTGCGCTCATCCTCCCGGCCGAGGAAGCCCTGCTTGAACTCGGTGACGGCGGCGTCCAGCGTGGCGACGATCTCGTCGTCCCACTTGTTGTCCGCAATCGCCAGCAGCGTGGCGTTGTGCTTGCGCCGCAGGTGCTCCAGGAACTGGGTCTCGAAGCGCCGCACGTCACCGACGGGGATGTCGTCCAGCTTGCCCTCGGTGCCGGACCAGACCGCGACGACCTGCTCCTGCACCGAGTACGGCGAGTAGTTCGGCTGCTTGAGCAGCTCGACCAGGCGGGCGCCACGGTCCAGCTGGGCGCGGGAGGCCTTGTCCAGGTCGGAGGCGAAGGCGGCGAACGCCTCCAGCTCGCGGTACTGGGCCAGGTTCAGCCGCAGCGAACCGGAGACCTTCTTCATCGGCTTCACCTGCGCCGCGCCACCGACCCGGGAGACCGAGGTACCGACGTTGATCGCCGGCCGGACGCCCTGGTTGAACAGGTCCGTCTCCAGGAAGATCTGGCCGTCGGTGATCGAGATGACGTTGGTCGGGATGAAGGCCGAGATGTCGTTGGCCTTCGTCTCGATGATCGGCAGACCGGTCATCGACCCGCCGCCCATCTCGTCGGAGAGCTTCGCGCAGCGCTCCAGCAGGCGGGAGTGCAGATAGAAGACGTCACCCGGGTACGCCTCACGGCCCGGCGGGCGACGCAGCAGCAGCGACACGGCCCGGTACGCCTCGGCCTGCTTGCTCAGGTCGTCGAAGACGATCAGGACGTGCTTGCCGCCGTACATCCAGTGCTGACCGATGGCCGAGCCGGTGTACGGGGAGAGGTACTTGAAGCCGGCCGGGTCGGAGGCCGGGGAGGCGACGATGGTGGTGTACTCCATCGCGCCCGCCTCCTCCAGCTGCCCCTTGATGGAGGCGATGGTGGAGGCCTTCTGGCCGATGGCGACGTAGATGCAGCGGACCTGCTTCGTCGGGTCGCCGGAGGCCCAGTTCTCCCGCTGGTTGAGGATGGCGTCCAGGGCGACCGTGGTCTTGCCGGTCTTCCGGTCACCGATGATCAGCTGCCGCTGACCACGGCCGATCGGGGTCATCGCGTCGATGGCCTTGATGCCGGTCTGCATCGGCTCGGAGACGGACTGCCGGGCCATCACGTTCGGGGCCTGGAGCTCCAGCTCGCGGTAGCCCTCGTCGGCGATCTCGCCGAGGCCGTCGATCGGGGCGCCGAGCGCGTTGACCACGCGCCCCAGGAAGGCGTCACCGACGGGCACGGAGAGCACCCGGCCGGTGCGCTTGACCCGCTGGCCCTCTTCGAGGCCGGCGTAGTCGCCCAGGACGACGACACCGATCTCGCGGACGTCGAGGTTCAGCGCCACGCCGAGCGTGCCGTCCTCGAACTCGAGCAGCTCGTTGGTCATGGTCGAGGGCAGGCCCTCGACGTGGGCGATACCGTCGCCGGTGTCAGCGACGGTGCCGACCTCCTCACGGGAGACGTCGGGCGAATAGGAGGAGACGTAGCGCTCCAGGGCGCCGCGGATCTCCTCCGTCGAGATGGTCAGCTCGGCCATCCTCTGCTTCCTTAAGTATCAGGGGCCCGGGATACCTAGTACCGACCGGTCCTCGGGTCGACTGTTATTCCGGGCGCTTCGCGGGGTGCTGGTCAGCGCTTCGCGAGCGCGTTGCGGGTCTCGTTGAGGCGACGCAGGATCGTCCCGTCGTACAGGTCCGAACCCACCCGGACGCTCGCTCCGCCGAGGATCGTCGGGTCAACCGTAAGCTTCACCGCGACCGCCCGGCCGTAGATGGCCGAGAGCTGGTTGGTGAGCCGGCTCTCCTCCTCTGCGGTCAGCGGGGCCGCGACGGTCACGTACGCGACCTGCCGGTCACGGCGCTCGGCCGCCAGCTCCACCAGGCGGGACAGCGCTGCGGAGAACGACCGACCACCGAAGCCGGCCAGCGCCGCCTCCACCAGTCGCACCGTCACCGGCCGGGCCTTGCCCGTCAGGAGCATCCCGATCAGCTCGGTCCGCTGGGCCACCGGGGCCCCCGGGTCGGACAGGGCGTTGGAGAGCTGCGGGTCCGCCGCGACCACCTGGCCGAAGCGGAACAGCTCGTCCTCCACCTCACCGAGCTCGTCGGCGCGGTCCGCGCTGGCGAGCAGGGCCTGCACGCCGAGGCGCTCGGCACCGTCGAGCAGCTCCGACGGTGCCGACCAACGACCGGCGACCAACACACCGAGCAGGTCGAGCGCGTCGGCGCCGACCTTGCCGGCGAGCACCGAGCTGAGCAGGCCGCTGCGGTCCGCACCCTGGCGGGCCGGGTCGGAGAGCGCCCGGCGCAGCCGGACCTCCCGCCGCAGCAGGTCTGCCACGGCGAGCAGCTCGGCACCGGTGGTGGCGAGAGCCGTCGAATCGGCGCCCCGGACGTACTCCTCCAGCCGCTGGCTCGCGGCGGCGTAGGACTCCCGGCTGGCGGCCTGCATCAGCGGGCCCCCGCGCTCTCGAGGTCGGTGAGGAAGCGCTCGACGGTGCCCTTACGGCGGGCCTCGTCGGCGAGCGACTCGCCCACGATCCGACCGGCCAGGTCGACCGCGAGACCGCCGACCTCCGCGCGCAGCTCGCGCACGATGGTCTGACGCTCGACGGCCAGCGACTCCCGGCCGGCGGCGATGATCCGGTCGGACTCCTCCCGCGCCTTGGCGAGGATGTCGGTGCGGATCGACTCGGCGTCGGCCCGGGCGTCGTCCCGGATCCGCGCCGCCTCGGTACGCACCTCGGCGAGCTGGGCCCGGTACTGCTCAAGCAGTTGGTTGGCCTCGGCCTGCGCCGCCTCGGCGCGCTTGAGGCCACCCTCGATCGCCTCGACCCGCGCCTGGTACATCGCCTCGATGCGCGGCATGACGAACTTCAGCAGCACGAAGCAGAGCAGGGCGAAGGCGATCGTGCCGATCACCAACTCCTGCCACAGCGGAATGAGCGGGTGGTGCTCCACACCTTCGGCGGCGACAAACATTTCAGACCTCCGGGTCGGGAAGCGGACGGTCAGTTAACGGCGAAGGCGAGCACCAGGCCGAACAGGGCGAGCGCCTCGACCAGGGCGAAGCCCAGGACCAGCCAGGTCCGGTTGTAGCCGGCCGACTCGGGCTGACGGGCGCTGGAGTTGATGTACGCCACGAAGATCAGGGCCACGCCGATCGCGGGGCCGACGGCGGCGAGGCCGTAGCCGATCGTGTTGACGTTACCGCTGATCTCGGCAAGAACAGTCATTGCGGGTATTCCTCCTGTTTGACACGTGAGGTTTCACGCGTACACGGTCGTACCTGAAGCTTTGGGCGGGCGCCCCGCGGAAAGGATCAGTGTTCGGACGCGAGCGCCGATCCCATGTAGTTGGCGCTCAGCGTGACGAAGACGTATGCCTGCAACAGCGCGATCAGCACCTCGAAGAAGGCCATCACGATCGCCATGATGAAGGAGAAGACCGAGGTCGCCTGGATGAAGATGTTGTCCGAGGCGAGCAGCACGAAGCCGCCGATGGTGAAGACCAGCAGGATCAGGTGACCGGCGAACATGTTGGCGAAGAGACGCACCGCGAGCGTGACCGGCCGGTTGATGAAGGTCTGCAAAAACTCGATCGGGATCAGCAGGATGTGCATCGGCCAGGGGATGCCCGGCAGGATCAGGCTCTGCTTGAGGTAGCCGCCGACACCGTGCTTGCGCATGCCGAGGTAGAGGTACATCACGTAGGTGATCGCCGCGAGCACGATCGGGAAGGCGATGTGCGAGTTCGGCGAGATCTGCAACCCCGGGATGATGCCGAAGAGGTTGGTCAACGCGATGTAGCAGAAGAGCACCGTGAAATAGGGCGCGAACCTGACGCCCGCGCTACCCATCTGTTCCTTGGCGATGTTGTCCCGGACCAGGCCGTAGATCGACTCCGCCATCCACTGGCCCTTGGTCGGCACCAGCTTCGGGTTCCGATAGGTGACCATGAAAAAGATGATCAGCAGGCCGACGGCCAGCCAGGCCATGAGGGTGAACTTGGTGACGAATGGGCCGGCCACTTCCGGCAGATAGAAGTCCGAGACCCCCGGGGGCCAGGGCAGCCCTTCAGCGGCGACAAGCTCTGCGCTCACCGTGTCATCCTCCGCACTCGACAGACCCGCGTGTGCCGGCACTCAGGCACCGAGCCTCTTCATGATCAGGTAGATCGCTCCGGCTGCGCCGAGCATCATGCCCACGCCGATCCCGATGCCGGTCGGCAGGCCGAGGAACGTCCCCGCCAACCAGCCGAGGAATCCCCACACCAGGATGCCGGCGAGCAGGTAGCCAAGAACGGCTCCGGCAACGCCTTCCGACGAGTGCTCGTCGGAGCTTCCGCGATGAGGGTTGTCGGCCATGACGAGGCGAACTTTATCAGCCGGGTGTTTCGCGAGTGTGCGGCACCCCCCACACTGCGAGCAGCGTGCGGGTGATCGATGCGGCACCTCAAGCCGGGCCCAAGCTTACTCCTGCCCGGCCAGCCGGGAAGGGGGCAAAACGCCCGGCGAACACCAGCCGTACGGTCAGTGACCCGACACCCGGTCCACGGTGGGCAGCGGGGAGCGCCAGGCCCAGGTGGTGTGCGCGACGATCCACACCAGCACGCCCGCGATGATCGCCACTCCCATGTCGGGCTGGCCGGGCCAGCCGGTACGCGCCACGGCGGCCATCACCATGCCCAGGAAGACCATCTTGGTGGCGTAGGTGACCAGCCCCACCGGCATGACCATCTTCGGGCTGACCGCGTCGGCCCAGGCCACCGAGAACCCGGAGACCAGGTAGCTCACCACCACCAGGCCGATCCCGGCGGCCACCCCGGCCGCGCCGGTCGGGCCACGCAGCAGCGCGGCGATCGGCACCCCGACCACGGCCAGCGCGGCGCAGGCGAGCAGCGGCAGGCGCAGGTGCGGCAGGCGGGACCGGATGGCGCCGGGCTCCCCGGCGCGGGGCGCGGTCATCGGGCGTACGCCGGGAACTCGGCGACCAGCTCGGCCACGTCGGAGGCGACCCGGGCCAGTTCGTCGGTGCCGCCCGGCGCCGCCGGGTCGGTGCGTACCGCCCGGGCGATCAGCTCGGCGACCTGGCGCATCTGCGGCTCGCCCAGACCTTGCGTGGTGATGCTCGGGGTGCCAAACCGGATGCCGGAGGCGACCATCGGCTTCTGCGGGTCGTACGGGATGGCGTTCTTGTTCAGCGTGATGGTCGCCGCGTCGCAGCGGGCCTCCGCCTGTGCCCCGGTCACCCCGGTCTCCCGCAGGTCCACCAGGGCCAGGTGGGTGTCGGTACCGCCGGAGACCGGCCGCATCCCCTCCGCAGCCAGCCCGTCGGCGAGCGCCTGCGCGTTGGCCACCACCTGCGCGGCGTACGTGCGGTACTCCGGCTGCGCCGCCTCGCGCAACGCGACGGCCTTGGCCGCCACCGCGTGCATCAACGGCCCGCCCTGGGTGAACGGGAAGACCGCCTTGTCGATCCGCTCGGCCAGCGACTCGCGGCAGAGGATGATCCCGCCACGCGGACCGCGCAGCACCTTGTGCGTGGTCGCGCAGACCACGTCGGCGTACGGCACCGGAGAGGGGATGGCCTGCCCGGCGACCAGCCCGATGAAGTGCGCCGCGTCCACCATCAGGTACGCGCCCACCTCGTCGGCGATCTCCCGGAAGCGGGCGAAGTCGATCAGCCTCGGGTACGCCGTCGCACCACAGATGATCATCTTCGGTCGGCGCGTACGGGCCAGGTCGCGTACCTCGTCGTAGTCGATCAGCTCGGTGTCCCGCCGGACGGTGTAGCCGACCGTGTCGAACCACCTGCCGGAGAAGTTCACCCGGCTGCCGTGCGTCAGGTGCCCGCCGTGCGGCAGCTCCATCGCCAGCACCGTGTCGCCCGGCTGCACCAACGCGGCGTACGCGGCCAGGTTGGCGCTCGCGCCCGAGTGCGGCTGGAGGTTGGCGTGCTCGGCGCCGAACAGCTGCCTGGCCCGGGCGATGCCCAGCTCCTCGGCCCGGTCCACCTGGGCGCACCCGCCGTAGTAACGCCGCCCCGGATAGCCCTCGGCGTACTTGTTGGTCAGCGTCGAGCCGAGCGCGGCCAGCACCGCCGGCGAGGTGAGGTTCTCGCTGGCGATCAGTTGCAGACCGCCCCGCAGCCGGTCGAGCTCGCCGAGCACCACGTCCGCGATCTCGGGGTCGGTGGTGCTGAGCTGCTCGAAGTCGGGCCCCCAGAAGGTGCCCTTACCGGTCTCCACAGCGCCCGAGTCTATTCGGCCGCAGACTGGAGGCCGTGAGATGCCTGGTGACCGGTGCGACGGGGTACATCGGCGGGCGGCTGGCGCCCCGCCTGCTGGCGGAGGGGCACACGGTGCGCTGCCTGGCCCGGCGGGCCGGACGGCTGCGGGACGTGCCCTGGGCCGGGCAGGTCGAGATCGCCGAGGGCGACCTGAGCCGGCCGGAGAGCCTGGCCGGGGTCTTCGACGACGTCGACGTCGCGTACTACCTGGTGCACTCGCTCGGGCAGGCCGGTTTCGCCGACACCGACCGGCAGGCCGCGTCGGCCTTCGCGGCGGCGGCGCACGCGGCGGGCGTACGCCGCATCGTGTACCTCGGCGGCCCGGAGCCGGCGGCCGGCGACGCGTCGTCGGCGCACCTGCACTCGCGGACCGAGGTGGGCCGGATCCTGCTGGACAGCGGCGTGCCCACGGTGGTGCTGCGCGCGGCGGTGGTCATCGGTTCCGGCTCGGCCTCGTTCGAGATGCTGCGCTACCTGACCGAACGGCTGCCGGTGATGGTCACCCCGCGCTGGGTGGCCAACCGGGTGCAGCCGATCGCCGTCCGGGACGTGCTGCACTATCTGGTCCGCTGCGTGAGCCTGCCGCCGGAGGTGAACCGCGCCTTCGACATCGCCGGCCCGGACGTGCTCACCTTCGGCGACATGATGCAGCGGTACGCCATGGTCGCCGGGCTGAGCCGCCGGGTCCTGCTGCCGGTCCGCGCGCTGACGCCCGGGCTCTCCTCGTACTGGGTCGGGCTGGTCACCCCGGTGCCGAACGCGCTCGCCCGCCCGCTGGTGGAGAGCCTGGTGCACGAGGCGGTGGCACACGAACACGACATCGGGGCGTACCTGCCGGACCCGCCCGAGGGGTTGACCGGCTTCGACCGGGCAGTCGAGCTGGCCCTGGCGAAGGTACGCGACGCCGAGGTGGAGACCCGCTGGTCGTCGGCGGCGGGGCGGGACGCCCCGGCCGAGCCGCTGCCCAGCGACCCGGAGTGGAGCGGTGGCAGCGTCTACACCGACGTGCGGGAACAGGCGGTGACCGCCTCGCCGGAGGCGCTGTGGCGGGTCATCGAGGGGGTCGGCGGCCAGCACGGCTGGTACTCGTTCCCGCTGGCCTGGTCGGTGCGGGGCTGGCTGGACCGGCTGGTGGGCGGCGTCGGGCTGCGCCGGGGCCGCCGCCATCCGCACCGGTTGCGGGTGGGTGAGGCGCTGGACTTCTGGCGGGTGGAGGAGATCGTCCCCGGTGAGCTGCTGCGCCTGCGGGCCGAGATGCGGCTGCCCGGCCGGGCCTGGCTGGAGCTGCGGGTGCGGCGCGACGACGACGGTCAGCTCCGGTACCGCCAGCGGGCGGTGTTCCTGCCCCGGGGGCTCGGCGGGCACGCGTACTGGGCGGTGGTGGCGCCGTTCCACGCGGTGGTCTTCGGCGGGATGGCCCGCAACATCGCCGCGGACGCCGAGCGGGCCGCCGTCGAGGCGCCGCCGGCCGTGCCCTGACCCGGGCCCGATCGCTCAGTCGTCGCTGCGGCTGGTGGTGTACCGCCAGGCGGTCGTCTCACTGGGCGGCACGAAGTCGCGTGACGGCACGTCGCGCAGCGCGAAGGCGAGAATCTCTCCCACTCCCTCCACCAACCGGCCCTGCACCGCCTGACCGACCGCGTCCTGCGGATCGTCGGGGTTGGCCGCAATCGCCGCCACCGCGAGCTGCGGGGTGAACGCCACCATGGTCTCCGTGGCGTACCGGTCGGAGCTGCCCGTCTTGCCGCCCACCGGCCGTCCGAGCTGATCGTGCAGGCCGGTGGCCGTGCCGCCGGAGCAGCCTCGGTACATCGACTGGTCCCCGACCGGGCAACGGGCGGCGTCCGCCGCCGCCCGGGCCACGTCGACATCGAGCACCTGACGGCAGTCCGGCTGGCCCGCGGTCACCCGGCGGCCGGTGCCGTCGACGATCGAGGTCACCGGGGTGGGCGCACACCACGTCCCCTCGGCCGCCAGCGTGGCGTACGCACCGGCCAGGTCCAGCGGGGTGCTGGCGGCCACCCCCAGGGTGAACGGTCCCCACTCGCGCGCGCCGTGCCGGGCCAGCCGGGCGTCCCCCCCGGCCCGCAGCACGATGCCGAGCCGCTCGGCCATCTCGACGACCCGGTCGGCGCCGACCCGCTCGGTCAGCCAGACGAAGTACGTGTTGACCGACTCACCGAACGCGGTCCACATGTCGTGCTCGCCGCGCATCGAGACGGTGGCGTTCGACGGGCACCAGTACCCGCCGCAGCTCGCATCGCCGCTGACCTGGTAGTCGGTGATGATGCGCGACGGGGCGTCAAAGACGGTCCGCAGCGGCATCCCGGCCTCCAGCGCGGCCAGCATGGTGAACAGCTTGAACGTCGAACCTGCCTGGTACCCGACGATCGTGCCGCCACCGGCGACGAGCTGGTTGACGGTGTTCGGGTAGTTGGTCTGCCCTGACGGGTTGGCCTCGACGCTGTAGTTGCGGTTCACCGACATGGCGAGCACCCGCCCGGTCCCGGGCTCGACGACCGCGGTCGGCATGGCGTACGGCTCGTCCACCGAGTAGATCCGCCGCACCTGCTCGGTGGTGGCACGCTGCACGCTCGGGTCGAGCGAGGTGACGATGGTGAAACCGCCCCGACGCAGGGTGCGCTGCCGCTCGTCGACCGTGCCGCCGAACGCCTTCTGCTCGTTCCACCACCGGGTGAACCAGTCGCAGAAGAAGCCCCAGTCGTTGTGCCCCGCGGGCACCCCGGTGCAGTCGTTCGGCGTCTCGCTGGGGCGCAGGTTCAGCGGTTCGGCCCGGGCCGCGTCCGCCGCCTCGGCGGTGACCTGACCGGTGCCGGCCAACTGGTCCAGCACGTACCCCCGGCGGGCCGTGGCGGCGTCCGCGTCGCCGTGGATGGGGTCGTCGGTGTGCGGGGAGCGGACCAGCCCGGCCAGCAGCGCCGCCTGCGCCAGCGTGAGCTCGGCCGGCGAGGTGGAGAAGTAGCGCTTGCTGGCGGCGGCGATGCCGTACGCCCCGGCCCCGAAGTACGCGATGTTCAGGTACCGGGCCAGGATCTGGTCCTTGGTCAGCTCCCGCTCCAGCGCCAGCGCGTACCGGATCTCCTGGATCTTGCGGGCGGTGCTGACCTCGGTGGCCGATGCCCGTTGCGCCTCGGTCAACCGGGGGTCCGTGCTCAACACGTTGCGGACGTACTGCATGGTCAACGTGGAGGCGCCCTGCCGGGTGCTACCGGAACCCCGGTTGGCGGCGAAGGCACGCGCCACGCCCCGCAGGTCGACCCCGCTGTGCTCGTGGAACCGGATGTCCTCGGCGGCGATGATGGCCTGGCGCATCACCGGAGCCACCTCGTCCAGCGGCACGTCCATCCGGTCCTCCTGATAGAAGGAGGTGATCAGGGTGGTGCCGTCCTTGGCGTACAGGTTGGACCGCTGGGCCGTCGGTGGCGTCCGCAGTGTGTGGGGCAGCTCCGAGTACGGCGCGGACATCGTCGAGAAACCGATCCCGAACACCAGCGCGGCCGGCAGCGCCGTCACCGCCAGGGCCAGGCCGGCCAGCGTGCCGGCCAGCAGGACGGTGAACACTTTCGGCAGGAACGCCCGGGTCATCAGATCTCCCCGCAGGAGCCGTCAGGACCCTCCCAGAATGGCGCTAACGATCCTTTGCGCCCTGGTTTTCCTCAAACCCGGAGGAAGTTCACCAATCAGGGCAACAGACTCGCCGCGAGCGGGTGGATCGTCTCCTCGATCTCGTCCGCCACCCGGCTGAAGCACTGGTCGCCGCGCCCCCACGGATCGTCGAGGTCGTCGCTGGGCAGCAGGGACATGCCCGGGCGGGCCACGTTCGCGGCCTCCACCACCGCCACGCCACGGGCATACACCGCATCCGGCGTGGCCTCGGCCGAGGGCAGCGCGTCCCGGTCCAACGCGGTCAGCAGCCGACCGAACTCGCCCAGCACGAAGGTGCGCGCGGCGGCGTCCGGGCGCAGCGCCACCACGTACTCCTGCTGGTCGGCGGTGGCGGTCAGGACCAGGTCCGCGGCGTCGATGTGGTCGGACCGCAGTTTCCGGGCGGCGAAGCCGGCCACGGTGCCGCCCCGGGTGGTCACCTGGCGGGCCGCCGGCGGGTTCATCTCCTCGCCGGCGTGCCAGCCGCCGGTGCCGGCGCTGTGGCTGTGCAACAGCTCCTCGGCCCGGCCGGGGTCGAGATCACGCCGGGCCAGCCGCTGAGCCACCGCGAGGCTGAGCAGCCGCTCCGCCATCGGCGAGCGACAGATGTTCCCCATGCAGACGTGCAGGACGGTGAACGGAGGCATTCACGCCACCTGGCTCTCGACCAGCTCCGGCACCACTTCGCGCAGCCGGGCCAGGCCGATGGCGCCCTCCCGGACCACCGTCGGCACCTCGCCGGTCAGGTCCACGATCGTGCTGGGCAGCGGGTCGACAGCGGGTCCAGCCTCCAGGTAGGCCCGTACCGAGTAGGCGAGCTGCTCCCGGGCCTCGTCGGCGGTGTGCGCCGCCGGGCGGCCGATCTTGTTGGCCGAGGCGACCGCCATCGGCCCGGTCTCCCGCAGCACCTCCAGCGCCACCGGGTGCAACGGCATCCGGACCGCCACCACGCCGCTGTCGTCGCCGAGATCCCACCGCAGGCTCGCCGAGTGCTTCACCAGGATGGTCAGCGCCCCCGGCCAGAACGCCTCCACCAGATCGCGGGCGGCCTGCGGCAGCGTGTAGACCAGGCCGTCGAGGGTGTGCCGGGAGCCGATCAGCACCGGCGGCGACGCCTGCGTCCCGCCCTTGGCGTCCACCAGCGCCTTCACCGCGTACGGGGTGAAGGCGTCGGCACCGACCCCGTACACGGTGTCGGTCGGCAGGACGACCAGTTCGCCGTTGCGCACCGCCTCGATGGCCGCAGCGATGCCGCGGTCCCGGTCGGCGAGGGACCGGCAGTCGTAGAGCATCACGAGGAGCCAGTCTGCCACGTGTCGGCCGTCGGGGGTCGCCGGTGGTCCGTGCGACGGAACGCGGTGGCGAAACGGGACCGGTCGGCGAGGTCGTGGTGGGCGGTGATCGCGGTGTAGCGGCCGTCGGCGGCCAGCAGGTCCGGCACCGACGCGCCGTGGGTGTCGTCGTGCTCCACGCCGACGGCGCCACCGGGGCGCAGCAGGTCCGCCGCCCGCCGCAGCACCGGCCGGATCACGGTGAGGCCGTCGCCGCCGCCGAACACCGCCTCGGCCGGGTCGTGTCCGGCCACCTCCGGCGGTACGGCCACCGCGAGCGGCACGTAGGGCGGGTTGCAGAGCAGTACGTCCACCCGACCGACCAGCTCCGCCAGCAGGTCCGGTGCGGTCACGTCGGCCGCCAGCACCTCGATCGGCCGGTCCCCCGCCGCCGCCCGGGTCGCCGCGTTGCGGCGCAGCCAGGTCAGCGCGGCGGGTGAGCGCTCCACCGCCACCACCCGGGCCGCCGGCACCTCCTGCGCCACCGACAACGCGATCGCCCCCGATCCGCTGCACAGGTCCACCACCACCGGGGTCGTCCCGTCGGCCACCCGCTCGGCGGCCCGCTCGACACCCCAGCCGGCGAGCAGTTCGGTCTCCGGGCGGGGCACGAAGACGCCCGGCCCGACGGCCAACTCCAGGTGCCGGAACCCCGCGCTCCCGGTGAGGTGTTGCAGTGGCTCCCGCCGGGAACGCCGGGTCACCAGCGCCTCGAAGCGGTCCAGTTGCTCGTCGGTGAAGCCGTCGGCGAGCGCCAGCCGTCCCCGGGGCACCGCCAGCACGTACGCGGCCAGAAGTTCCGCCTCGGCGCGGGCCGAGGGCACCCCGGCGTCGGCCAGGACCCGGGCGGCCCGCGCCAGCACGGCGGTGGGACGCTCGCGTCTCGTCCCTTCGGACGGGTGTTGCGGCAGGGAGGTCACGCCATAATCATGAGTCGTCGCGGTGCACGTGCATAAGCGGGTGCATCCGGCGACACACCGACGGGAGGTTCGCGGGTGGGCTGGCTCGACCGGGTCGATGACCAGGTTGACGCCCTGACGAAGGCGCGGGCGTTGCAGGAGGTGAGCCGCTCGACCGAGGCGTACGCGTTGCTGGATCGGGTGCTGCGCAGCACCGCCGACCCCCGGGCCCGCGCCGACGCGCTCGTCCAGCGGCTCTCCGCGTTGATCAATCTCGGTCGTACGGCGGAGTACACCCGGGCCATCGAGGAGGCGTCCGCAGCCGTACGCGACCTCGCCGAGCCCTACCTGCACGGGCACCTCAACGCGCTGGCCGCACTGGCCGCCCACCATCAGGGCGCGCTGGACCGCTGCGTGACGCACCTGGTGAAGGCGGCACGGGCCCTGGGCGCGGTGGACGACCCCGATCGCGACACCGCCTGGGGCTGGCACGACCTGGCGATGGCGTACTCGTACCTCAGCTTCCACGGCTACGCGCTCGGCGCGATCGAACGGGCCCGTCAGCTCGGCACCACCGCCGGCATCCCGCAGGAGACCTTCGCCGCTCCCGGAATCCGGCTGCGTAACGCGGTCGCCCTGGACCACACCGGCGACAGCGACGGCTGCCTGCGGGTCCTGCGGGACGTCGCCACCGACCTCGACCGGTTCGTCGCCGCCGGTCGCGCCGACCGGCTACGGCCGAGCAGCCTGGCCGCGTACGGCTACGCGGCGGCCCGCCGGTCCGCTCTCGGCGACGCGATCGACTCGCCCGCAGGTGCCGATCCGGCGCGGTTGCTCGGCCACGGCGCGGACAGCGCCCGGGCCCGCGACATGCGCCAGCTCGGGCAGGCGTGCCTGGCCGTCGCGGCCGGCCGGCCGATCGAGGCGGTCACCCGGCTGGACGCCGTCCAGGTATCCGCCGAGACGCTCGGCGCGGCCGAACCGGCGCGCCTGCGCAGCATCGCGCTGGCCCGCGCCGGTGACCACGCGGCCGCGCACCGCGCCGACCGGCTGGCCTTCCGGCTCGCCGCCCAGCGGCACGACCGCCTCCGCGACGTCTACATCGACGGCATCGCCGCCCGGATCGACCACGAGGAGATGCGCCGCGAGGCGGCGCGGTTCGAGGGCGAGGCGCTGACCGACCCGCTGACCGGCCTACCGAACCGGCGACGGCTGGAGCGTTACATCGCCTCGGTGATCGCCCGGGGCGAGCGGGTGGTGATCGGCGTCTGCGACCTGGACGGCTTCAAGGCGGTCAACACCCGGCACGGGCACCACTCGGGCGACCTGGTCCTCCAGCGGGTCGCCGGGGTGATCAACCGGGTGATGCGCCGGGGCGACTTCGTGGCCCGCTACGGCGGCGACGAGTTCGTGGTGGTGCTGGCCGGCGCCGGGATGTCCGAGGCCGCCGAGGTGGCGCGTCGGATCAACGCCGCGATCCGGACCGAGGACTGGGAGTCGCTGGTGCCCGGCACTCCGGTCGGCGTCAGCATCGGCTTCGCCGAGGTGGGCGCCGCCGGGCCCAGGCAACGGGACGCGCTCGGCGCCGCCTTCGAGGCCGCCGACCGGGAGATGCTGCGGGCCAAGGCCCGACCGCGTACCGCCTGAGCAGCGTCAGCGGCGAGTCAACTCCGGGTCGCCGGCCAGGCGGGCGGCGCGGTCCGCCTCGCCGAGCGCGTCGAGCACACCGTCCAGATCGCCGGCCAACGCCAGATCCAGGTTGTACGCCGTGTACCCGATCCGGTGGTCGGTGATCCGGTTCTGCGGGAAGTTGTAGGTGCGGATCCGCTCCGAGCGGTCCACCGTGCGGACCTGTGCCTTGCGGGCGTCCGAGGCGGCGGCGTCGGCCTGCTCCTGGGCGGCGGCGAGCAGCCGGGCACGCAGGATCCGCAGGGCCTGCTCCCGGTTCTGCAACTGGGACTTCTCGTTCTGGCAGGAGACCACGATGCCGGTCGGCAGGTGGGTGATCCGCACCGCCGAGTCGGTGGTGTTGACCGACTGGCCGCCGGGCCCGGACGACCGGAACACGTCGATCCGCAACTCGTTCGGGTCGATGGTGACGTCGACCTCCTCGGCCTCCGGCAGCACCAGTACGCCGGCCGCGCTGGTGTGGATGCGCCCCTGCGACTCGGTCACCGGCACCCGCTGCACCCGGTGCACGCCGCCCTCCCACTTGAGCCGGGACCAGACGCCATTGCCCCCGTCGGGCACACCCTTGGTCTTGATCGCCAGCGAGACGTCCTTGACCCCACCGAGGTCGGAGTCCTGCGCGTCGATCACCTCGGTGAGCCAGCCCCGCCGCTCCGCGTACCGGGTGTACATCCGCAGCAGGTCACCGGCGAACAACGCGGACTCCTCGCCGCCCTCCCCGGCCTTGATCTCGACGATGACGTCCTTGGCGTCGTGCGGGTCGCGCGGGATGAGCAGCTCGGCCAGGCGTTCCTCCAGCGCCGGCAGCGTCGACGCGATCGTCTCCGCCTCGGCCGCGAACGACGCGTCCTCGGCGGCCAACTCCCGTGCCGCGGCCAGGTCGGCTCGGGCCTGCTCCAGCTCACCGGCGGCCTTGTGCAGCGGCACGAGTTCGGCGTACCGGCGGCCGACCCGACGGGCGGTGCCCTGGTCGGCGTGGATGGCGGGGTCGGCCAGGCGCTTCTCCAGCTCGGCGTACTCGTCGAGGAGGGCGGTCAGGCGCTCGCTGCTCATACTGCGGATCGCTCCTTGGACGGCGGGGAGACCGGACGACAGACGGACGACGCCCGCGTCCGGGCGAAACCGGACGCGGGCGTCGGACCAGGAGCTACTTGGCCTTCTTGGCCTGAACCTTGGCGTACTTCTGCTGGAACTTCGCGACCCGGCCCGCGGTGTCCAGAACACGCTGCTTGCCCGTGTAGAACGGGTGGCAGGCGCTGCACGTCTCGACGTGGATCGAGCCACCCTTCGCGGTGCTGCGGGTGCTGAAGGTGTTGCCGCAGGAGCAGGTGACGTTCGTGGTCACGTACTCCGGGTGGATGTTGGACTTCATCTCGCCTCGGTCCTCTCGTCGTGGTCGCCGGGTCGCCCTCGCGCGCCAATGCGCGCGATCGGGGCGTGAACCGGAACCGGTGGCCGATTGACCAGTTTGCCATGGGCCCGGGCCGACCCGCGAAGCGGGCCGTACCGGCTGGTCGGCCAGGTCAACGCCGGACCCGTTCTCCGCATTCCCCGCACGGGCTCGCGCATTCGCGTCGGTTGAAGCAAGGGGCACGACCGGATCGGCCGCGCCCCTTCGACAAGGTCTCACCCGGTGGAGGTCACTCCCCCGGCGTCGACTTGGCGATCTGCATCAGGAACTCGATGTTGGTGCGGGACTGCTTGAGCCGGTCCAGCAGCAGGTCGAGCGCCGCCTGCGAGTCCAGCGAGTGCAGCACCTTGCGGAGCTTGTGCACGATGGCCAGCTCCTCCGGCGCGAGCAGGATCTCCTCCTTGCGCGTACCGGACGGGTGGATGTCGATGGCCGGGAAGGTCCGCTTGTCGGCGATCTTCCGGTCCAGCTTCAGCTCCGCGTTACCGGTGCCCTTGAACTCCTCGAAGATGACCGTGTCCGCCATCGAACCGGTCTCCACCAGAGCGGTGGCGAGGATGGTCAGCGAGCCGCCGTTCTCGATGTTGCGGGCCGCGCCGAGGAACCGCTTCGGCGGGTACAGCGCGGTGGAGTCGATACCACCTGACATGATCCGGCCGCTGGCCGGCGCCGCCAGGTTGTACGACCGGCCGAGCCGGGTCACCGAGTCGAGCAGTACGACCACGTCGTGGCCCAGCTCGACCAGGCGCTTGGCCCGCTCGATCGCCAGCTCGGCGACGGTGGTGTGGTCCTGCGGCGGACGGTCGAACGTGGCCGCGATGACCTCGCCCTTCACCGAACGCTGCATGTCGGTGACCTCTTCGGGCCGCTCGTCCACCAGCACCACCATCAGGTGGCACTCCGGGTTGTTGTGCGTGATCGCGTTCGCGATCGCCTGGAGCACCATCGTCTTACCCGCCTTCGGCGGCGAGACGATCAGCGCTCGCTGGCCCTTGCCGATCGGCATGACCAGGTCGATCACCCGGGTGGTGAGGATGTGCGGCTCGGTCTCCAGCCGCAGCCGCTCCTGCGGGTACAGCGGGGTGAGCTTGTAGAACTCCGGCCGGCGCTTGGCCTCGTCCGGCTCCATCCCGTTGATGGTGTCCAGCCGGACCAGCGGGTTGTACTTGTCCCGCCGCTGCTCGCCGTCGCGCGCCGCACGCACCGCGCCGGTGATCGCGTCACCGCGCCGCAGCCCGTACTTCTTGATCTGGGACATCGACACGTACACGTCGTTCGCGCCGGCCAGGTAACCGGTGGTCCGGACGAAGGCGTAGTTGTCGAGCACGTCGACGATGCCGGCCACCGGGACGAGCACGTCGTCCTCACCGACCTGCGGCTCGCGGCCGCCGCTGTCGCCGCCGCCCTCGCCACGGTCGCCACGACCGCGTCGACGGTCCCGGAACCGGCTGCGCCGGCTGCGCCGACCGCCGCCCTCGTCGTCGTCACCGTCGTTGTCCCGATCGGCCCGCTGCCCGCGGTCGCCCCGGTCGCCCCGCTCGGTGCGTTCGCCCCGGTCGGCGCGGTCGCCACGCTCCGCACGCTCGGCACGGTCGGCCTTCTCGGCACGGTCGGTGCTGCGCTCCGCACGCTCGGTGCGGTCACTCCGCTCGGTGCGGTCGCCCCGCTCCGCACGTTCGGCGCGGTCGGCGCCACGCTCGCGGCCGGCCCGGCCCTCGGTCCGCTCGCCGGTCTCGGCGGCGGCCTCCTCGGCCCGGGGCTCCGCCGCGACAGCCCGACTGCGCCGGGTCCGGCTGCGGCCCTCGGTCTCGACGCTCGCCGCCGGTTGCTCGGCGCGGCGCTCGGCCTCCGGCCGCTCACCCGCCTCCCGGACCTCCGCGTGGACCTCCTCGCGGACCGGTGCGGCGGCCGCCGCGACCTCGGCCCGTGGTCGAGGGGCCCCGGCGGCGCTGCCCTGGCGCTCGGAGATCGCGCTGATCAGCTCGCCCTTGCGCATGCGAGCCGTACCCGAGATGCCGAGCGACGCGGCCAGGCTCTGCAGCTCCGGCAGCAGCATCGCCGACAGGCCGGTGCCGCTGCGCCGACGCCGGGCAGGAGCAGCGGTAGTGGCATCGCCAGCGACGTTGGAAACATCCGACGTCACGTCGGTGGTGTCGCTCAATGGATTCCTTCCCTCGATAGGCCGGGACTGCCCGGAATCGACTAACAGGTGGCCGGGCGGCCTCGGTGCACCCGCCTCGCATGACGCTTCGCGGGAGTCTGTGACACAGCAGCCGGTCGGTCGCCCGACCCACCAGGAAGCCGGTGAGCGGGTTTCGCCGTCTGCGGCGACCAGTGAAGACTGCGGTGCGGCGTGGGCCTAGGCAGGGGTGACGGGCTTACCGCCGAAAGCTTCGGGGGTGCGCCGACCCGCAGGAGATCGCATGCTTCGCGGCTGTGCTAAGTCTAGAGCGTAATCAACTCTTCCGACCTGCGGCAACAGGGTCCCGCTCCGCGTGTCCGAGTCTACCCCGCTCGACCTGTGCGCCGGGCACGTCTATCGGCAACCGCAGAATCTGCCATTCTGTTCCCGCGTCGAAGCCTTCCGGCAGCTCAGACAGGGCGAGCACAGTCGGGCCGGCCCCACTGACCACGGCCGCCACACCCGCCGCACGCAACGCGTCCACCACCGCGGCCGTACCCGGCATCGACGGTGCCCGATAGTCCTGGTGCAGCCGGTCGACGGTGGCCGGCAGCAACAGATCCGGCTCGGTGGTCAACGCGTGCACCAGCAGCGCCGCCCGCCCGGCGTTGAGCGCGGCGTCACCGTGCGGCACGGTCGCGGGCAGCGCCGCCCGCGCGGACGCGGTCAATCCCCGCTCGGTCGGCACCAGCACCGTCGGGCGTACGCCCTCGGCCACCGGCAACGACACCGCCCGCGCACCGGAGGCCTCCGTCCAGGCCAGCGTGAACCCGCCGAGCAGGCAGGGCGCGACATTGTCCGGATGCCCCTCGATCCGGGCTGCCAGCCGCAGCGCCGCGTCGTCGTCGAGCCGCTGCTCCCCGTCGACCACCAGCGCCCGGGCCAGGAGCACGCCGGCCACGATCGCGGCCGAGGAAGAACCGAGCCCACGCGCCTGGGGGATCCGATTGACGCACTCCAACGCCAGCCCGGACGGCTGCCCGCCGAGCTCGTCAAAAGTCGCCCGCATCGCGCGGACCACCAGGTGCCCGTCGTCGGCCGGCAGGTCGTCGGCACCCTCACCGGCCACCGATACGGCCACGCCTCCCGCCGTCACCTCGGCGGCGACGTCGTCGTAGAGCGCGAGGGCGAGGCCCAGTGCGTCGAAGCCGGGACCCAGGTTCGCACTGGTGGCAGGGACCCGGACCCGGACCGGGCCGGCAGCGAAGGAGGTCGGCACGCGACCATGCTATTCGCCCGGGTACACCCGGCTTCCCGTACCCTGGACACGTCGGCGGCGACGGCGTGCCGCTACGGCACGGCGCTCTGTTCGGGCGCGGCGGCCGGCGTGGTCAGCGAGAGCCGCCGGGTGGCGATCCGCCAGCCGACCGCGTAGGTCAGGGTGACCAGGCCGCAACTGGCCAGCACGATCCGTTCGTCCACCACGTCCACCACGGCGGCGACCGCAAGCTGGCTGACCGAGATCGCCTGGGTCGCCAGCATCATGTCGGTGGCGAACACCCGGCCGCGCAACCGGTCCGGCACCTCGCCCTGCAACGCGAAGTTCGACATCACCCAGTTGCTGCCACCGGCGAAGTGCGCCACGAACACCAGCACCAGCACCAGCGGGAACCAGGGCACCACCGAGGTGCCCAGATAGGCCAGCCCGTACGCCGACATGGACAGTGCCAGTCCGGGCAGCAGCCAGGCCCGGTTGGTCAGCACCCGACGCATCAGGATCGGGCCGACCAGCGCGCCCGCGCCGCGTACGGCGAACAGCAGGCCGGTGCCGAGCGCGCCGACCCCGTACACCCCGGCCAGCAGTGGGAAGACGGTCAGCACGCCGTTGCCGAGGCCCACCGCCGACTTCACCGTCACCAGGGCCAGCACCCGGGGGCGGTGCGCGATGTAGCCCAGCGCCTCGCGAATCGCCGCCCAGGTCTGCGGCGGGGCCTCGTCCCGTTCGCGTGGCGCCTGGAGGGGGCGGCGGATCCGGGTGGCCAGCACGGCGGCGAGCACCAGGGCGATCGCGGCGACCCAGAAGCAGACGTACGGTCCGGCAGCGGCGCTGAGGACCCCGCCGAGGGAGGCACCGACGACGGTCATCGTGCCCCAGGCCGACCCGGCCACCGCGTTGCCGGCGGCCAACTCCTCGGGGTCGAGCACGTTCGGCAGGGCCGCCTGGGCGGCCGGGGAGTAGAACGCCTTGGCCACCGCGACCACGCCGATGCCGAGCATCGCCAGCCAGGCCGTGCCGGCGTCGCGTACGCCGAGCAGGAGCAGGACGCCGACGAGCGCGGCCACGTTCGCGGCGATCATGATCTTGCGGCGGTCGAACCGGTCGGCGATGGTGCCGGTGTACGGCAGCAGCAACGCCACGATGCCGGTGTCCACGGCCAACACCAGCGCACCCCACACCCCGCTGCCGGTGAGCTGCGGCAACAGGACCAGCAACGGCACCATGACGAACCAGTCGGCGCCGAAAACCACCAGTTGGGCCAGGAAGAGACTGCGGAAGTTCCGGTTGCGGGTGATGACCCCGACGGTGGACGCCACGAGGCGGACCCTACCCGGCCCCCCTCCCAGGGTGAGTCGGGGCGCGGACACCCTTCGGGTGTAAGGAGGGGTCCCCTGCTATACACCAGGCGTTAGCAGGGGCCCCCTCCTTACACTCAGTCGGTGGGCGGGAAGGGCGAGTTGCGGCTCTTCGGCAGCCGGAGCACCTCGAACTGGTCGGTGCTCTCTATCAGCGCGCCGGAGGGGGCCGCAGGCACGGGCCGGCTCTCCGGTTTGCGCTCCTCGGCGGGCGACTCGGCCGCAGCCGCCTCCCGTCCGGCCGGCTCGGCCCCGCTCGCGTCGCCCGGGTCGGCGTCGCGCGGCTCGTCCTCGGGCGTCGGGCCGGACCGGCCCCGACGCCGGGCCCGCACCGACGCCTTGGTGTCCTCCACCATGGCGTACAGGGTGGGCACCAGGATCAGCGTGAGCAGGGTGGAGCTGAGCAGGCCGCCGATCACCACGATCGCCAACGGCCGGGAGATGAACCCGCCCTCGCCGGTGAGCCCGAAGGCCATCGGCGTCAACGCGAAGATGGTCGCGATGGCGGTCATCAGGATCGGGCGGAGCCGATGGCGTCCGCCCTCGACCACCGCTTCCCGTACGTCCATCCCCTGGGCCCGGTACTGGTTGACCAGGTCCAGCAGCACGATCGCGTTGGTCACCACGATGCCGACGAGCATGAGTACGCCGATCAGCGCCGGCACGCTCAACGCGGTGCCGGTGGCCAGCAGCAGGACGACCGCGCCGGTGGCCGCGAACGGGATCGAGACCAGCAGGATCAGCGCCTGCACGACGCTGCGGAAGGTCGCCATCATGATCAGGAACACGATCGCGATCGCCGCCAGCACGGCCAGGCCGAGGTCTGCGAAGGTGTCCCGCTGCTCGGCGCTGACGCCGCCGATGGTCAGGGTCGCTCCGGGTACGTCGATCGCGTCGAGTTCGCGTTGCAGCTCGGCGCTGATCGCACCCAGGTCGGAGCCGGTGACCGTGCCGGTCACCGAGACGCTGCGCTCACCGTCGATCCGCCGCACCTGCTGCGGTCCGGTGGTCTCGGTGACCTCGGCGATGTCGTCCAGCTTCACCGCGCCGAGCCGCATCTCGCGCAGCTCCGTCACGGTCGTCGGCGGCGGCGCGGACAGCCGCAGCACCACGTCGCGCGCACCCTCGTCGAGGCTCACCTGGCCCAGCGGCGTACCCCGGAACGCCTGCGCGACCAGCTGACCGACCGCGGCCTCGGTGAACCCGGCCCGGCTGGCGGCCGTCCGGTCGACGGTCACCTCCACCCGCGGCACCTGCTCGGTGCGGGTGGACGAGACGTCTTCGACGCCCCCGAGGCGGGTCAACACCGCCTCGGCCTGCTCGGCGGCCCGGGTCAGCGCCTCGGGGTCGGCGGCGCGCACCACCACGGCCAACTCGTTGGCGGACGCGCCGCCCTGACCGGCCGGGAAGGTGATCTCGCCGGCCTCGGCGCCGAGCGCCCCGATGCGGTCCCGCAGGATGCCGCGCATCTCCTTGGCGTCGGTCTCCTCGCCGAGCAGCAGCGCGTAGCTGGCCACGTTGTTGCCGGCGCCACCGGCCCAGGGCGAGTCGCCACCTCCGGCGGTTACCTGGTACGACCGCACTCCCGGGGTCTCCGCCAGCACCGCCTCGACCCGGCGGGCCGCCGCGTCGGTGCCGGCCAGCCCGGTACCCACCGGCAACTCCTGCCGGATGTTCAAGGTGTCCTGGCCGGAGTCGTCCAGGAAGTTGGTCTCCAGTTGCCGGGACAGGCCGAACGTGCCGAGCAGCACCAGCAGACCGGCCGCCAGGGTGGCCAGGCGGAACACCCGCCGGCCGGTGGCGAACCGGATCACCGGCAGGTACGCCCGCTGCAACGGGCTGCGCAGTTCCCGCTCCTCGGCGGCGCGGCGCACGGCTGCCCCGTCGGCGCCGGTGACCGGCTTCAGGAACCAGTACGCGAGCACCGGCACCACCGTCAGCGAGACCAGCAACGAGGCCAGCAGCGCCACCGTGGTCGTGATCGCGAACGGGGCGAAGAGCTGACCGACGAAGCCGCCGACCAGGGCGATCGGGGCGAAGACCGCGACCGTGGTCAGCGTGGAGGCGGTGACCGCACCGGCCACCTCGCGAACGGCGGTGAGGATCGCCTCCCGTTTCGGCCCGCCGTACGTCAGGTGGCGCTTGATGTTCTCCAGCACCACGATCGAGTCGTCCACCACCCGGCCGACGGCGACCGTCAACGCGCCGAGGGTGAGCAGGTTGAGCGAGTAGTCGCCGATCCAGAGGGCGAGCAGCGCGACCACCACCGACAGCGGGATGGAGACCGCGGTGACCACGGTGGAGCGGATCGACAGCAGGAACACCAGGATGACCACCACGGCCATGATCAGGCCCAGCAGACCCTCGGTACTCAGCGTCTTGATCGACTTCTCCACGAACGGGGCCTGGTCGAGCACGACGGTCAGTTCGGCGCCGGTGGCGGCCCGCAGGCCGTCGAGCCGGTCGGCGACCGCGTGCGAGATCTGCACCGCGTTGCCGTCCGGGTCCGCGGTGACCGCGATCCCCAGGCTCTCCCGACCGTTGGTACGGGTGATCGCGGTGGCCGGGGCGAGCTGCTCGGAGACGGTGGCGACGTCGCCCAGGCGGACCGGACCGGTCTTGCCCTTCGGCGGCGCGACGATGACGGCCCGCAGGTCGTCCAGGGTGGTCAGTGGCGAGCCCACCTGCACCGGCAGCGCCCGGTTGCCGTCCAGGACCGCTCCGGCGGGCACCGTGACCCCGTTGGCCTGCAACGCGGTGCCGATCGCGGTCGGCTGCACCTTGGCCCGGGACAGCTTGGCCGGGTCCGGGGAGATGACCACGAGGTCGTCGCGTACGCCGGTCAGCTCGACGCCGCGTACGCCCTCGATGGCCGCCAGTTCGGGCACCACCGTGTCCCGCAGCTTGGCCGCGAGGGCCCGCTCGTCGCCGCCGCTGGCGGCCAGCACCACGGCCGGCAGGTCGTCCGTGCTGCCCGCGATCACCTGCGGCTCGACCTCGTCGGGCAGCCGGGTGCGGTTCAGCGCGGTCTGCATCTTGTTGACCACGTCGTCCAGGTCGGTACCGAACTCGTACTGCACCTGGATGGTGCTCAGTCCCTCGCTGGATGTGGAGGTGACGCTGTCCAGCGCGGGAATGCCCCGCAGACTGTTCTCGATCGGCACGGTCACCTGGGACTCGACGACCTCGGGTCCGGCACCGGGGTAGGACGCCACGATGAACGCGGCGGGGAACTCCAACGAGGGCAGGAGTTGCTGCTTCAGCGACGGCACGGCGTACGCACCGAACGCCGTGGTCACCACCGCGATGAGGGCTACCAGCCCTCGGTTGGCGAGGCTGAATCTGGCGAGCAGCGACATCGGCGTGGCTCACTCCTGGGGAAGGCGTTCGAAGGGCACGAGCAGTGTGCCCGACCCGGTCCGCCCGTCGCTGCCCGGGGCGGGCACCGGTTCGGCGGTGCCGATCCGCAGCGACGCCACCAGGTCCCGGTACAGCTCGTCGGTGCCCAGCAGGGTGGCGTGGTCACCGACGGCACGGATCCGCCCACGCTCCATCACCACGATCTGGTCGGCGTCGAGCACGGTGGAGAGTCGGTGCGCGATCGTCACCACCGCCCCTTCCCGGGCCCGTTCCCGGACGCACCGGCTCACCACCGCCTCGGTCAGGCCGTCGACCTGCGAGGTGGCCTCGTCGAGCAGCAGCACGTCCGGCGTACGCAGCACCGCCCGCGCCAGCGCGATGCGCTGCCGTTCGCCACCGGAGACGGTGGTGGCCGCCAGCGGCGTGTCCAGCCCGAGCTCCAGCCCGCTCACCTTCTCGTGCAGGTTCACCGCGCGTAGCGCGGCCCACAGTTCGTCGTCGCTGGCGTCCGGGTGGGTGAAGCGCAGGTTGTCCCCGATGGTGCCGGGCACCACCGGCGCCTCCTGCTCCACGTAGGCCAGTCGGCCACGGACCTGCGCCGGGGTGTGGTCCGGGTACCGCCGGCCGTCGAGCAGCACCTCACCGTGCTCCGGTTCGAGGAAGCGCAGCAGCAGGGAGAACAGCGTGGTCTTGCCGGCCCCGGAGGGCCCGACCAGCGCGGTGTGGCCGACACGGGGAATATCCAGGTCGATGTCCCGCACGGCGGGTGGCGCCGAGGGGGCGTACCGGACGGTGACGCCGCGGAGTGTCAGCACCGGCCCGACGAGGTCGCGACGCCCGGCGGCGCCGCCCGGCGGGACGGGCTCCGGCTCGGCGGGCGTGGTGGCGGTCGGCGACGAGCCGGGTTCGGCCTCCAACGCCTCGATCTCGCGGAGCCGACCGGCCGCCGCGATCCCGGCCTGCATGGCGGTGAGGTTCTGGGTGAGTTCGCTGATCGGCCCCATCAGCCCGAAGGCATAGAGCAGGAACGCGATCAGGGTGGACACCTCGATCAGGCCACGTTCGGCCCGCGCCGCGCCGACGCCGAGGATGACGATGATCGCGAGCTGGATGCCGGTCCAGGAGATGGTCCACACCAGGGCGCTGCGCCGGGCGGCGTGGAGTCCGTGCCGGGCGGCGTCGCGGGCGTCCGTGGTGAGCGCCGCCGTCTGGCGCTGCTCGGCGCGGCTGGCCTTGACCGTCCGGATGGCGCGCAGCGAACCTTCCAGGGTGCCACCGAGCCGCCCGACCGATTCCTGGGCCGCCTCCTGGGCACGTCCGATGGACGGCAGCAGCAGTCCCATCAGCACCGCCACCACGACCACCGCGACCATGGTGGCACCCAGCAGCACCAGGTCGAGCGTGCCCATCAGCACCAGCGTCCCGACCAGCGCCAGCGCTCCGTTGGTCAGTCCGACCAGGCTGCCGGACGCCTCGTGCAGCAGCGCGGGATCGGAGGTGGCGCGGGTGACGAGTTCGCCGCCAGAGCGGTGGGTCAGCTGGTCGATCCGGGCGGCGAGGTAGCGGCGGATCACCCCGGTGCGGGCGTCGAGCACCACCTGCTCGGCGATGCGGCCCATCAGGATCCACTGCCACAGCGAGATGGCGGCACCGACCACCACGAGCACCAGCAGCACGGTGACCGGTCGGGCCAGCGAGTCACCGGCGCCGAGGGTGTCCAGCACCCATTTGGTCACCAGCGGGGTGGCCAGCCCGGCCGCGTTGGCGACCAGGCCGAGCAGCAGCCCGATCAGCATCGCCGGCCAGTGCGGCCGGAGGTAGGCCAGCAGCAGCCCGGTGCGGCCCCGCTGAGCGGTCGGCTCGGGTTCGGTCGAGGTGGGTACGGCGGTTGCAGTCACGCGGCAATGGAACACTACTGTTCCACTACGGGCAAGCAATATTCCGGACTCGTACGTTGGTAGCCTTTCCGGCGTGGTGACCACCGACGAGAGCGGCAGCCGGGCACGGACCCGGCAGGCCATCCTGCAGGCCGCGATCGAGGTGCTCGGGCACAACCAGGCCGCCAGCCTGGGCGAGATCGCCACCGCCGCCCAGGTCGGTCGGACCACCCTGCACCGCTACTTCGCCGAACGGTCCGACCTGCTGGCCGCCGTCGCCGCCGAAGGTGCGAGACGGCTCAACGAGGCCACCGGACGCGCCCGCCTCGCCGACGGCACCGGCGCCGAGGCGCTGCTCCGCCTCTGCGCCGAGTACTTCGACCTGGGTGACCTGCTCTCGCTCGTCTTCGCCGAGCCGGCGCTCGTCGAGGACCCGGTCTGGGGCACCGAGGTCTGCGACGACGACTTCTACGCCATGATCGCGCGAGGACACGCCGACGGCAGCATCGACCCGGCGCTACCCGCGCCGTGGTTGCAGTCGGTGCTGTGGTCCCAGTTGTACGGCGGCTGGAGCTACCTGGCCTCCCACGAGGTCTCCCGGCACGAGGCCCTCGGCCTGGTCATCCGGACCGTTGCCGGCGCGGTCGCACCCCGGGGCTGACCGCCCGGCCACGTGGGTGGAACGGGGTCGCCGCCTCAGACCAGGTCGAGCGAGCGGGCCGCGGCCAGCGGGTCGTTGGCGATGGTCACCGGCGCGGGAGCCGTGGTGATGGCCCACTCCGGGTCCTTCAGGCCGTGCCCGGTGACCGTGCAGACCACGGTGGATCCGGCCGGCACCCGACCGGCGGCGGCCTGCTGCAACAGACCCGCCACGCTGGCCGCGCTGCCCAGCTCCACGAAGACGCCGACCTCCCGGGCGAGCAACCGGTACGCGGTCAGGATCTCCCGGTCGGTGACCGCCTCGATCAGCCCGCCGCTGGCCGCGCGGGCGTCCAGCGCCTTCGTCCAGCTCGCCGGGTTACCGATCCGGATGGCGGTGGCGATCGTGGACGGCTCGGGCACCACCTGCCCGGTCACGATCGGCGCGGCACCGGCGGCCTGGAAGCCGTACATCTTCGGGGTACGGGTGGCGTTGCCGGCGTCGCTGTCCTCGACGTAGCCCATCCAGTAGGCCGAGATGTTGCCGGCGTTGCCGACCGGCAGGCAGTGGATGTCCGGCGCGTCGCCCAGCGCCTCCACGATCTCGAACGCCGCCGTCTTCTGACCGTGCAACCGGTCGATGTTGACCGAGTTGACCAGCGCCACCGGGTAGTCCTGGGCGAGCTTGGCGGCCAGCGCCAGGCAGTCGTCGAAGTTCCCGTTGACCTGGAGCAGCTTCGCGCCGTGCACCAGGGCCTGGGCCAGCTTGCCGAGGGCGATCTTGCCCTGCGGCACCAGCACCGCACAGGTCACCCCCGCGCGGGCCGCGTACGCGGCGGCGGAGGCGCTGGTGTTACCGGTGGAGGCGCAGATGATCGCCTTGTTGCCCGCCTCGACCGACTTGGAGACGGCCATCGTCATGCCCCGGTCCTTGAACGACCCGGTCGGGTTCGCGCCCTCCACCTTGAGGTAGACGTCACAGCCGAGCCGGGCGGAGAGCACCGGCGCGGGCAACAACGGCGTGTTCCCCTCGTGCAGCGTGACGACCGGCGTGGCGTCGGTGACCGGCAGCCGGTCCCGGTACGCCTCGATCAGACCCCGCCACATGCGGCTCTCCTCGCTTCTCGTACCTGCCGCCGGTCACTCCCGGCCGGCAGCCTCCCGCGTCCGGTCCGCCCGCTCACGAGCCCCCCTCGACCCGCAGCACGCTCGCCACCGAACGGACGATATCGAGCCCGCGCAGCTCCCCGACGGTCGCCGCCAGCGCCGCGTCGGGCGCCACGTGGGTCACGATGACCAGGATCGCCTCGCCCGCTCCCCCGGCGCCGCCGGCGGCCGGCCCCTGCCGCACGGTGGCGATCGAGACGTCGTGGCGGGCGAACACCCCGGCCACCGCCTCCAGCACACCCGGACGGTCGGCCACGTCGAGACTGATGTGGTAGCGGGTGAGCGCCTCGCCCATCGGCCGTACCGGCAGGTCGGCGTAGGCGGACTCGCTGGCCGCGCGGACCCCGGCCAGCCGGTTGCGGGCCACCGCCACCACGTCGCCCAGCACCGCGCTGGCGGTCGGCGAACCTCCCGCGCCCCGCCCGTAGAACATCAACTGCCCGGCCGCGTCGGCCTCGACGAAGACCGCGTTGAACGCGTCGCCGACGCCGGCCAGCGGGTGGCTCAGCGGGATCATCGCCGGGTGCACCCGGACGCTGACCGTCTCGCGCCCCTGACCGTCGGCGCCACGCGCGGCGATGCAGAGCAGCTTGATCGTGCAGCCCATCGCCTTCGCGCTGGCCACGTCGGCGGCGGTCACCTCGGTGATGCCCTCGCGGTGCACGTCGTCGGCACCGACCCGGGTGTGGAAGGCCAGCGAGGCGAGGATCGCCGCCTTGGCCGCAGCGTCGAAGCCCTCCACGTCGGCGGTCGGGTCGGCCTCCGCGTACCCCAGCTCGGTAGCCTCCTCCAGCGCCTCCACAAAGCCGGCGCCGGTGGCGTGCATGGCGGAGAGGATGAAGTTGGTGGTGCCGTTGACGATGCCGGTGACGCGGGTGATCCGGTCGCCGTGCAGCGACTCGCGCAGCGGGCGCAGCAGCGGGATCGCCCCGGCCACCGATGCCTCGTAGTAGAGGTCGGCGCCGCCCTCGGCCGCCGCGTCGTGCAGCGTGCCGCCGTCCTCGGCGAGCAACGCCTTGTTGGCGGTGACCACGCTCTTGCCGGCCCGCAGCGCCTCCACCAGCCACCCGCGCGCCGGTTCGATGCCGCCGACCACCTCGACGACCACGTCCACGTCGTCGCGCTTGATCAGCCCGAGCGCGTCCGTGGTGAACAGGGCCGGGTCGATCGGCAGGTCACCACGGTCACGCCCGAGCCGGCGTACCGCGATGCCGGCGATCTCCAGCGGAGCACCGATCCGGGCGGCGAGGTCGGCCGACTGCTCGTGCAGCAGCCGCACCACCTCGGCGCCGACGGTGCCGCAGCCGAGCAGGGCCAGGCGCACAGGTTGATTCATCCCACATCCAAGGCGAGCAGGTCCTCTTCGGTCTCCCGTCGAACGATCAGCCGGGCCTGGCCGTCCCGCACCGCGACCACCGGGGGGCGGGGCACGTGGTTGTAGTTGCTGGCCATGCTGCGGCAGTAGGCACCGGTGCCCGGTACCGCGACAAGATCTCCGGGCTGCACGTCGGCGGGCAGGAATTCATCCTTCACCAGGATGTCCCCGGACTCACAATGCTTTCCCACCACGCGGGCGAGCATCGACCCGGCGGCGGTGGCCCGGGAGGCCAGCGTCGCCGAGTACGCGGCGTCGTAGAGCGCGGTCCGGATGTTGTCGCTCATCCCCCCGTCGACGCTGACATAGGCACGGTGCCCGTCGGACGCGTCACCACCGGCACCCAACAGCACGGACTTCACGGTGCCCACCTCGTAGAGGGTGAACACGGCCGGGCCGACGATCGCCCGACCCGGCTCGATCGAGACGCGCGGCACCGCCAGCCGCTCCGCCGCGCACTCCGCGTCCACGATCCTGCGCAGCCGCTTGGCCAGCTCGTGCGGGGTCGAGGGGTCGTCCTGGGTGGTGTACGCGATACCGAAGCCGCCGCCGAGGTCCAGCTCCGGCAGCTCCACCCCACGGGCGTTGCGGATCTGGGCCTGGAGCGAGAGCACCCGGCGGGCGGACACCTCGAAGCCGCTGGTGTCGAAGATCTGCGAGCCGATGTGCGAGTGCAGCCCGCGCAGCTCCAGCACGTCCTCGTCCAGGATGCGCAGCGCCGCCGCGCTCGCCGCGCCCCCGGCCAGCGAGAAGCCGAACTTCTGGTCCTCGTGGGCGGTGGCGATGAACTCGTGGGTGTGCGCCTCCACGCCGACGGTGACCCTGATCATCACCCGGGGCCGGACGCCCCGCTCGCGGGCCAGCGCGGTGAGCCGGTCGATCTCGGCGGACGAGTCGACGATGATCCGGCCCACCCCGGCGTCCAGCGCCCGGCTCAGCTCGGCCACGGACTTGTTGTTGCCGTGGAAGCCGATCCGCGCAGGCGGCATCCCGCCAGCCAACGCCACGGCCAGCTCCCCACCGCTGCACACGTCGAGGAACAGGCCCTCCTCGGCGATCATCCGGACCACCGCGCGGCAGAGGAACGCCTTGCCCGCGTAGTACACGTCCTCGTCCGGGAAGGCGGCCCGGAAGTCGCGGCAGCGCGACCGCAGGTCGTCCTCGTCCAGGACGTACACCGGGGTGCCGAACCGGGCGGCGATGTCGCGGACGTCCAGCCCCGCGACCACCAGCGCGCCGTCGTCGCCGCGCCGGGTGTTGCGCGGCCAGAGGCGCGGCACCAGGGCGTTGACATCGGCCGGGGTGCGCAGCCACGCCGGCCCGCGGTTGCCGATGTCACCGTGCAGCGCACCGGCCTCATGAGCGCGCATCGGTCACATCCTCTCCGGGGCCGAGACGCCGAGCAGGCGCAGGCCGTTGGCGATGACCACCCGGGTGGCGTCGTTCAGCCAGAGCCGGGCCCGGTGAGTGTCGGTGATCTCCTCGTCGCCCTGCGGTGAGATCCGGCAGTTGTCGTAGAACCGGTGGTACGCCTGCGCGACGCTCTCCTCCAGGTAGCGGGCGATCCGGTGCGGCTCGCGCAGCTCGGCGGCGGTGGCCACCACGGCGGGGAACTCGGCGAGCGCCTTGAGCAGCTCGTTCTCCTTCTCGTGGTCGAGCAGCTCGGCGTGGAACGCGGCGGCGTCGCCCCGGCTCAGCCCGATCTCGGCCGCGTTGCGGGCCGCCCCGGCGGTGCGGGCCGCGACGTACTGGACGTAGTGGACCGGGTTGTCGTTCTTGGCCCGGGTCCACAACTCCACGTCGATGTCGATCGGCGAGTCGGCCGAGTAGCGGGCCAGCGCGTACCGGGAGGCGTCCACGCCGATGGCGTCGACCAGGTCCTCCAGGGTGACCACGGTGCCGGCGCGCTTGCTCATCCGCACCGGCGCGCCGTCGCGTACCAGGTTGACCATCTGGCCGATGAGGATCTCCAGGGTCTGCTCCGGCTCGTCGCCGAAGCAGGCGGCCATCGCCTTCATCCGGCCGATGTAGCCGTGGTGGTCCGCGCCCAGCATGATCACGACCCGGTCGAAGCCGCGCTCCCGCTTGTCCAGGTAGTAGGCGCAGTCCGCGGCGAAGTACGTCCAATCGCCGTTGGACTTGCGCAGCACCCGGTCCTTGTCGTCGCCGAAGTCGGTGGTGCGCAGCCAGGTCGCGCCGTCGGCCTCGAAGACGTGCCCCTGCTCCCGCAGCCGGGTCAGGGCGTGCTCCAGCTCACCCCGGTCGTGCAGGTCCTTCTCGTTGAAGTAGGTATCGAACTCCACCCCGAAGTCGCGCAGCGAGGACTTGATCTCCTCGAACATCAGCGCGACGCCCTCCGCCCGGAACACCTCCTGGGCGGCGGCCTCGTTCAGCGACAGCACCTCCGGCCGCCGGGTGGTGACCTCGGCGGCGATCTCGGCGATGTACGCCCCGCCGTAGCCGTCCTCCGGGGCCGCCTCGCCCCGGGCGGCGGCGAGCAGCGAACGGGCGAACCGGTCGATCTGCGAGCCGGCGTCGTTGAAGTAGTACTCCGTACCGACCTCGGCGCCGGCGGCCCGCAGCAGGCGGCTCAGCGCGTCGCCGACCGCCGCCCACCGCACCCCGCCGATGTGCACCGGCCCGGTCGGGTTGGCCGACACGAACTCAAGGTTGATCTTCAGGCCGGTGAGCCGGTCACCACGGCCGTACTCCTCGCCCGCCTCGACGATGGTCCGGGCGAGCTGGCCGGCGGCGGCGGCGTCGAGCCGGATGTTGAGGAAGCCCGGGCCCGCGATCTCCACCGACTTGATCCCCGCCGTGCTGGCCAGCGCGGCGGCCAGCGCGGTGGCCAGCTCGCGGGGGGGTGTTCCCACCTTCTTGCTGAGCTGGAGCGCCAGCGTGGCGGCGTAGTCGCCGTGCTCGGGACTGCGGGGTCGCTCGACCGTCGTGTGTTCCGGCAGCGCGGAGCGGTCCAGCCCCCGGTCGGTGAAGACGGCGTGAGCGGCGGCCAGGACGGCTTCGGCTAGTTCAGCGGGAGTCACCGAACCATGTTATCGGGGGTAGACTCGGCCCCCGCGGCGGCGACCCGGCATCGGGGGCTGGGCCGCCGGACTCCTCTGACCGACCGACCTGACGAGGCACGATGAGCATCAGCACCCCGGGCGGCCCGCAGCGCCGCCCGACCGTGGTCAGCACCGGCAAGAAGCCGGCGGCGGGTCGGCCGGCCGCCGGCGCCAATCCGACCGGCGACAAGACCGGCTCCGGCAAGCCGGCGACCCCCCGCTCCGGCGGTGGCAAGGGTCCCCGCAAGCCGATCACCCCGGTCAAGGTCAGCCAGGGCCGCCCATGGGGGCCGATCGCCCTCTTCGTCGCCGTGGGCGTGCTCGCCACCTCGATCATCGGCTTCGGCGCCTGGGCGACCTTCAAGGGCAGCCAGTCGTGGCAGGACAAGGCCGCGGAGATCGACGGCATCGTCAACTTCCGGGAGAGCGACCCGGAGAGCATCTCCAACCAGGAGCACCGGGCCGGCAAGATCGAGTACCCGCACAGCCCGCCGGTCGGCGGCCCGCACAACAACACCTGGCAGCGTTGCCTCGGTGACGTCTACGCAGCGCCGATCGCCAACGAGCACGCGCTGCACAGCCTGGAGCACGGCGCGGTCTGGATCACCTACCGCCCCGACCTGCCCGAGGCGGACGTGGAGAAGCTGGCCGACATCGTCCGCGGCAACGACTTCATGCTGATGAGCCCCTACGAGGGCCTCGACAAGCCCGTCTCGATCCAGGCATGGGGCTACCAGCTCAAGGTCGACGACGCCGGCGACTCGCGGCTGAAGGAGTTCGCCACCGTGCTGGCACAGAACGCCTCGATGGAGCCGGGTGTGCCGTGCTCCTCCGGCAACTACACCACCGGCACCGGCACCGAGCCTCGCGAGATGCAGCCGTCGATGGGCGGCTGACATGCCGACCGCCGTCCAGGACCCACCGGTGTCCGAGCAGGCGGGCGGGGCGACGCCCCGCCCGGCCTCCCGGACGCTGCGTTACCTGACGCTGGCCGTGACCGCGCTGATGCTGCTCGCCGTCGGCTGGACGGCCGCCACGCTGGCCGCCGGGCGTACTCCGGGCGAGAGGTCGGCCGAGGCCGGCTTCGCCCGGGACATGTCGCGCCACCACGCACAGGCGGTGGAGATGGCCATGATCGCGTACGCCAAGGGCCAGGATCCCGCGATCCGGCAGATGGGGTACGACATGGCGCTGACCCAGCAGGCGCAGATCGGTCACATGCAGCGCTGGTTGCAGGAATGGGACCTGCTGCCCACCGGCACCCGCCCGGCGATGGAGTGGATGCCGGACGGCGTACGGGTGGACGCGAACGGGCTGATGCCCGGCATGGCCACCCGGGAGCAGATCGCCCAGCTCCACGAGGCGCAGGGCGCCGAGGTCGACCGCCTCTTCATGGATCTGATCATCAGGCATCACCTGGGCGGCATCCACATGGCCGACGGGCTGCTCAAGACGTCCGACCGCGCCGAGGTGGTCCGGATGGCCGAGGCCATGAAGCAGGCACAGCAGAATGAGATCAACGAACTCCGGAAGCTCCAGCAGGCCGCCGGCTGAGACCCGAACGGTCCGCGACCGCCGCGACGATGTTCCACCCCGAGGGGCCCGCCGGATCGCCGGCCGGGCCCCTCGCCCGCACGTGGACCACCCCACACTTCCCCCTGTGCCCTATATGTACCTTTGGAACCTTCTGATCCAATTACCGAGCTTGACAACCTTTCTCCCCACATATCGTGACCAGTTGGGATTCGGGCTCGTTGCGCAGGACGTGGGGGTTGCACTCAGAGACGCACGGCGTTCGGTCACCAGTTGGTGCCGACGCCACACCATCGGCGGTGACGGGGCGGTGGCAGCCGTCCGTCGCGGACAGCGACAGAGCGAGTCGGGAGCGCTCAGCCGCGAGCAGGAATTGGAACTGATCGACACCCTGCGGGGCGTACACCCCGACGAGTTCGGCCTGGACGAGGAACTGTGGACCCGCCAGAGCCTGCACGCCCTGATCGAGCAGCACTTCGGACTGACCATCGAGGCCGGGGTCGTCGGGGCGTACCTGCGGGCCTGGGGGTTGGGCCCACGCGAGCCACGCGAGCGCGCCTGCGGGCTCTGCGTCGGCGCGGTCGAGCGCTGGGTACGCAGCGAGTACCCGGCCATCACCCGAGCCGCCCAGGAGCACCTCGCCGAGGTCTACTGGCTCGGCCGGGTGCGGCTCGTCGGCACCATGCCGGCAGCCGACGTGATCTCGGCGGTCTCCTCGCGTGGCCGGGTGAGGTTCATGGTCACCACCCCGTCGGTGGACCCGGCCCTGCCCCGGGACTTCGTGCTCCGCCTCAGCGGCACCGAGCAACGCACCGTACACCTGATCGTGGACGGCTCCTGGGCCCGCAACGAGTGGCCCCGCCGCCTCCCCCGCCGCATCGTGCCTCACCCCCTCCCCAGCTGCGGCCGAGCCCAAGCCGCCTGATAACCCCACCCCCACTCTCTCCCGCTGCGTTGATCAAGAGGTTCTGGCCTTCGGAAGCGCCCGTCGAGCACCAGAACCTCTTGATCAACCGGACGACATGGGGGTGGTGGGGTGGGTGGGGTAAGGATGGGGTGGGTGGGGTCGGGGTGCCGGTTCGGCGATGGGGAGATGGGTTTGCTAGTCTTCACCAGTCGCTGAGCCCCCGTAGCTCAGGGGATAGAGCACCGCCCTCCGGAGGCGGGGGCGCAGGTTCGAATCCTGCCGGGGGCACCAGAGAAGACCAGCACCGAAAGGCCGTTGACCAGGGCAAACCCGGTCAGCGGCCTTACTCGTGTGTCCGGCTGTGTCCGGCCGTCACCGGCCCGTGGCGGTCGTCTGTGCCGAATGCGTGCCGAGCCGCGACGGGGTGACGCGGTCGTGCTCGACCTGTCCACCGTCCGCGACGCCGGGCTGGTGGAGCAGCGCCTGGAGCGGCTCGGCTTCTCGCTCCTGCTGCACGGGCACAAGCACAAGCCGCAGCTGCGCGAGACGCTGGTGCGGATCCCGCAGAACGACTCCAGCGTCACGCCCCGCCCGCTGATCGTCTCCGGCTGCGGCAGCACCGGAGTCAGCCAGCACGAACTGGAGCACAACCAGCCGAACCACTTCGCCCTCCTGGAACTGGCCCAGCCGGTCCGGATGCCGGGTGCCGACTTCCTGGTCATCGAGTGGCGGGAGCTGGCCGTGGCACCGGGCGCCGAATGGGTCACCAAGCAGCGCTGGACCATCAAGGGCTGACCTCGCCCCGGTGCCGCCGCGAGGGCCGGGTCCGCGCACGTGCCGGTCGCCGAGGGGCCGGTCCGGGACGGGACCTTGGTCCTGCCCGGCTCAGGTGTTCCGGCCGGGTGCCGGAGCCCCGGCGCGGGGGATGGTGGTCCCGTAAGAAGCTGACTGCGGAGGCGACGATGACCATTCACCACGGCACCCGACGATCGATCGAACGGCCGCTGGAGCACGCCGAGATGCCCGGCGCCATGCTCACCGTCACCGCCGCGCGGGCGCTGGCCGTGCTGCGGGTCGCCACCGGCCTGATCTTCCTCTGGGCCTTCCTCGACAAGACCTTCGGCTTCGGGTACGCCACCCCGGCCGAGCGGGCCTGGCTCAACGGTGGCTCCCCCACCCGGGGCTTCCTCGCCAACGTGGAGGTGGGCCCGTTGCAGTCGATCTCCCACACGATCGCCGGCACCTGGTGGGCCAACGTGCTGTTCATGGTCGGTCTGGCCGCCATCGGCGTCGCCCTGGTGGCCGGTGTCGGGCTGCGCGTCGCCGCCGTGTCGGGCACCGTGATGATGGCGCTGATGTGGTTGGCCGAGTTCCCGTTGGCCCGGTTCACCGCCGCTGGCGACCCGACCGGCTCGACCAACCCGCTGGTCGACTACCACCTGATCTACGCGGTGGCGCTGATCGCCCTCGCCGCCGCGTACGCCGGACACACCTGGGGTCTGGGGCGGATCTGGGCCCGTCTGCCCTTCGTGCAGCGGCACCGCTGGATGATCTGACGCCCCGACCGACGCCGGGCCGGACCGCCTCCACGGTCCGGCCCGGCGTCGTGTCGGCACCTGTCGACCCGCACCGTCTTCCGGCGGACCGGACCCGGCACAGCACCAGGCGGACCGGACCCGCACCGGTCCTCAGCCGCCCTCGGCGCGTGGGGCGCGGGCCCGGCGCCGGCCCTCGTGCATGGCCTGCACCCGGGGTACCGGGATGGTCCGGCCCTCCTCGACCAGGTCGGCCGGGAGCGGCTGTGGGGACGGCATCCCCTCGGCCCACAGGTCCCGCTCCGCCAGCAGGCCGGGCACCGTCCGGATGGTGAAGTCCGCGGGGGTCACCGACTCCAGGTCGGCCCAGGGCACCGGAAAGGACACCGGCACACCGGGCCGCAGTCGAGGGCTGTAGACGGACACGACGGTGGCGCCGCCGGACCGGGTCGGGTCGACGAAGACCTTGCCCGCCCGGTCCTCGCGGATGAACGCGGTGGTCGCCAGCGCCGGGTCCAGCCGTTCCGCCCGAGCCGCGAGGGCCCGGGTGGCGGCGGCCAGTTCCTCCGCGTCGGGACCGGCCGCGATCGGTACGAAGACGTGTACCCCCTTGGCGCCGCTGGTCTTCACCGCGCCGGCCAGCCCGGCGTCGGCGAGGGCCTGGCGGACCAGCAGCGCGGCGGCCACACCTTCGGCGAAGCCGCCGTCGGACGGCGGGTCGAGGTCGAGCACCAGGTGCGTGGGACGGCTCAGGTCGTCGACGACCGCCAGCGTCGGGTGGTACTCCACCGCGCGCTGGTTGGCGAACCAGAGCAGGGTACGACGGTCGTCGCAGAGCGCGTACGCGATCTCCCGGCGCGACGCCTCGGCCCAGACCGGCACCCGGCGTACCCAGTCGGGGGTGTACCGCGGCAGGTTCTTCTGCATGAACGGCGGCTGGCCGGGACGTACCCGGACCACCGACAGCGGCAGACCGCGCAGGTGCGGGACGAGCCGGTCGGCGACCGCGTCCAGGTAGTCGACCAGGTCCCGCTTGATCGCGCCGGACCCGTCGAAGAGCGCCTGGTCGAGGTTGGTCAGCGCCACGCCGTCCCGGGTCTCGTCCGCCCGACTCATCCGCTCACCATCCCGCCACCGCGACACGCGGTCAACCGGAACGCGCCGATCCGCCTACGCCCGCAGCTCGACAGTGCCCGCTGGAGCGTGGGTGAAGCCCCGCCGATCCGTCCACGCCCTCAGCTCGAAAGGCGCACTGGGGCGTGGACGGCCGGCTCGACTCACTCGCCGTGACGCGGCGCCCGGCTCCGCCACCGGCAGGTGACGCTCGGCACTGCCGCCTCCGCACGGCAGTCGACCCGGCGCACCCGAACAGCCCAGCTCACCCGCTCAGCCCAGGCGCTCGCCGTCGGCGTAGCCGAGCGACTCGGCGACGGCGGCGCTGCCGGTGGCGACGGCGGCGAATCCGGCGTCGGCCACGGCCCGGGCCGAGCCGGCGTCCCAGGCGTTGGGCAGGACGATGGGGTCACCAGGGCGGTGCAGCGCGCGCAGCGCATTCGCCCGATCGATCACAGTAAAGGTCATGCCCGCGATTCTGGGTACTGGGCGGACAGGGCCCCAGAGCCAATCGAACCCGGGTGGCTGTGGCGAAGACCACTCATCTGACCGATCGGTCAGAGCCTGACCGATCGGTCAGGCATGCTGGCTGCCATGGCCCGCCCGACCCAGCAGACCCACGACGAGATCCTCGCCGCTGCCACCCGGCGCTTCGCTGCCACCGGCTACCGGGGCACCTCGTTGCAGGACATCGCGCGCGAGGTCGGCTGCTCCAAGGCTGCGGTGCTCTACCACTTCGCCAACAAGGAGGCGATCCTCACCGAGCTGATGGCACCCGCGATCGAGGTGTTGCAGGCGTTGGACGACCGGATCGCCGCGCAGGCCGACCCCGCCCGCGCCCAGCAGGTCGTCACCGAGGGCTTCGTCGACCTCGCGGTCCGGTTCCGTGGCGAGATCGCCCTGCTCCGTTGCGAGTTCCCGGAACTGCTGCAACAACCCGACTTCGCGCACATCCACGAGATCTCCGAGCGACTCATCGACGCCTTGGCCGGGCGCTCCGCCCGGGCCTCGGCCCGGATCTGCGCGCTGGTGCTGCTCGCCGGCATCGCGGAGACCTGCGGACAGTTCGCCGAGGTGTCCGACGAAGACCTGCGGGCCGCCCTGCTCGCGCTGCTGCGCCGGGCGTTGGAGCCCGCCCACTGACCAGTTCCACCATTCACTGACCGAGGGAAAGGACCTCATGGCGACCCTGCTCTACCGGCTTGGCCGGAGTTCGATGCGCCGACGGCGGCTCGTGGCCGCGATCTGGCTCGTCGTACTCGTCGGGCTCGGCCTGGCCGCAGCAACCCTGCGCGGCCCGACGGCCAGCAACTTCACCATGCCCGGGACCGAGTCGCAGCGCGCTCTCGACCTGCTCGCCGAGCAGTTCCCGGCGGCGTCCGGCGCGACCGGCACGATCGCCGTCAAGGCGCCCGCCGAGGGACAACTCGGCACACCCGAAGGCCAGGCGGTGATCCAGTCGGTCACCCAGGAGGCCACGGCAGTGCCCGGCGTACTCGCCGCCGTTGACCCGTTCCAGGTCGGCGCCGTCTCGCCGGACGGCCGGTACGCGCTGGTCCAGGTGCAGTTCGGCGGTGGCGCCGAGCAGATCACCGAGGAGCAGCGGGAAGCGTACGGGCAGGTCGGCACCCAGGCCCAGGCGCAGGGCTGGCAGGTCGCCCCCGGCGGTGAGGTGCTCAACGCCGAGCCCGAGGTGGGCTCGACCGAGGCGATCGGTGTCGCGGTCGCCCTGATCGTCCTGGTGATCACCTTCGGCTCGCTGGTAGCGGCCGGGATGACCATGCTCAACGCGCTGATCGGTGTCGGCGTCGGCATGGCCGGCCTGTTCGCGCTCAGCAGCGTGGTCGAGTTGACCAGCACCGCGCCGATCCTCGCGCTGATGCTCGGCCTCGCCGTCGGCATCGACTACTCGCTCTTCATCACCTCCCGCTACCGGCAGAACCTCCTCGAAGGGCTGCCCGCCGACGAGGCGATCGGTCGAGCGGTGGGCACCGCCGGGTCGGCGGTGGTCTTCGCCGGGGCCACCGTGGTCATCGCCCTCGCCGGGCTGTCGGTGGTGAACATCCCGTTCCTGACCGTGATGGGTCTGGCCGCGGCCGGCACGGTGACCATCGCGGTGCTGGTGGCGATCACCCTGCAACCGGCACTGCTCGGCTTCGCCGGCCGTCGGGTGCTGCCCCGCCGGCTGCGTACGGGCACTCCGCAGGCCACCGACGGCGACCAGACCGCGCCGGAGACGGCCGGGAGCGGCGTCGGCCCCGACGCGGCCACCATCACCGGCGAGGACCGCTCGGCGTTCGGGTTCCGCTGGGCGACGTTCCTCACCCGCTTCCGGATCCCCGTGATCCTGGCCGGAGTGATCGGACTCGGTCTGCTCGCGCTGCCCGCCACGGACATGCGTCTCGCCCTGCCCGACGCCGGCACCGCGCCGGCGGGCTCGGCTCCCCGGGTCGCCAACGACCTGATCACCGAGGGCTTCGGGCCGGGCTTCACCGGTCGTCTCGCGGTGGTCGTGTCCGGCGACGACGCGCAGGCCACCGCCGCCGCCGTGCCGCAGGTGGCCACCCTGGTGCAGAACACCGAGAACGTACTGGCAGTGGCTCCGCCGCAGCTCAGCCCGGACGGCCGGACCGCACTGCTCGGGGTGATCCCGCAGACCGGCCCGACCGACCCGGCCACCGAGACCATGGTGCAGGAGATCCGTACGGCGGTCGACGACGTCCAGGGCGCCGACGTACTGCTGACCGGCGTGACCGCGATCGGCATCGACATCTCGGAGAAGCTCTCCGACGCGATGCCGGTCTACCTGGCCCTGGTGGTCGGCCTGTCGATCCTGCTGCTGATGCTGGTGTTCCGGTCGGTGCTGGTGCCGGTCAAGGCGGCGCTGGGCTTCCTGCTCACCGTGGCGGCCACCTTCGGCCTCACGGTCGCGGTGTTCCAGCAGGGGCACCTGGCCGATCTTGTCGGCCTGGACACCCCGGGCCCACTGATCAGCTTCCTGCCGATCCTGCTGATCGGCATCCTGTTCGGCCTGGCCATGGATTACGAGGTCTTCCTGGTCTCCCGGATGCGGGAGGACTTCGTGCACGGCGACACCGCCGAGCAGGCCACCATCAACGGGATGGGGCACGGTGCCCGGGTGGTCACCGCCGCCGCGCTGATCATGACGTCGGTCTTCGGTGGCTTCGTCTTCCTCGACGACCCGGTCATCAAGTCGATGGGTTTCGCGCTCGCCATCGGTGTGGCCATCGACGCCTTCGTGGTCCGGATGACCATCGTCCCGGCGGTGATGTCGCTGCTCGGCAAGGTGGCCTGGTGGTTGCCGCGCCGGCTGGACCGGATCCTGCCCAACGTCGATATCGAGGGCGAGAAGCTGCGCGCCATGCTCGACGACAAGGCGCACGCCGGCCGGTGAGAGGTGAGGAAGGGTCCCCTGCCAACGCCTCGTGCATAGCAGGGGACCCCTCCTAACGTCAGGGTGCCGCCAGGCGGCGCTCAGACGCCGGCGGGGTACGTCTCCATCTCACCCAGGGTGGTCAGCGCGGGCAGCGGGTGCAGGGCGCTGGTCTCGTCACACCAGACGAAGGCGTCGTACCGCTCCCCGAGCCGGGTCGGCACGTAGTTGCCCCAGGACTCGAACGACGGGTCGTAGACCACACCGATCGCCCGGTGGTCGAGCGCGTCGGTGACCCAGCCCGGCTGGTCCGGCCCGCCGAAGACCAGCACCGCCCGATCCGGCATCAGCTCGTGCAGCCGGTGCTCCAGCGAACCGGGGCGGGCCGGCGGCACCACCATCGCCTCGGCCGGGGAACCCCAGCGCGGCGCGGCCGTCACCGTGCCGCGATAGCTGCCGAACCCGATCAGGACCACCCCGTCCGGTCCGTAGCGTTCCCGGGCGAGCTGGCCGATGTTGAGCATCCCGTCGGCGGCCATGTCGGTGGCCCGCGCGTCGCCGACGTGGGTGTTGTGCGCCCAGACGACGCCCCGGGCGCCCGGCCCGTATCGGTCCAGCAACCGGTCCAGGGTATCGGCCATGTGGCCGTCCCGGATGTTCCACGACCCCGGCCCGCCGGCCACCATCTCCCGGTAGTACCGCTCCGCGCCGGCCACCACCTCCGCGTTCTGCCAGGCCGAGAAGGCGCCCGGCCCGTCGGTGGCGGCGTGTTCCCGGGTACGCGCCAGCAGCCGCACCACCTCCTGCTCGCAGCGGGCGGAGACGAAGCGACTCGCCAGGCCGTACTCCTCGACCTGCTTGCCGTACGGCTCGAAGCACCGGTACGCGTCCTGGGCCGCCTCCAGCGATGCGGGATCCTCCTCGCCGAGATAGTCGAAGATCGCCTGCATCGACTCCCAGAGGCTGTACACGTCGAGACCGTGGAACCCGACCCGGGACGGCTCGGGCCGCTCCAGGTTCCAGGCCCGCAGCCAGCGACAGAACCGGGCCGTCTCGGCGTTGGACCACATCCACGTCGGCCAGCGCTCGAAGCGCTCCAGCGTGGTCTGCGGCTCGACCGCGCCACCCGGCGCAGCGGTCACCGAACTGTTCACCCGGTCGCAGTCCGGCCAGTCGCCCTCCACCGCGACGAAACTGAACCCGCATTCGGCGATCAACCGCCGGGTGAGCTGTTCGCGGATGCGGTAGTAGTCGTGGCTCCCGTGCGTCGCCTCGCCGATCATCACCACCCGGACGTCCCGGACTCGCTCCAGCAACGGGTCGAGGTCGCTCGGCGCGCCGAGCCGGTGTACCAGCATGCCTGCGGCTACCCGGCACCCCGATGAGCAAACGCGCCGGGGTGCCGGGGGTGTGCCGGTGCGGTCGGGTGGGTAGGACGGCGTCATGACCGACAGCGGCGCCTTCCTGCCGGAGCACCTCACGGGGCTGGACTTTCCCGTCTCGCGCGAGGACCTGATCCGCTGGTGCCAGGAGAACGGCGCCAGCACCGAGCAGTTGGAGACCGTCCGGGCGCTGCCGGTGGAGCAGTTCGGTTCGCCGGGCGAACTCGGTGAGGCGTTGCGCGCGGCGACCTAGACCCGGCGAGCCGCCACTCGAACTCCGGCCAGGTCAGCACGGCCCGAAGGGCCATGATCACGCGTGTTTGTCGCCGACGCGGGTCAGGCGGGAAGGTCGACGGTGGCGGAGCGGGCGCGGGCGGTCTCGGCGGCGGCCAGGACGGCGACCACCTCGCGGCCGAAGCGGACGTCGCAGCGGTGGTCCCGGGTGCCGCCGTCGACCTCGGCCAGCAGTTGGTCGACCGCCACGCCGAACGCGGTCGCCGTGGAACCGCTCGGCTCCGGCAACTGCTCGACGCCGTTGTCGCCGTAGAGGGTGAACTCCGCCGCCACCGCCTCGGGCGGGGCGTCCAGGGTCAGCGCCACCGTGCTGGTGGCCCCACCCTCGTGGGTGAGCAGCAGGTGCACCAGGCCACCGGGGCCGTCCGCAGCCGTCACCCGGGTCACCCGGCCCAGCACCGGCAGCAGGACGGACAGCGCGTGCGGGCCGATGTCCCAGAGCGCGCCGTGCTCGCGCCGCCAGGGCGACTGGGCGTACGGGCTGCTGGGCTGAAAGATCGAGGCGAACCGGATCACGGTGGCGGTGTGCCAGGCGCCGGCCGCCGCGACGGCCGTGATGAACCCGGCGACCTCCGGCTGGTACCGGCCGGTGAAGAAGACCACCGAGGCCACGCCGGAGGCGGCGGCCGCCTCGACCACCCGGTCCGCGTCGGCGACGGTCAACGCCAGCGGCTTGTCCAGCAGCAGGTGACGGCCGGCGGTGGCGGCCCGGGCGGCGATGTCGGCCTGCACGTCCGGAGGCAGCGCCACGGCCACCGCCTTACACGCCTCGATCAACGCCTCGACCTCGGTGAAGGCCGATACGCCGTACCGGGTGGCCAGCGCGGCGGCCCGATCCGGGTTGCGTCCCCAGACGCCCACCAGTTCCGCCCTCGGGTGCGCGTCCAGCGCCGCTGCGTGCGTCTGCGCCGCCCAGTGGCCGGTGCCGAACAACCCGAACCGCATACCCGATACCTCCGCCGTCTCGCCTGCCGCAGCCGACCTGCGGCGCGCGGTCCACGCTAGTCCAGCACCGCCTGTACTACGGGGGTTAGTCCTTGTCGCTCCGCTTCGCGAAGCGGCCCTAATCGGGAGGAAGTAGGTCTACTTCCGAGTTAGTAGAGTGGGCCGGTGATCGGAACGAGCACCGGACGAACCCGGTGACTGCCACGTCTGCTGCCGGGTCCCCGCTCGACGGCGTCCCGGCGACCGTCGCCATCGTGCTGTCGCTGCTGGTCGCCGCGTGGGCCCTGGTGGCCACGCTGCGCCACCGGGCGCCGGACCGGGTACAGATGATCGGTCTGGCCGTGCTGGAGCTGGCGCTGCTCGGGCTGGCGGTGCTGGCCGGGGTGGCCCTCGCCGGTGGCGAGCAGCCCGGCGAGCCGGGGACGTTCCTCGGCTACCTGGTGACGCTGGTCTGCCTGCCACCACTGGCCGCAGTGCTGGCCCGGATGGAGCCGACCCGCTGGGGCTCGGCGATCGTCTGCGCGGTCTGCCTGGTGACGCCGGTGGTCGTGGTGCGGCTCCAGCAGACGTGGGAGGTGCTCGGTGACTGAGGCGCGGACCACCGGACCGACCCGGACCAACGCCGGGCCCGGCCGCCTGCTGATCGCGGTGTACCTGCTCTTCGCGATCGCCGCCACCAGTCGCGCCAGCCTTCAGATCATCACCCGGTTCGACGAGGCGCCGCTGGCGTACCTGCTCTCCGCGCTGGCCGCGGTGGTCTACATCGTGGCGGCGGTGGGGCTGACCCGGGCCGGGCACGCGGGCCGCCAGGTCGCCCTGGCCTGTTGCCTCGTCGAACTGGTCGGTGTGGTCGGGGTCGGCGCGTTCAGCCTTGCCCGTCCCGACCTGTTCCCGGACGAGACGGTCTGGTCCGGTTTCGGCAGCGGATACGGCTACATCCCGCTGGCGCTGCCCGTCCTCGGCCTGGCCTGGCTCTGGTTCACCCGCCCCCGGATGTAAGGAAGGGTCCCCTCCTAACGCCTGGTGTATAGGAAGGGCCCCTTCCTAACACCTGAGGGGTGCAGGAAGGAGCCCGGACGGCGGCCCGGATCAGCCGCGGGGACCGCCCGCGACATAGACCACCTGACCGGAGACGAAGGACGCGCCCTCGCTGGCCAGGAACGAGATGGTGTGTGCCACGTCCTCGGGCCGCCCGACCCGGCGGACCGGGATCTCCCCCTCGGCGTGCTTCTGCATCGCCTCGAAGTCGATCTTCATCCGGGCGGCGGTGGCCGCGGTCATGTCGGTGACGATGAAGCCGGGCGCCACCGCGTTGACGGTCACCCCGAACGGCCCCAACTCGATGGCGAGGGTCTTGGTGAACCCCTGGAGCCCGGCCTTGGCGGCGGAGTAGTTCGCCTGCCCCCGGTTGCCCAGCGCGGACGTGCTGGAGATGCTGACGATCCGACCCCACCTGGCCTCGACCATGTGCTTCTGCGCGGCCTGGCTGACCAGGAAGGCACCCCGCAGGTGTACGCCCATGACCGTGTCCCAGTCGGCGTCGGTCATCTTGAACAGCAGGTTGTCCCGCAGCACCCCGGCGTTGTTGACCAGCACGGTCGGCCCGCCCAACTCGGTGGCGACCCGCTCGACGGCGGCCTCCACCTGTGCCCGGTCGGACACGTCCGCGCCGACGCCGAGCGCCCGGCCACCGGCTGCCGTGATCGCGCCAACCGTCTCCTCGGTGGCCGACTCCTCGATGTCGACCACCGCGACGGCCAGCCCGTCGGCGGCCAACCGCCTGGCGGTGGCCGCGCCGATTCCCCGCGCCGCCCCGGTCACGATCGCGACCCGCTGCCCCTCCGACATGCCTACCTCCCGGTAACCTCGCTCGACGGCAGGAGCCTAACCCACCTCCCGCACGTCTCAGGAGGACCAGGATCGACAGAGCCGGATCCAGCGGTACCCGTGCCCGGCGATCTTGAGCTTGTCCAGCTTGCCAACGTCGTCGTAGTTGCGGTCGGCGAGCACGTCGATCGGCAGCTCCGCCTCCGACTCCAGCAGGCTCAGGTCCACCTCGGCGTCGTCGGTGCCCAGGTTGTGCAGGAAGACCATCGTGCCGGTCGGTCCGTCGGCCCGGTGCGCCAGCACTCCCGGGGGCATCGGTACGTCAATGTGGGTGGTCGAGCCGAAGCCGATCTCCGGGGCCTCGCGCAGCGTACGGATCATCCGCTCGAACCAACCGAGCAACGAGGTGCGGTCCCGACGTTGCAGGGTGACGTTGACCTTCTCGTACCGGAACTCGCCCTTGTCGATGACCGGGCGCACCAGCTTCTCCGGCGCCGCGCGGGAGAAGCCGGCATTGGGCTCGTAGGACCACTGCATCGGGGTACGGATCGCCTCCCGCCCCGGTAGCGACAGGTCCTCCCCCATGCCGATCTCCTCGCCGTACCGCAGCACCGGCGTGCCGCGCAGCGAGAACTGGAGGGAGTACGCCAACTCGATGCGCCGCCGGTCGTTGTCCAGCATCGGCGCCAACCGTCGACGGATGCCCCGGTCGTAGATCCGCATGCTCTCGTCCGGGCCGAACTGCGCGTACACCTGGTTGCGTTGTTCGGCGGTGAGCCGGGACAGGTCGATCTCGTCGTGGTTGCGCAGGAAGGTGGCCCACTGTCCACCCTCCGGCAGGGCCGGGGTGTCGCGCAGCGCCTCGATCACCGGCTCCGGGTCCTGCCGGGCCAGGGCCAGCATCAGCCGCCCGTTGAGCATGAAGTCGAAGAGCATGTGCACCCGGTTCGCCGAGCCACCGCTGTCACCGAAGAAGGCGGGCAGTTGGTCCGGCTCGACGTTCGCCTCGGCCAGCAGCACCGCGTCGCCCCGACGCCACTGCACGTGCTGGCGCAGCTCGGTGAGGAACTCGAAGTCCAGCTCCGGGTTCGGGTCGCCGGGCTCGGTGCGCTCGATGATGAACGGCACCGCGTCCATCCGGAACCCGGCCACCCCGAGCTGGAGCCAGAACGACATGATCTTCTTGATCTCGGCGCGTACCTGGGGGTTCCTGGTGTTGAGGTCCGGCTGGAACCTGTAGAAGCGGTGGTAGTACCAGGACTTGGCGGTCCGGTCGTAGGTCCAGGTCTCGTGCTGCTCACCCGGGAAGACCATGCCCTGGTGCCGGTCCGCGGGCTCCTGGTCGGACCAGACGTACCAGTCGCGGTACGGCGAGTCCGGCGACGAGCGGGCGGAGACGAACCACGGGTGCTGGTCGGAGGTGTGGTTCACCACCAGGTCGATGATCACCCGGATGCCCCGGTTGCTCGCCTGGTGCAGCAGTTCGGCGAAGTCGCCGAGGGTGCCGAAGCGGGGGTCGACGGTGTAGAAGTCGGTCACGTCGTACCCGTCGTCGTCGTTGGGCGACGGGTGGATGGGGTGCAGCCAGAGGCAGGTCACGCCCAGCCGGGCCAGGTAGTCCAGCCGGCCGATCAGGCCCCTAACGTCGCCGACCCCGTCGCCGTCGGAGTCCGCGTACGTGTCGATGTCGAGGCAGTACACGACCGCCTCCGAGTACCACCTGTCAGACATGCCCGGGAACCTTCTCCGTACCGCCCGTCCGGCAAACCCGTGCGCCCCGGACCATACCGAGGGCGGCTGCTCGGTACCGTGCGGTCATGCGGAACATCGAGTGGTCCAGCGGGACCTGGCATCGACAGCCGGTGCGGACGGCCGTGGAGCCGGCCGGCGTCCTGAGCGTCGAACCGGGAGCAGGCAGCGACCTGTGGCGGCACACCAGCTACGGGTTCGTACACGACGACGCCCCGGCACTGCTCACGCCCTTCCCGGTGGGCAGTGCGGTGGAGGTGGACTTCCCGCTCGACTACACGGAACAGTTCGACCAGGCCGGCGTACTGGTCTGGGTGGACGACCGGAACTGGGTGAAGGCCGGGGTGGAGGTCAGCGACGGCCACCCCCAGGTCGGCGCCGTGGTCACCCGGGACCTCTCCGACTGGTCGATCGCTCAGGTGCCCGAGTGGGCGGGCCACGAGGTGACGGTCCGCGTGAGCCGCACCGGTGACGCGCTGACCGTACGCGCCCGGGTGGCCGGCGAGCAGTGGCGGCTGGTCCGGCTCGCGCCGCTGGCACCCGACGCGGTGGCCTCGGCCGGGCCGTACTGCTGCTCCCCGAGCCGGGGCGGCCTGACCGTCCGGTTCACCGACTGGCGAATCGGCCCGGCCGACGCCGCCCTGCACATCGAGGAGTAGCAGCGGCCCACAGCGGGTAGGAGCCTTCCGTTACGCCAATCCTCGCGGAGGCACCGCATGGCACTCACCCAGGACGTCGACCCGAGCCAACTCGGTGGGTTGACCGGCTGGGTGGCCGGTGTGATCGAGGCGGGCGGCGCGGTGGGAGTAGCCCTGCTGGTCGCCCTGGAGAGCATCATCCCGCCGATCCCCAGCGAGATCGTGCTGGCGCTGGCCGGCTACCTGGCCGGCGAGGGCCGGTTCAACGTGGTCGTCGTGACCGTCGCGGCCACCGCCGGCTCCCTGCTGGGTGCGCTGGTGCTCTACTGGCTCGGTGCCGCGCTCGGTGAGGAACGGCTCAAACGCTGGCTCGACCGCCTGCCGCTGGTGGATCTGGATGACCTGGAGAAGGCCGACCGCTGGTTCGAGCGGCACGGCCGGTGGGCGGTCTTCTTCGGCCGGATGGCACCGGTGGTACGCAGCCTGGTGTCGATACCGGCCGGCGCGAACCGGATGCCGCTGGTCGAGTTCGTCACGCTCACCACACTGGGCAGCGGCATCTGGAACGGGCTGTTCATCGGGCTCGGCTACGCGCTCGGCTCGCAGTGGCACCAGATCGACCACTACAGCTCCTGGTTCGACTACGGCATCATCGCCGTCTTCGTCCTCATGATCGCCTCATGGGCGGTCAAGAAGAAGCGCCGCCGCTCCCGCACCCGCACTCCCGCCTCCCGCTGACCCGCCCACCCCAGCACCTCGCCCCGCCCCCGCCCCCGCCCCCGCCCCCGGCCCCGGCCCCGGCCCCGGCGATCATGGACTTGTGGTGCCTGTTCTGATCCGTTATGTAGCTATTTGCGGGAGCCGCAACTCCATGATCGACGCGGGCGGGGGTAGGGCGCGGGTGGGGTGGGGGCGGGGTGGGAGGGGTCAGGGGAGGGTGCGGAGGTGGGGGGCGACGGTGCGGGCGAAGGAGTTGTTGTGGGTGACGTCCCAGTTGATCGACCAGGTCATCGCGCCACGCAGGCCGGGGTAGGTGCGCGGCGGACGGAAGCTGCCGCAGTTGGCGCCCCGGGTGAGGCAGTCCATCGCGGCGTTGACCACGCTGGGCGCGACGATGCCGCCACCGGCCGCCCCGGGACCGGCCGGCAGGCCGAGCCCGACCTGGTCCGGCCGTAGTCCCGCCTCCAACTGGATGCAGGCCAGCGCGACGATGAAGTTGACGGTGCCCTGGGCGTACGCGGCGTTGTTGTCGCAGCCGAGCATCGCCCCGGAGTTGTAGAACTGGGTGTTCACCACGGTCAGGATGTCCTTGATGTCCAGCGCCAGCTTGAAGTAGCTGGTGGTGGGGTTCTGCATGTCGATGGTCTGGGGAGCCATCGCGATGATCAGTCGACTGCCCACCTTCGCGCGCAGGGAGCGCAGCGCCTGCGCCATGTAGGTCGGGTTCAGCCCGTTCTCCAGGTCGACGTCGACGCCGTCGAAGCCGTAGCGCTGGATCAGCGCGTACACACTGTCGGCGAAGGCCACCGCGGAGGCCGCGTCGTTCACCGCGACCCGGCCGGTCTCGCCGCCGACCGAGATGATCACCTTTTTGCCCCGGCTCTGCAGGGTGCGCACGTCGGCGGAGAAGTCGGCGTCGGTATAGCCGCCGAGTGAGGCGGACAGGCCCGGGTCGATGGCGAAGGCGACCGCGCCGGGCGTGGTGGTGGCGTCGGCGAAGGCCACCGCGACCAGGTCGTACTCGGTGGGCACGTCACGCAGCCGCAGCTCGACCGCCGGGTTGTCGAAGTTGTGCCAGTACCCGGTGAGGATGTGCTTCGGCAGGCCGGTGACCGGCGGCGGGGTCGTCGGTGGTGGCGTGGTGGGCGGCGGGGTCGTCGGGGGCGGGGTGGTCGGCGGCGGGGTGGTCGGCGGCGGGGTGGTCGGCGGCGGGGTGGTCGGGGTGGCGCCGCCCGCACAGGCCGCGCCGTTGAGCCGGCAGTTCGCGGGTACGCCGGGACCGTTGCCGAGGAAGCCGAAGGAGACCGACGCGCCGGGGGCGATGGCGCCGTTCCAGGAGCGGTTGGTGAAGGTGTGGCGCTGGCCATTCGAGGTCAGCAGCGCGTCCCAGTAGCTGCCGAGCGTGGTGCCGGTGGGCAGGTCGAAGGCGAGGCTCCAGCCGTTGACCGTGCTGCCGCCCCCGTTGGTGATGGTGTACTTCGCCTCCCAACCGGAGCCCCAGTCGGACGTCTTGGCGAAGCTGGCGGTGACTCCGGCGGCGTACGCGGCGGGCGCCAGCCAGACTGCACCGAGCGCGGCGGCCAGTGCGCCGACCACTGTGAGCACCAGGGTTCTGGACCGTTTCATGTGAGCCTCCAGACCGGACGGAAATCCATGGGCATCGACCTGGCGCTCATTATTAAGACTGTTAACTATTCCTGTCCAGAGGTGGCGTGGGGTTGTATAGGAGGGGTCCCCTGCTATGCACGAGGCGTTAGCAAGGGACCCCTCCTTACACAGCAGGGTGGGTTTCCCCGGACCGCCACTGGGGGTAATTGCCGGCCGACGGCGCGGACGGACCGCCCCGGCAGAGGGGACGGTGGTGGTGATGGTCAGGCAGGTGGCGGCGGCGCCGACCCGGCAGGTCGAGGAGACCGACCTGCTCACGGTGGGAGTCGAGGAGGAGTTCCTGCTGGTCGACCCGGACGGCGGTGCTGCGGTGCCCGCTGTCGAGGCGGTGCTGGAGCAGGTGCCGGCGGAACTGCACGGCCAGGTGGAACGGGAGTTCCAGACCAGCCAGATCGAGATCGGCAGCCCGCCCGGGCTGGAACTCTCCTCGATCCGGCACTCCCTCGCCCTGCTGCGCGCCGCGCTCGCCGACGCCGCCGACGCCGCCGGTGCGCAACTGCTCGCCATCGGCACCGGGCCGATCGACGGGCCAGTGCCGCCGGTGGTCGACAAGCCCCGCTTCGACCGGATGATCGAGCGGTACCGGCTGCTGGTGCCGGGGCCGGGCAACAACGGCATGCACGTGCACGTCGGGGTGCCGGACCCGGACACCGGCGTGCAGGTGCTCAACCACGTCCGCCCGTGGCTGCCGATCCTGCACGCGGTCACCGCCAACTCGCCGTTCTCCCGGGGCGAGGACACCGGGTACGCGAGCTGGCGGTCGATCGAGTGGGAACGCTGGCCGTCGGTGGCGCCCACCCCCTTCCTGACCTCCCACCACCACTACCGACGGCTGATCGACCAGCTGATCGGCAGCGGGGTGATGCTCGACGAGGGGATGCTCTACTGGTATGCCCGGCTGTCGGCCAAGTACCCGACGGTCGAGCTGCGCATCGGCGACGTCTGCCCGACGGTGGACGACGCGGTCCTGGTCGCCGGCCTGGTCCGCGCGCTGGTGGCGACCGCGCTGGACGACATCGCCGCCGGACGGCCGCCGCTGCCCGCCGCCCACCACCTGCTGGTCGGCGCGCACTGGCGGGCCGCGCACGACGGCCTGGAGGGCGACGCGGTCGACCTGACCAGTGGTGAGCTGCGCCCGGCGTGGGACCTGCTGCACCAGCTCGTCGGGCGGCTCGGGCCGGCCCTCGACCGGCACGGTGACCTCGCCGAGGTGACCGATCTGCTCGACCGGCTGCGGGAACACGGCACCGGCGCGGCGCGGCAGCGTGCGGTGTACGCGCGTACCGGCCGGTTGGAAGATGTGGTGGCGGACGTGGCGCGACAGACCCGGGGCGAGAGCCCGGGATGACGGGAGGATGGCCGTGGCGGAACGGATGATCGTCGTCGGCGGGGACGCCGCCGGCATGGCGACTGCCGCCCAGGCGCGGCACCGCCGCGACCGGGACGACCTGGAGATCATCGCATTCGAGCGGGGGCACTACACCTCGTACTCGGCGTGCGGCATCCCGTACTGGATCAGCGGCCTGGTGGACGACGCGCAGCAACTGGTGGCCCGGGACCCGGCGACCCACCGGGAGAAGTACGACATCGACGTCCGGCTCCGGCACGAGGTCACCGAGATCGACCTCGACCGCCGCGAGGTGGTCGCCCGCGACCTGGACGGCGGCGGCGAGGTCCGGGAGAGCTTCGACACCCTGATGTACGCCACCGGCGCGGTGCCGACCAAGCCGGACTGGGCGCGTACCGATGCGCTCGGGGTGTTCGGGGTGCAGACCCTCGACGACGGCGCGGCCCTGCGCGCGTGGCTGGACGCCGACCCGGAGCCGCGACGCGCGGTGGTGGTCGGCGGCGGCTACATCGGCGTGGAGATGGCCGAGGCGCTGGTCCGGCGCGGGCTGTCGGTGACCCTGGTCGAGCGGGGCGAGCAACCGATGTCGACCGTCGACCCGGACATGGCGACGCTGGTCACCGAGGCGATGCGGGGCCTGGGCGTGGACATCCGCACCGGCGTACGCGTCGACGCGCTCACCGAACGCGACGGCCGGGTCCGCGAGGTGGTCACCGACGACGGCCCGATCCCGGCCGACGTGGTGGTGCTCGGCCTCGGCGTACGCCCCAACACCGCGCTCGCCGAGGCGGCCGGCATGCCGATCGGTCCCACCGGCGGAATCAGGGTGGACCGCCGGATGCGGGTCGCCGAACTGCCCGATGTGTGGGCCGCCGGGGACTGCGTGGAGACCCTGCACCGGGTCAGCGGGATGCCGGTACACGTGCCGCTCGGCACGCACGCCAACAAGCAGGGCCGGGTGGCCGGCATCAACATCGGCGGCGGGTACGCCACCTTCGCCGGGGTGATCGGCACCGCCGTGGCCAAGGTCTGCGACCTGGAGGTGGGGCGTACCGGGCTTCGGGAACGCGATGCGCTGGCGGCCGGCTTCGAGTTCGTCTCGGTGATCGCGGAGTCGACCAACCGGGCCGGCTACTACCCGGGCGCCCGGCCGATGACCGTCAAGCTGATTGCCGAACGACCCAGCGGCCGGCTGCTCGGCGCCCAGATCGTCGGCTGGACCGAGGCGGCGAAGCGGATCGACACGTTGGCCGTGGCGCTGTGGAACCGGATGACGGTGGACGACATGACCGCGCTCGACCTCGGCTACGCCCCGCCGTACGCCCCGGTCTGGGACCCGGTGCTGGTCGCCGCCCGCAAGGCCGTCGACGCCCTCGACCCGCGCTGAGGTCTGCTCGGGTCTTGTCGGTGGGGACGGCTAGGTTGTGGGTGCCGCCCCAGGCAGGGGCGGTGCCGACCCCTCGGTGCCGACCCCTCGGAGGACCCGCATGTCGCAGGAGACGACCTACCTCGAACTGTCCGAAACGGATGGCGCAGCACACAAGTTCTACGAGGTGGTGGTCGACGACGCCACGCTGACCGTGCGCTACGGCCGGATCGGCGACCAGGGGCAGGTCAAGACCTCCGGCTACCCGGACAACGCGAAGGCGCGGGCCGCCGCCGCGAAGAAGATCGGCGAGAAGGTCCGCAAGGGGTACGCCCCGGCGGTGCGCGGCGTACGCCAGAAGCGTTCGGTGTCGCGGCGGCAGATCGTCAGCACCCGCTCGACCGCCCGCACCGCACCCGTGCTGTGGCGGTACGACTCGGGCGCCCCCGCGTTCGGCATCTTCATCGACGGCCGCACCTGCACGGTGGGCAACGAGCGGGGCGTCATCACCACGCTCGACCACGACGCCCGGGTGCTGGACCAGGTCCGCCTGCCCGACGGGGTGAAGTGCATCGTGGCCGACGACGCCTGGATCTACGCCGGCTGCGACGACGGCAACGTCTACGACCTCTCCGGCAAGATCCCCCGGGTGGCGTACACGATCGCGCCCGACATCGACATCTACTGGCTGGACATCCACGACGGCGTGCTGGGCGTATCCGACGCCGACGGCGGAATCGCGGCCGTCGACCACGAGGACGAGTTCCTCTGGCGTCGGGGCGGGCGCGGTTCGTCGGCCTGGATGGTTCGCTGCGACAGCGACGCGGTCTACCACGGCGACTCGACCGGGGTCAGCGGCTACGACTGGCGGACCGGGCAGGAGCTGTGGCACACCCGCACCGGCTCGGTGCTGTTCGGCTGGCAGGAGCGCGACGCGGTGTTCGCCGGCACCGCGACCCGCGAGGTGGTGCGCATCGGCAAGGACGGCCGGCACGCCCGCACCTACCGCGCCGACGCGCCGGTCTTCTCCTGTGCCACCGCCTCCGACGGCCGGTACGTCTTCGCCGGTGACAGCCAGTCCTCGATCTACTGCTTCGCCGAGGACGGCACCCGATTGTGGAAGCTCGGCACCGGCTGCGGCTCGGCGTACTCCATGCAATACCACGACCAGCGCCTCTACGTGGTCACCACCAGCGGCCACCTGGCCTGCATCGACGCCAGCGAGCCGGCGATCCGGGCGGCCGAGGCGGGCAGCGTGCCGGACGTGGTCGACGTGAAGGCACCGGCCCGGATGCCCGAGCCGGCCGCGGTCACCCAGGTCGAGGTGGTCGCCGACTCCGGTGACGGCGTGATCGTCGAGTGCGTCGAGCAGGGCGGTCGGCTGCGGGTGCACGTGCTCTCTTCCGGCTTCCACCGGGACTGGTCGGTGCAGTTCCCCAAGGGCATCCGCCAGCCCGGCACCCGCTACCTGGTCACCGAGGTCCGCGAGTCCGGCCGGGGCGGCTTCTACCGCGCCTACGGCGACATCCGCCGCCTGCGATGACCCCGGTCCTGCCCCGACCAGCGCCGGCAGGGCAGGCCGCGGCCTCGCCCGTCGGTCGGCCGGGCAGTGGATCGCCCGACCGGCGGGCAGTGCCGGATCGCGGGCCGAGGGTGGTTGCAGTGGGCGTCGCCGCGCAGTGGGTGGGCAGCGCGGCCGGGGTGCCGGAACCGGCCGCTCGCCGAGAGCGGTGGCGGGCGGGCGGCGGGCGGCTGTGGGCCGAAGGCGGTCGGGGGCCGAAAGTGGTTGTGGTGGCGCTCGCGGTCCGGTGACCACGAGCCGGTGACGGGCGCGGTGCTGAAGATGCAGTTCCCCGATCCGGAGAGCGAACACGAGGCGGCCGCGCTGCACCACTGGAACGGCGACGGCACCGCCCGTCTGCTCGCCCACGACCCCGACCGACGGGCGTTGCTGATCGAGCGCTGCGACCCCGGTACGCCGTTGCGCGTACTCCCGCTGGACGAGGCGCTGGACGCGGTGGTGGCACTGCTCCCCCGCCTCTGGCCGCCGGCCGACGGGCCGTTCCTGTCGCTGGCCGAGGCGGTGGCGGGCTGGATTGTCGCGCTACCGGCCGCCTGGGAACGGGCCGGGCGACCGCACGAGCGGCGATTGGTGGGCCTCGCCCTCGACCTGCTCTACGGGCTGGCCGATTGTCAGGGCGAACAGGTGCTGGTCAACCAGGACTTGCACGCCGCCAACGTGCTGTGGGCCACCCGCGAGCCGTGGCTGGCGATCGACCCGAAGCCGCTCGTCGGCGAGCGGGAGTTCTCGGCGGTGCCGATGGTACGCGGCACCGAGCTGGGCCACTCCCCCGCAGCCGTGCGCCGTCGGCTCGACCGGCTCAGCGCCGAGCTGGGCCTGGACCAGGTACGCGACTGGACGATCGGCCACACGATGGCCTGGAGCATCGCCGGTGACACGTTCTTCGCCGAACACGTCGAGATAGTCCACTGGCTCCTCGACCAGCCCTGACCAACAGATTGCAGACATTCGCAACGCGTTTGCGCAAGTCAATAGACTACCGAGTGATCGAATCGCTACCGTCAGATCAGGCCCGAGAGAAGCTCCATAAAATTCTGGGAGGATCTGCTATGAAGAAGTGGTTACGCCTTGGCGTTGCCGGAGCCAGCGTCTCGATTGCCTCCATCCTAGCACTGGCAGCACCGGCATCCGCATCGGCAATCCCGTCCCCGTCGGTGGCCGTCGTGCAGACGGCCGGCAAGACGGGCAGCGTCTCGCTGCCCGAGCTTCAGCACCAGATCGCTTCGAATCCCTTGGCCAGCAACAGCAGCGCCGCCGGATGGCTCGGCACCTGCTACTCGACGCCAAATCCCAACAATTCCCGCAGTGGCGGGGGATGGTGTGACGGAAACGGCCCTGACGCCCGCTACCAGGGATTTGTCGACTGCAGTAACGGAGGGCGCTACTGGGGGCCCGAGAAATGGGCCGGCGACCGGACCAGGTCCTACGGCACCTGCCCGAGCGGCACGTCGAGGCTTGGCTACGGCGTGGTTGGCTACTACGTCTGACCGGATGGTGCCCGCCCCGACAGCCTCGGCTGTCGGGGCGGGCACCATCCGGTCAAGTATTTTCCTCTCCCACACAGCGCCGCGTAAACACTAATGTGAAGCGACCTCAAAGCAGTCCATTTGAGTTCCAGCATCCGCGGCACGCGGGATGGAGTTCGGCACAGGTGATTACACCGAGGCCCGGGGCTGGCGATGGCCTGGTGCAAAAGAGCGCAAGGTCGACGGCCGCGGTTGCAGTGCAGTTGTGCAGTTGGACAGTTGTCTACTCCGAGTTCGAGGTGCCGGCCGTCGGCAGGCTACTGCAGCCAGCCCACGACCGGTCAGTTCTCCTCTGGCCAGCACCTCCAAAGTCGGAGTCGGCGAGGTACGAGGCTGACCCGGCACGGGGCACCAATGAGTAGAGGTGCCGGGCGCACGGACATGCAGACATCCGGGCATTGCATCTGACACCACATCGGCGGCGCCCCGAGCACATCAGGGATCGTATCATCACACCAAGGTCACGATTTGAACCGGAAGATCAGGCATCATCGGTGTCGACCTCGGCGCTGGCGACCCTCTGGGGCGACCACTTCATGTGCCTGTTCCCGCATTCTCCACGCGAGCTGGAAGCGACTCTTGACGCTAAATCTCTCCATAAGACCTCGAACCACGTAGGAGATCGTTCGGCGACTCACTTCCAACTCTTCTGAAATCGATGCATCGGTATGGCCTTGCGCCAAGAGGAGAACAATATCCCGCTCCCGACCCGACAATGGAACTCCTGAAAACCGAAGTTCAACATCGCATCTCCCGGCAGTCCGGTAAAGATGCTGGGAATCCTTACGAAGAACACGATCATCAGCAGCTTCAGGAATCCGCATCAACCCACTCTTCCGACGCGGTCCGATGAACCTGACACCCCACCATGCCCCCCCAGCTGGCAGATCCAGGGACCCACTATAACCCGAGAGACCGTGCACGTCGATGCCTGCGCCTCCCTTGACAGGCCACATCAATCTGAAACTCTCGTCCCGCCCCGATGTGGCGCTCCCACCCCACAAAGCTCAACGGGTACTGTGGAGAATGTGGTGTGGCGTCCAGGACGCTGCGCCACACCGTTGAAAGATGCAAGGCGCAACTAGTCGACATCAAGCACACTCGGCGTCTCTGGCCATCAATGGGGAACGAGGTTTCTGTGCCCGACACTGCGCAGCTCAGCGATGCCGCTGTCGAGCTGAGGAACAGATCCTGGTGGGACCTGCCCACCAGGATCGCCTGCCTAGTCGGAGCCGGCGGGCTGATCTATCGGGCGGCGCTGATCGCGCTCGGCGCGCCTCCCACCAACAGCGACGAGGCCACGATGGGGCTGGCAGCGCTGCACATCTCGCGTGGCGAGGACTTTCCCGTCTTCTTCTACGGTCAATCCTACATGGGCACGATCGAGGCGTACCTGGCTGCCCCGATGTTCTGGGTGTTCGGCCCGTCGACGGTGGCGCTGCGGCTACCGACGCTGCTCTGCTACCTGGTGTTCGTGGTCGGCATGTTCGCCCTGTCCCGGCTGGTCGTCGGCCCCTGGCCCGCGGTGGTGACGACCGCCGTCCTGGCGCTGGGATCCGATCGGGTGATCAAGAACCAGCTCATCGCCGCCGGCGGCTATCCGGAGATCAGTCCGGGGGCGGTGTGGCTGATTCTGCTGGCAGCCCTCCTCGGCGTGGGTGTCCTACGTCCCCGTCGATGGATCCTCGCCCTCTGCGGGGCGGTAGCCGGGCTGCTCTTCTGGACTCACTGGCTGATCCTGCCGTATCTCGCGGCCGCTGCCGCAGTCCTCTTCCTCGCACTGCGTCGATCTCGCGGGCAGGGACGCGGAGGGCCCGCCTGGGTGCTGCTCGGCTTCATCGTCGGAGCGGCACCGTTGCTGTGGCACGACCTCACGTCGCCGCTGGCCGAGAACTCCCTGGCCGTCTTCCTCGGGCAGAGCGATCCGGGTGACGCGGCCTCCGTCGCGGGGAGAATGAGCGGGGGCGTCCTGTTCGGCATCCCGATGGGTGTCGGGCTCTGCTCACCCGGCCGGTGCGAACCCTGGCAGGTGGCCTGGGCCATCCCCTACCTCGCCCTGCTCGCTGCCGCCGGCGTCCTCGCCGCCCGTGGGATCCGACGCTCCGACAGCGACCAGTTCCGCAACGTGGTACGCCTCGCCCTGGTCCTCGCCGCCGTCGTCAGCATCGTCGCATACGCGCGTAGTTCCGCCGCCGCAGCGACCCCGGTCGAGAGCGCTCGCTACCTGTCACCGCTGCTCATCTCGACTCCCGTCGTGCTCTGGCCCCTCTGGCGACTCACTGCGCGGCTCGCAGCCGCCGATTCCCGGTTGCGATGTCGCCATCAATGGGCGGCAGTGGTGCCGTCCGCCGCTCTGCTGAGCACGATGGCGGTGGCGACATCAGGGTTGATGCTGCACGTGCCGATGGTCCAGGCCGTCGAGGCCCGCCGCGACCTGCTCGCGGCCCATCTCGTGCAGACGGGCGTCTCGGAGGTGTACGCCGACTACTGGACGTGCAACCGGCTCACCTTCGCGACTCGGGAAAGGGTTCGTTGCGCCGTACTCAACGATGATCTTACTCCCGGGCTCGATCGGTACTTGCCGTATCGCCAGGCCGTGGCCTCGGCGGACCGTCCCGCGTACGTCGCCCCGACGCAACACGCCCTAGACGACCGGCTACGCGCATGGCTCGCCGGGGCAGGGCTGAGCCATCAGGTCACGGCGGTCGGGGACCACCGCGTCTACCTGCCGGATCAGCCACACACGCGGCCGACGTCCCCCTGAGTCGAGATGGTGCGGCGGCTCCTCGACCGCCCAGGACGGCCCGCGCGGACGAAGCTCCGGGGCCGTACCGGAAAGTTTCTCGGTGCGGTCGTGAACGCGAAGCGAGCGGGATCCGTCGCCACTGGTGTCGCCACGCCGAAAGGAATGGCCTACCTGTGACACGCGACCTCCTCCTCAAGAAGCTCAAGCTGGAGCGGATGCCACGCCGGTTCGTGGCGTTCGTCCTTGCCGCGCTGGCGCTCCTCTCCGCCGCCACCGCCGTCAGTTTCAGCGTGGCCTCGGCCCGAGACGACGTGCTTGTCGGCGACGCGGTCACCGACAAGCAGATGACCGTGCTCATCGCCGCCGCCGGGTCCTGCCCGACACTGACACCGGCGAGGCTCGCCGGGCAGCTCATGGCCGAGTCCGGGTTGGACGACCGGGCGGCGAGGACCATCTCCGGCGGTCAGGGCATCGCCGGACTCGAAGACGACAAATGGAAGACGTGGAAGCCTTGGCCGGACGCCCGACGCTCCGACATGTCGGCGAACATCCTGGCCCTCGCCCACCAGATGTGTGACCTCACCGGTCACCTCCGACTGGCGGGTGCCGCCGGTGACCAGTGGCGTCTCGCGGTGGCGGCCTTCCACGTCGGGCTGAACCCCGTCGCCGAGGTGCGCGGGGTGCCCGACGCCGCCACGACCTACGTCGACCGGGTCAGCGCCTACGCCGGGTACTACGGCAAGCTGCGGCAGTTCGGTGGGCCCGGTGAGGCTGACCGGACGGCACCGGCCGCCGAGGCGAAGGGGGTCCCCGCCGAGTACGTGCAGCACATCAACCGGGCGGGTTCGCTCTGCCAGGAGGTGACCCCACCACTGGTCGCCGCCCACATCATGGCGCAGTCCGGGTTCGACGCGAACCGGCTCGGGGCGACCGGTCAACGCGGCGTCGCGCAGTTCCGGTCGGACATGTGGCAGTCGTACGGGCCGAAGGGTCGTTCGGTGTGGGAGCCGGAGGTCGCCGTCCCCACCATGGGCTACGCCCTGTGCAGCCTGGTCCGCGAGCTGTCCGGCCTGAAGGGTGACCCGCTTCAGTTGGCGCTCGCCGCGTACCGCAACGGCACCACGGCGGTACGGCAGAACGGTGGCACCATCGACCGGCAAACCGAGACGTTCCTGCGGTCGGTGAAGACCTTCACCGACGTCTACGCGCTCGACAGCCGGCTAACGGCGAACCTGCCGACCAGCCCCTCCCCCTCACCCACCCCGTCGCCGTCCGGGTCCCCGAGTCCGAGTCCGGACGCCAGCCCCTCCGGCAGCCCGAGCCCGAGCAGCCCCAGTACTGCGGGGGCGAACGCGGGCGCATCGACGCCGCCGGCCCCCGACCCGAAGCCGACGCGCCCGGCCGACGCGGTGCAGATCCTGCACGTGCAGACCAAACGGTGCGTCAGTGCCGGCGGTGGCGACGGCATGCAGCTCAGGCTGCGTACCTGCACCGAGGATCCGGCGCAGTGGTGGACCTTCCGCAGCGACGGCACCATCCGTGCCCGTGGCCTGTGCATGGACATCGCCTGGGGTGGTTCCGAGGACAACACGGTGGTGCAGGCGACCACCTGTAGCGGTAACCCCGCTCAGCACTGGCAGATGAACTCCAAGGGCCGCATCGTCAGCAAGCTGAACGGCAAGGTCCTCGACACGATCATGGCCGACCCGGAGAAGCCGCTCATCATCTTCACCGACAAGGGCTACGCCGACCAGAACTGGCGCAAGCAGTAGTAGCACCCCGGATCGGCGGGCGCGAGCACCGTCGCCGGGCGTTAGGAAGGGTCCCCTGCTATACGCGAGGCGTTAGCAGGGGACCCTTCCTTACATCTGGCACGTCGAGCACCAGTACAGGTTGCGGGCGCCCAGGGTGCCTCGGCTCACGGCGGTGCCGCAGACGTGGCAGGGCTGGGCGGCACGGCGATAGACGTACACCTCGCCGCCGTGCCGGTCGACGCGGGCCGGGCGGCCCATCGCCTCGGGCAGGTGCGCGGCGCGAACGGTGTCGATGCGACCGACGGCGACGGCGAGCGTCATCAGCTCGACCAGGTCGGCCCAGATGGCATCCCAGGCGGCACGGCTCAGCTCCCGGCCGGGCAGTCGGGGCGGCAGCCCGGCGCGGAACAACGCCTCCATCACGAAGATCAGACCGGTGCCGGCCACCACCGACTGGTCGAGCAGCAGCGAGGCCAGCGGCGTGGCACTGCGGCGGATTCGGTCGTACGCGCGCTCCGGGTCGGCGTCGGCACGCAGCGGATCGGGGCCGAGGCGGGCCCGCAGCGCCGCCACCTCGGGCAGGGTGAGCAGCTCACACGCGGTCGGTCCGCGCAGGTCGAGCCAGTGCCGGTCGCTGACCAGTCGCAGCCGGATCTGACCCACCGGCTCCGGCGGCTCACCGTCACCGTCGGTCACCTTGCCATAGAGACCGAGGTGTACGTGCAGCGTCCGCTCACCGGCGTAGTGGTGCAGCAGATGCTTGCCGTACGCCTCGGTGGCCTCCAGCACACTCCCGGAGAGCAGCGCGGCACCCTCGGCGAACCGGCCCTGAGGGCTGGCGGCGAGCACCTTGTCCCCGGCGAACAGCTCGGCGTGCCGGGCCGCCAGGCGATGGATCGTATGTCCCTCTGGCACGCCACCAAGCGTAGTCAGCCCGCCGTCGTGGTCAGTGTGAGCGGTGCCGTACCTGCCGCACGAAGGCCGTCCAGGCGTACGGCGTGACGGTGAGCACCGGGCCGCACGGGTCCTTGCTGTCGCGGACGGCCACCACGCCGGGCAGGTTGTCGGCCACCTCGACGCAGTCGCCTCCGCTCCCGCCGCTGCGGGTGCTCTTGCGCCAGACGGCCCCGGCCAGATCAGTCATGATGCTCCTCGATGATCATGTTGATCATTTTCTCTGATTCTGCCTCATCGGGGGCGAGAGACTCCAGGTCGTTCCAGACGTGTGCGAAGGCGGCCACCTCCACCGGCCGGTCGAGATAGAGCGCGCCGGTGATGTTCTCCAGGTAGACGGTGGTGGGCTCGGTCGAGGCCCGGCCGAGCCCCTGCGGGAAGCCCAGCACGACGAAGGTGCCGGTCTCGCTGGCCAGCGGCGGTCCGGCGGCCAGGGGCAGGACCCGCAGCGAGACGTTCGGCAGCGCGGCCACGTCGAGCAGGTGGCGGAGTTGCTCGACCATCTCCCGCCGGTCGGGGAGGCTGCGGCGCAGCACCGCCTCGCTGAGCACCACCTTGAGCGTGGGCGCGACGGGCAGCCGACGGACCAGGATGCTCTGCCGTTGCAGGCGCACCGCCACCAGTTTCTCCCGCTCCTCAGCGGTCATCGTCGGGTTCTTGCGGCGGAAGAGTTCGCTGGCGTAGGCGCGGGTTTGCAGCAACCCCGGAATCAACTCGGAATCGTAGCGCCGAATCAGGGAAGCGGCCGATTCCAGGCCGACGTAGAGCGAGAACCAGGACGGGACCACGTCGCCATAGGCATGCCACCATCCCTTGGCCCGGGTCTCCTTCGCGAGCCCGGCGACGATCGCCGCCATCTCCTCCGGCACCCGATAGAGATCACACATCGCGCGGGCGTCCACCAGCCGGACCGGCACCAGGCCCTTCTCGATCCGCCAGATCTTTTGTCGTGAACAGTCCAGCGCCCGGGCCGCCTCGTCGAGGGTGATCATGGCGTGTTCCCGCAGCTCGGTGAAGAGTCGCCCGAGCTGCCGCCGGGGCACCGTGGAACCGCTTGTTTCATCCAGCATGCAACATCACCGCTTTCCCTCCTGCAACACGTGATGTTCCCGGACGCACGCGATCGCGTTTCCGGATGCACGCGATTCATTTCCATTCGTCGCGCGCAATTACCGAAAGACATTAGGGCGGTGCGGAACGTTACGCAAGACGGGCGGAAGACGGATTGTGGAGGCCGTCCGGGCTGAATGAAATGCCGTCATGAATTGACGTGAAAAAGGCAACGGAGCACTTCTTACCGACGATCATCACCGCGCGGAGAGGACCACGATGCGCGTAGCCGCCACGACCATGACCGGCACGGTCGCGTACTCCCCTGATGGTGCACGGTGACCCGCCACGGCCCGGTGCTGCCCACCTGGATCTGCGCCGGGTGCGACCGGCCCTGGCCCTGCGCGCGCCGCCGCATCGAACTGCGCGCCGAGTACGACCAGGCGCCCGTCTCGCTGCGGCTCTACCTGGGCTCCTGCCTGGTGGCCGCCAGCCAGGACATGTCCTGGGCGACCGCCGGCACCCTGCACCACCGCTTCCTGGGCTGGCTGTGACCCGCCACCTCCCCGCCGACCGCACCCCGACCGAGCGGGGGCACGACGGTCAGCTTCGGGCCGGAGACCTGGTGCGGGTGACCCGCCGGGCCAGCGTGCAGTTCCACCGGTCGATCATGTTCCGGGTGATCCGCGAACTGGACTGGACCACCTACGACGGGTGGGTCTGGCTCGACGGATACCAGCTCGACATCCAGGGGCACGCGGTCACCCGCCGGTCGATTTTCGTCCAGCGCGCCGGCCTCACCCTGGTCCGCGCCGCACCCCGCCAGACCGCCGCCCGCTCGACACCGAACCCGACCCGGGCCGTACGCCGACAGCCGGCCGCACTCCCTACTCATTGGTAGGGAGTACTCAGAAAACTCTGGTTCAATTGCGCCTCGGGCCGCCGGGAGGGCGGGCACCATCGGTGCGATGAGGACGGTGGGGCATGGCGGAACGAATGCGCTGCGCAGTGGTGATCGGCAACAGTGACGGGATCGGGTTGGCGTTCACCCGACGGCTGCTCGCCGACGGCTGGCGGGTCGCCGGAGTGTCCCGCCGCGACAACGGCATCGGGGTCCCCACGTACGCCCACCACACCGTCGACGTGACCGCGCCGGACTATTCGGAGGTGTTGGCCAAGGCGATCGACGAGCTGGACGGGGTGGACCTCTGCGTGTACGCCGCCGGCATCGGTGAGCCCGTCGACCTGGCCGACCTGGAAGCGCAGACCCGCACCCTGGAGGTCAACCTGATCGGGGCGGCCCGCACGGTCGCCACCGTCGTGCCGAGGATGGTGGCCGCCGGCGACGGGCACCTCATCGGGCTGTCCAGCATGGCCGACCGGATGGTCTCCGGCGACGCACCCGGGTACGCCGGGTCGAAGGCGGGACTGTCGTCGTACCTGATGGGGCTCTCGGCGGCGCTGCGCGGACAGGGCGTGAGCGTGACCACCGTGCGGTTCGGGTTCGTCGACACCAAGATGGCCAAGGGCCCGGTCCGGCCACTGATGATGACGGTGGACCGTGCGGTGGACGTCCTCGTCCGGTGCGTCCGCAACCGTCCCGTCCTGGTCTCCCGCCCCCGGCGGGCGGCCCTGCTCACCACTCTCCTGGCCCCCCTCACCCGCCCCCGCCGCTGAGCCGGCCCTCCCTCGCTGCCGAGCCGGCCCGCCTCACTGTCGAGCCTGGTCCTGCCTCGCCGCCGAGCCGACCCGCCCAGGATCCAGTCGGCTCGATGCCACACGGGTGTCGGGAAAGTACGGGATGGGTATCTCGGGGTCGTTGACGCGTGGAGTGGCGATGAACGGGGTCGCGGCGCCTCCCACGCATGACCTGGAGGTGAACCCATGAGATTTCCTTCGTTGTCCCGCCGGGAGGAGCCCGCGCCGCCCCCGGCCGCCGGTGACGAGGCCGACCGCACCGGCACGGTGGCCACCGAGACGCGCCCCACCGTCGAGGAACGCACCGACGACAGCACCACCTACCGGGGCGCGGCGGCCACCGCCACGACCACCGACCCGGACCGCACTGCCGCCGAGCGCGCCGCCGGCCGATACCGGGCCGCCGCCGAGCGCGCCACCGACCGGCTCCGCGCCGCCACCGGCCGCTCCACCGATCGGGGCCGCACGGCCGCCGTCGAGGACCGTGCCGACACCGGCCGGGATCGCACCGTCGGCGCCGTAGCCGCAGATCGCACCGCTACCGACGCGGACCACGCCGCCACCGCTCGCGCGACCGACCGCGACCGCACGGCTTCCCCGCGCGCCGTCGACCGGGACCATGCCGCCGGTGCGACCGCCACCACCGAATCCGGTAGGACGACCGACGCTCCCGCCGCCGAGCGGGCCGCCGTGGCGCGCGCCGCCACCGCCCGTTCCGGCGTCGACGGTTCCCGCCGCGCCCGCAGCACCGCCCCGGTCACGGCCTCCGCCCCGGTCACCGCCACCGACCCGGACGTGCGTACCGACCGGACCCCGGCAACCACCGACCGGGACACCACCACCGACCGCGACACCGTGGGCGACCGCGACACTGTGGGCAGCCGGGACACTGTGGGCAGCCGGGACACTGTGGGCAGCCGGGACACCGTCCCCGCCGCCGACGCGCCGCCCGCGCCGGTCGGTCCGCGGGCCCGGGCCAGCCTGCTGGCCACCCTGGGCCTGGTCGTCGGCGTCGGCGGCATCCTCTTCGTCCTCAGCGGAACCCTCGCCGGGTACGGCATCGCGGTCGGCGCGATCGGCGCGGTCCTCGCCGTGCTGGGCCTGATCGCCACCCGACGGCGGCACGTCGCCGGCAAGGCCGACGCGCTGTTCGGCATCGCCATCGGCCTCGGCGCAGTGGTCCTCGGCATCCTGGCGATGACCGGTCAGTACGACTGGCCGACCACCGACGGCGACACCCTGGCCCGCTTCCGCGAGTGGCTTGACTCACAGTTTGTCGACCGCATCTAGGGGGCACATTTCGGCCCGCCGGTGGTTCACCGGCGCCCGGCCGGCGAGTTATCGGCCGCAGCCCGACCAGTTCTGGTGGTTCACCAGCCGGGCGCACACACCCTCGTCAGGGGCGGCGGTTCGCCGCCCCTGACGCGTGTCGGAGCAGGCCGCGCCCAAGCCGGCAGACTCTTACGCACGGCCGTCGACACATGAACGCAACGATCAACCGCTAGCAAGACCCCAGACGCAATGATCAGTCGCACTGCGCAAGGCTCGGCGGTGGATTCTGCGGCTGGCGGACGCATAACGTTGAGCAACGGCGCCAGCCCGTGGGCCGACGGTGGCCAGGGCGCGCCCGAGCCCTGGGAGCAGGACAATGACGATGGACGCCACCAGCCAGCGCTTTCTGATGTGCCGGCCGACGTACTTCGCCGTCGACTATGCGATCAACCCGTGGATGGACCCGACCGCCCCGGTCGACACCGAGCGTGCCGTCCGGCAGTGGGAGCGGCTACGGCAGGTGTACCGCGACCTGGGTCACGTCGTCGAGGAGATCACCCCGCTGCCGGGCCTGCCCGACATGGTCTTCGCCGCCAACGGGGGCACCGTGGTCGGTGACCGGGCGATGGCGGTGCAGTTCCGCGACCCGCAGCGCGCCGACGAGGCGCCCGCGTACCGGGCCTGGTTCGAGGCCGCCGGTTTCGACGTGTACGACCCGAAGCACGTCAACGAGGGCGAGGGCGACGTGCTGCTCGCCGGTGACGTACTGCTCGCCGGGACCGGTTTCCGCACCGCGCACGCCTCGCACGCCCAGTTGCAGGAGGTCTTCGGCTACCCGGTGATCACCATGCAGCTCGTCGACCCGCGCTTCTATCACCTGGACACCGCGCTCACCGTGCTCGACGAGCAGACCGTGGCGTACCTGCCGGAGGCGTTCTCCCCCGGCAGCCGGGCCGTGCTGCGCCGGCTGTTCCCGGACGCGGTGCACGCCACCATGGCCGACGCCGAGGTGCTCGGCCTGAACGCGGTCAGCGACGGCCGCCACGTCGTGCTGCCCGAGCAGGCCACCGGCCTGGCCGCCAAGCTGCGGGACCGGGGCTACCAGACCATCGGTGTCGACCTGTCCGAGCTGCGCAAGGCCGGCGGCGGACCGAAGTGCTGCACGTTGCGACTCGGAAAGGCGAGCAAGTGATCGAGGACATGCTGCGGACTCCGGCCGCGGTACGGGACGCCGGGCGTCACACCGCGCACAACTACCACCCGCTGCCGGTGGTGATCTCCTCCGCCGAGGGCGCCTGGGTCACCGACGTGGACGGTCGGCGGTACCTCGACTGTCTGGCGGGCTACTCGGCGCTGAACTTCGGTCACCGGCACCCGACGCTGATCGCCACCGCGCACGCCCAGCTTGACCGGCTGACCCTGACCAGCCGGGCGTTCGTGCACGACCAGTTCGCCGACTTCTGCCGGGAACTCGCGGCACTGTGCGGCAAGGAACTGGTGCTGCCGATGAACACCGGCGCCGAGGCGGTGGAGACCGGCATCAAGGTCGCGCGCAAGTGGGGCTACCAGGTCAAGGGCGTACCGGCCGGTCAGGCGACCATCGTGGTCGCGGACGGCAACTTCCACGGCCGGACCACCACCATCGTCAGCTTCTCCACCGACGCCGACGCGCGGGCCGACTTCGGGCCGTACACGCCGGGCTTCCGGGTCGTCCCCTACGGAGACCTGGCCGCGCTGGCCGAGGCGGTCGACGAGCACACCGTCGCGGTGCTGCTGGAGCCGGTCCAGGGCGAGCAGGGTGTGGTGGTGCCGCCGGAGGGTTACCTGCCCGGCGTACGGCAGCTCTGCGACGAGCGCAATGTCCTGTTCATCGCCGACGAGATCCAGTCCGGCCTGGGCCGCACCGGCGCCACCTTCGCCTGCGAGCAGGACGGCGTGGTGCCGGACGTGTACCTGCTGGGCAAGGCGCTCGGCGGTGGCATCGTGCCGGTCTCCGCGGTGGCCGCCGACGCGGCCGTGCTCGGGGTGCTCAAGCCCGGCCAGCACGGCTCCACCTTCGGCGGCAACCCGCTGGCCTGCGCGGTGGCCACCGAGGTGGTCCGGCTGCTGGCTTCGGGCGAGTTCCAGCGGCGCTCGACCGAGCTGGGCGAACGGCTGCACTCCGGCCTGCGCGCGCTGATCGGCAAGGGTCTGGTGGCGGTACGCGGCCGGGGCCTGTGGGCCGGGCTGGACATCGACCCGGCGCTGATGAGCGGGCGGGAGGCCTGCGAGCGGCTGATGGAACGCGGCGTGCTGGCCAAGGACACCCACGGCTCGACCATCCGCCTCGCCCCACCGCTGGTGGTCACCCCCGAGGAGATCGACCACGCGGTGGCCCAGTTGGCAGCCGTACTGGCCGGCTGAGCCGCGTACCCGGAAGGCGCGGGCGTCGGGACCACGGTCCCGGCGCCCGCCGTCGTCTGCGTCAGCGGGGCAGGCGCATCGCCATGGTGGGCGCCTCGGACATCACCGAGTCGGGGTTGTACGGCGCACCCGACGGCAGCTCGCTCGGCCGCCCGATCTGCACTCCCGGGTACAGCTCGACCATGTCCCCGCCGCCGAGGACGCGGGACTGCTGCGGCACCAGCGGCAGGCGGTCCGACTCGGCCATCGAGCCGCCCGGCCGGATGCCGGAGCCGTTGGTGCTCACGTCGGTGGCGACGACATCGCCGCCCCGCAGCTCAAGCCGCAGGTGGCTACGGCTGATCCACCGGCGGGCCTCGTCGTTGAGCCACTGACCCAGCATGATCGCGTGAGCGCCCTCCGGGGCCCGGCCGATCATCACCGGCTGCTCCTCGGTGAGCACGAAGCGACGCCGGATCAGGCCACCGACGCGTACCGCGAGGACCTCGCTGCGCGGTCGGGGACCGTCGTCGCGCAGCCGGGTGCCGTGCCGGGGGCAGGTGGGTACGCCACCGCGCAGCGACGGTGGCGGCTGGCCGGTCGGCGCACGGTCGATCCGGGCCAGGTCGGCGAAGGCGCCACCGCCGCCGGTACCGCCGAAGAGGGTGCAGCCCGACTCGGAGCAGCGCCACTGTCGGGCCAGCAACTGGGCGCCGGCCGGTGACGGCGGCCCGGTGACCGGGGTGTGACCGCCACCGACGTGCGCGATGAAGACCGGGCCGCCGGCGCCGGGCACCGGGGCGAGCGCCCGGCCTGGCTGGTCGACCAGCCAGGGGAACCGCCCGCGCAGGCCGTCGAAGCGGACCCGGCTGAGCACCGGCAGGCCGAGCAGGTCGGCCACCTCAAGCATCCGGTCACCCGGATTGTCCAGCACCTCGACCAGGCCGTCGTCGGCCCAGCGGCGGACCACCATCCGCTCGTTGGAGGTCAGGTCGGCGTCGGAGAGCACGCCCCGGTGCACCACCGCGTAGACCGGGACGGTGTCCTCCTCCAGGCTGCGCGCCAGCGCGTCGATGACCATGCCGAGGCGCAGCGTGCTGGCCGGTCGGCCACCGTCCAGGTCCTGGTAGCGGATCACCTCGGCGAGATCGATCACCGCGCGGACGAGCTGCGGATCGGTGCAGACCCGCCCCTCGATCGCGTCCAGCACCTTACTGATCTCGAACCTCATCGGGCCGCCCCCACGATCTCGTCGATCCGCCGGGCCAGCTCGACGTCGCGCAGGGTGACGCCGCCAGCCGAATGGGTGACACAGCGGAACGTCAGCGTCCGCCACCGGATGTCGATGTCCGGGTGATGATCCAGCTCCTCCGCCACCACGGCGACCCGGTCGACGACCGTGACGGCGGCCGGGAAGCTGGCCAGCTCCACCGTGCGGGTGATCCCGGCGGGGTCTCCCGACCAGCCCGCCAGCCCACCCAGCTCGTTTCGCACCGCCTCGGCGGTGAGCACGTCAGCCATGGCAAGGACCCTACCCGTGCCGCCCGACGGCGGCGCGACCAGCGGCTGTGCCATCCGTCAGCCCATCCGGCCCATGGCGTCGCGGAGGCGACCCAGGTCACGGCGGCGGCGTTCGTAGGTGGCGGCGAGGCCGATCAGCGCCAACCCGGCGACGGCCAGGAAGACCCACCGGGGCAGCAGGTCCCAGCTCCGGCCCACCTCGTGCAGGGCGAGCCGGGCGAGCGTCAACCCGCCGAGCACCACCGGCGCCTGCCAGCGGCGCACCGCCCCGACCAGCGTGACGGCCAGCGCGGCGACACCGAGCAGCAGGCGGCGCCACGGCTGCTCGTCGGCGTCGGCCAGCAGGGCGACCAGGCTGGGCAGCAGCAGGGCGACCAAGCCCGGGCCGAGGGCGAGCCAGCTCCGCAACCCCGGTCGGGTACGCATCGCCACCGCCCCGAAGACGAGCGCCAGCACCGCAACCGGCACCGTGTACGCCTCCAGCACCGTCACCCCGCCGGAGCGCAGCAACAGCCAGACGGCGAGCAGTTGGCTGCCACCGGCGATGGCGGCGAAGACCCACCGGCGTCCGGTCGACTCGCCCCGGCGCAGCAGCCGTACCCCGACCGCCGTGCCCCAGAGCACGCAGATCGTCGCGGCGTACCGGCCGGAGCCGACGGTGAGCAGCACCGCGACCAGCGCCACCGCCTGCGCGGTGACGTCCAGCACCAGCCGGACCCCCGACAGCGCGACAGCGAGCACGAGGACCAGCACCGCGACACCGAGCACCGCGAACGCCGCCACCCGCAGCGGCAGCCCACCGGCCAGCGGGGCGGTGATCGCCAGACCGGTCGCCGACGCGACCGCGACCAGCCAGCCGACCGGGCGGACCGCGACCGCCCGAGCGGCCGCCCCGACCACGGTCGCCGCCACCACCAGCAGACCGAGACCGGCCAGCGTGCCGGCGTGGGTGGCCTGGAGGTTGAGCAGCCCGGCACCGGTCAGCACCAGACCGACGGGCAGACCGGCACCGAGCAACGCGCCGGACGGGCCGCGCAGCGCGGTGACCAGCAGCAGGGCCACGCCGCCCAGCAGCGCCGTCGCCGGCACCACCGGCCAGGGTGCGGCGGCGGCGACCAGCAGCACCGGCCCGGCGGCGGCCACGAACGGCAGCAGCACCGCGACCATCCGGCCTCGACCGGCCCGGTCCGCCGGCCAGGTGACCAGTGCCGCCGCCAGGGCCAGCACGGTCAGCGCCACGCCGACCGGCAACGCGCCCGGGGCGGCCACCGTCGACGGCACGCCGGACCACGGGGCGGGCGGCGGACCGTACGGGGTGACCAGCGCGATGACCGTCACCGGGACCGCCGCCAGCACCGTCGCCACGGCCAGTCCCACCCCGGCGACCAGCGCCGGCACGGGTGGGCGGGACCGGGCCACAGAGACCGCGAGCAGCAACGCCCCAACCGCCGCGTAGACCGTCAGCCGTTCGTCGGCCGGGACCGTCAGCGGCGCGAGGCCGGTCAGCACGGCTGCCACGGCGAGGCCGGTCGAGGCGTACCCGTGCAGGTCCGGCCAGAGTCGACGGACGGCGAGCAGCGCGACCACCGGCAGCGCGAGAGCGGCCAGCGCGGCCCGCGCCTGCCACCACGGCGGTGCGCCGACGCCGATCAGCGCGATCGCCGCGCCGACCGGTGTCACCAGCACCGCCAGGGCCGCGCCGCACCCGGCGACGACGCGCTGCACCGCGTCGCCGCGCCGGCCCAGAGCCGCCGCACCGACGCCGACGACCACGATCACCGCGCAGGCCGCACCGGCTCCGCCCGGTGCGGCCAGCCCCACCAGCAGACCGTGCCCGAGCAGCGTGAGACCGGTCAGTGCGGCGGCGGCCGACACCACGCCCCGCACCGCCGGACGGGCCACCGCGGAGAGCACCAGCGCCGCCCCCACCGGCAGGTCGAGGACGACCAGCGCCAGCCACGGCGCGGCCCAGGCCAGCGGCACCGCCAGCGTGGCCAGGCCGACGCCGACCGCCGCGACCGCCGGACGGGCCGCCCGGGGCAGCAGCCACCCCACCGCGACCGCCACCAGGGCCACCGCCGCGGACACCTGCCAGCCGCCGTCGAAGGTCGGCCCCGCCGTGGCCCCCCGCCACGCCGGCACCGACCGTCCCACCGCGATCGCGGCCATCACCAGGGTCGTCAGCGTGAGCAGCAATCCCACCCCGGCGACCACCAGCATCGTGCCCGCCCGGGGACCGGGCCGCCAGGACACCGGTAGCAGCCGCACCACACCGACCAGCGCCACCGCGACCAGACCCGCCGCCAGCAGCGACACCGACGGTTGCACCTCGGCGGCGGGCCGGAGCACCGCAGCGGCCAGCGCCGGCACCAGGAACGCGGCGGCCAGGGCCCGCCAGGTCGGTCCGCCGGCCAGCAGCGCCGCCCCGAGCATGGTCAGCGCCACCAGCAGCATCGGCGCGCCGGCCAGCAGCGAACTGCCGCCAGCCTCGCCCATCAGCAGCGGCACCAGGGCACACCCGGCGGCGGCCAGCACCGCCACCGCGTACCCGACCCAGGCCGCAAACTGGCCTGCGAACCTCTGCCCCGGATTCGTCGTGGCCCCCTCGCCCGCGACGGTCCGGTGCCGCAACGCGGCGACCACGGCCAGATCCACCAGCGCCACCCCGACGAAGGCCACGGTCCACCCGGCCAGTCCCGGCCGGGCCTCGGCGACCAGGAGAGGCACCACCGGCTGCACCGCGAGCAACGCGGCGAACCATGGCACGGTCAACCGGCTGATCAGGGCGTACCCGGCGGACACCCCGGTCGCCACCAGCGCGACCAGTCCCGCGTACCGGCTGCTCGGCCAGCCGGACACTCCGAACAGGTCCACCGTCCAGGCGGCGTACCCGTCGAGCACCACCAGCAGCAGGCCGACCGCGGCGAACGTCTCGGCCGTGCTGTGCAGCTTGCGCCAGCGGGCGACGAACGGCACGGCGAGCATCAGCGCGGTGATCGCCAACAGGATCAACGCCCGGCCGGACACCCCGACCGACGCCCAGGCGACGGCGGTGAACACCGTCGCCGCCGTGCCGAGCAGCAGTCCGCCGAGGACGAAGAGCAGGTTCTGCACCGTCTTGGTGGAGGTCTCCGCCCCGCCCGGCCCGCCGGCGTCCGCAGCGGCCATCGCCGGCACCGGCGTCCCTCCGGCCCCGGGCACCGGGCCGCCGGCACCCGCGCCACCAGGGATCGCGCCGCCGGGGATCAGCGCCCGGGGTGCGATCCACGGAGCCGACGCGGTCGGGGCAGCGGCCGGTACGCCCGGCCGACCCGCCACCGGACCCGCCGGGAACTCGGCCCGCACGGCGGCGGCCAACTCGGCCCGCCGCCGACGGACCACCGTCAGCCGGCCGGTCAACCCCTCGTACGCCTGGCGGGCCCGTTCCGCCTCGCCGCCGAGCACGACGATCTCCCGGTCGAGCCGGATCACCTCGGCGGCGGTGGCGTGCGGCGGGCGACCGCAGCCGGTGCAGCCGGAGCCGAGATTCGCCGATGCGCCGCAGGCCGGGCAGGGGTAGGCGTTGTTCACCCGGCCATCCTTTACGGGCGACCCCCACCCGCACCAGAGTGCGCGTACTCAGGCTCTGGTGTGCTCGAACACCCAGGTCGCGTACGCCGGGTCGCCGCAGTCCACCCGGCTGATCAGGATCTCCGGCACCTCGTAGGGATGGCCGGCGCGGATCTGCGCCACCAGCGCGTCAACGCGGTCCGGTGCGGTCTTGAACTGCACCGACCACTCGATGCTGGTCTCCACCCCGGAACGCCACCAGTAGGTGCTCTCCACCTGGCCGCCCACCTGCGCACAGGCCGCGAGCCGACCGGCCACCGCGGCGGCGGCCAGCAGATCGGCGACCGACCGCGCGTCCACCACCGTCGTCACCACGCTGATCTGGTCCATCTGCGAACCCTACGCGGCATCGTCGCGGTTGGCCGCGACCCACCCGTCTATCCGACGCCACCAGTCGTACAGCCAGTCGATCCGCTCCTGACGACCGGTCGGGATCTCCTCCGGCGGCACCGACCAGAACCGCATCACCAGCCGCTTGTCCATCGGCAGTTCGCGCCACACGTCGGCGACGGTGAGCATCCGGTCCAGGCCGGTGTGCGCCACGAAGATCACTCCGGCGTCCGGCGCCGCGTCCAACGCCGCCAGCAGGCCACCGGGCTGCGGGGCGAGCACGTGCTGCATCGCCTCGGCCTTGACCGCCATCTGCTCGTGACCCCGGTCCCGCAGCCGGGCGATGGCCCGCAGCCGCCGCAGCGGGGTGAAGTTGCCCCCCTCGGGAAAGATCACGAAGGCGTCGTTGTCGTCCAGGTCGGCGGCGAGGTGCCCGATCTGCTCGGTGAACGAGCCCTGGCCCTCGCGCCCCGGCGCGATGAAGCGGGTCGGCAGCCGGTTGAGCAGCACGTCGATCGCCGGGTCCCATTGGAGGGTGTCCTTGAGGACGATGCGCGGCTCCCGCTGGAACCAGTTCACCAGGGCATGGATCAGGATGAACGAGTCGCCCGGACCGGCGTGCCGGCAGACCACCAGTTCCGGTCGGCCGGGCAGCGCGGTGTCCGGGTCGGTGCCGACCACGTCGATGGTCAGCCGCAGCGTCCACCTCGCCTGCCAGAACAGCATCCGCAGGAACCAGCCCGCCAGCACGTAGTGGGCCCGCTGGAAGGCCGGCGAGCCGACCCGCCAGCCGAAGCCGGAGGCCACCCAGAGCCCGAAGAGGCAGAGCAGCGCCGCCGCGTCCCAGACGAGATAGCAGAAGCCGATCCAGAGCACCCGCAGCGGGCGCAGCCGACCGGGCACGAAGGGGGACACGGCCAGGGCCAGCAGGGCCCACACCGGCACGGTGGTCACCAGCAGGAACACCAGCAACACCACGCCCGGCGCCAGCAGCAGGCGGCGGATCCACCGGTGCGGTAGCGGCATCAACGCTCCAGGTTCGCCAGGTAGTGCCGGGAGGCCGAGTAGGCGCGGCTGATCCGCCGTCCCACCGCCGCCATGTCCCGGTACGCCCACGGGGTGTCGTCGCGCGGTTCCAGCCCGCCGGTCGGCAGCACGTGCACCTCCACCCCGTCGGGCAGGGCGGCCATCTCGCGGGCGAACCGGTGCCGGCGGGCGATCTCGAAGGCCACCTGGGCGATCTCCCAGGGCCGCCGGGGCGGCACCAGCGCCCGTTCGATCCGTCCGACCTGGAGGACGAAGATGCGGGCCGCGCCGACGGCGACCGCCTCGCCGATCGGGATGGAGTTGACGATGCCGCCGTCGACGTAGTGCTCATCACCGATCCGGGCCGGCGGCAGCAGCCCCGGCACCGAGGCGGAGGCGAGCACAGCGGGCACCAGCGCCCCGCTGACGAACCAGTGCTCGGCGGCCCGCTCGATGTTGGCGGCGCAGCAGCGGAACGGCACCTGCAGGTCGGCGAAGGTGGTCTCCGCGCCCAGCTCGCTCTCCAGCAGTTTGCGCAGCGGCCGGGGCGAGTGCAGATGGGTACGGGCCGCGAAGCGCCGCAGTTGCCGGGCCACCGAGTCGCCGTACACCTCGCTGGCCTCGGGGGACGCCCAGAGGCGTACCAGCCGGTCGGTCACCGCCTCGGTCGGGTCGGCGGCGACCAGAGCGCCGTTGACCGCCCCGATCGACGTGCCGAGAACCAGGTCCGGCCGGATTCCGGCCCGGAACAGGGCACGCAGCATGCCCACCTCGACCGCGCCGAGGACACCGCCGCCCCCGAGCACGAACGCCACCGGTCCCCGAGCCATGTCGTTCATCCTGGCATGTCCGTGCCGCACGCCGTCCGCCCCGCCGTAGTCAGGATCCCTGCGTACACACCGTGTCGGATCCGGTACGGGTGGCACGATGGCCCGTTGACAGGGCGGCAACATTCGCGCAACCTGATACCGCTCCCACCTATGAGGGCAGGTGCGATCCGTGAAGCCAGCACTGCAGCCCGGCCGGTTGCTGGCCACCAGATACCGGCTGATCGACCAGGTCGGCGCCGGTGGCATGTCGGTGATCTGGCGGGCCCACGACGAGGTGCTCGACCGGATGGTCGCGCTCAAGGTGCTCGCCCCGTCGCTGGCCGCCGACGCCCGGTTCCGCGACATGGTGCGCGATGAGGCCCGCGCCGCCGCCGCGCTCGTGCACCCGCACGTGACGTCGGTGCACGACTACGGCGAGACCGTGTCGCCGGACGGCTCCATCACGTCGTTCGTGGTGATGGAGCTGCTCACCGGTGAGGAGCTGGAGTTCCGGCTCACCGAGGGGCCGCTGCCCTGGCCCGAGGCGGTGGAGATCGGCGCGCAGGTCGCCGACGCGCTCGCCGCCGCGCACCGGCTCGGCGTCGTGCACCGGGACGTCACCACCGCCAACGTCATGATGACGCAGGTCGGCGCGAAGGTGCTCGATTTCGGCATCGCCACCCGCATCGGCGCCCCCGACGACGACGAGGACGGTGCCACCTTCGGCACCCCGGCCTACGTGGCCCCGGAACGGCTGGACGGCGCACCGACCCAACCTGCCACCGACGTCTACTCGCTGGGGGTGCTGCTCTACGAGATGCTCACCGGCCGGGTGCCGTACCCGGCGGACACCTGGGACGAGCTCAGCCTCGTGATGGCCGAGGGGGCACCACCCACCCTGGACGGTGTGCCGGGGCTGCCCCCGACGGTGGCCCGGGTCTGCCTGCGCTGCCTGTCCCGCGACCCGGCCGACCGGCCCACCGCCCGCCAGGTGGCCAGCGTGCTGCGCGACCAGATGCTTCCGGCCGACCCACAGGCCGCCACCATGCTCGCCCCGACCGTGACGCTCCCGGCGCTGACGCCGGCCCGCGCCACCGCCACCCTCGGGCCGGCCGCCCACGCCACCGCCGGGCCGGCCGTCTCCGGCGCCGACGGACCGGGTACCAGCGGACCGGCCGACGCCCCGACGACGGCCCCGGCGGCCGGCGGGCCCGCCACGAACGGCCACCAGCCGGGCACACGCTCCCCCGACGACGCCGGTCCGGCGACCGAGAGTCGACGGCGGCTGCTGCGACCGGTCGTCCTGGTGCCGGCGGCGGTGCTGGTGATCGGGGCGGCGCTGCTGGTCCCCGCGCTGCTGCCGGAGCCGAGCGACCCACCCGCTGCGCTGCCCACGCCCCAGCCGAGCGCGTCGGCCGGGCCGACCGTGCCGGACGACACCCCCAGCGAGCAACCATCCGCTGCACCGCCGACCACCTCGGCAGCGCCGCCGCCGACCAGTGCCGCGCCCACTCGACCGAGCCGGCCGGACACCCTGGTCGAGGCCGCGAACCGCATCGACCAGGTGATCGGCGCCGGTCTCGCCGACGGCGGCATCCGCGACGATGTCGCCCTCGACCTGCGTAACGAACTGCGCAACCTCACCCGGGCGGTGTCCGGCGGCAACGGCCAACTGGGTCCCGAGGTCGCCCGGCTCCGCGAGAAGGTGGCCACCCGGCTGCGCGAGGAGGGACTGAGCCCGGCGTACGCCCGGCAACTGGACGCGGCCATCACCGCGCTCGGTGCCGCGCAGGTCTGACTCAGGCCGGGGTGACCCGAGCCGGTTCCCGCGTCCCGGTACGCGGGGTGGCCGCCGCCAGGAACCGGCGGTACACCTCCTCGTAGCCGACCGCCATCCGTTCCACCGAGAAGGTCCGCGCCACGTGGGCCACGCAGTCCGCCGGGTCGAGGCGGGGTGCCTCGCGCAGCGCCGCCGGCAGTTCCTCCGGGCGCTCGCAGATCAACCCGGTCACCCCGGGCCGGACCAGTTCCGGCACCGCGCCCCGGCGCAACGCCACGACCGGGGTGCCGGTGGCCATCGCCTCCAGCATGACGATGCCGAAGGGTTCCTCCCACTGGATCGGCATGATGAGACAGGACGCCTCGACCAGCAGCCGCAGCGCGGCCTCGCGGTCGGCGTCGCGCACCACCGTGACGTCCGGTCCGAGCAGCGGCCGGACCGCCTCGTCGAAGTAGCGCTGCTCGGCCGGCTCGCTGCACTTGCCGGCCAGCACCAGGGGCAGGCCGGCCTCCCGGCAGGCATGGATGGCCAGGTCCGGCCCCTTGTCCGGGCTGAACCGGGCGAGCCACAGCACCGGTCCGTCACCGGGTCCGGTCTTGCGCGGGAACCCACCGACCTCCATCGCGTTGTGCACCGTGCCGACCCAGGGCAGTCGCGGGTTCAGCCGCCGCTGGGCGTGCGAGATGGCGACCAGGCCGACGCCCTGGTCGGTGTCGCTGAGCACGGTGCCGTACTCGCCCACCGGGTTGCCGTGCACGGTCGCCACGGTGGGCACCGCGCGGCGACCGGCGACCAGTGGGCCGATCGTGGTGTGGTCGTGCACGACGTCGAAATCGACCGCGCTGAGCAGGTGGTTCACCCGGGCCAGGTGGGCCAGTTCGGGCAGTGACTCGCCGAGCCGGTCGTACTGCAACTCGTCGAGGGTGGCGAGGAAGTCCCCTGCGGTGCCGTGCGCCGCACCGGCGCCAATCACGGTCACCGCGTGTCCCCGGTCGACCAGGGCGTCCACCAGGCCGGCCACCACCTGCTCCAACCCGCCGTAGCCGGGCGGGGGCACGGACAGCCAGGGTGGCACCACCATCGCGATCCGCAGTTGGCGCTCCCAGGGAACCTTGTCGGCCACGAGCCCTCCCCGTCCGTCTCCGCTGGCCCCGGCCCCCGGTACGGCGAGCGGGGATCGAAGCGGTTTCCCGGTGCCGCCGCCGGCAAACCGGTGAGGGTCGCCGTCCTGCCGCTGACCTGCGCGGTCACCCGTTCCGTGCCGATACCGGGCAGCAGGGCACGTTGCACGTCACGGCGTACCCGGTCGGCGTCGGGTGGTGCGGCGGGCCGTGCCTCGACCAGGTTGGTCATCCCGCGTACGCCCCGCAGCCGGCGCAACTCCCGCTCGGCGGTACGCCGTTGCCACCCGAACTCCACCTCACCGCGCAGCATCAGCCAACCGGCGGCGACGGTCAGGTCCAGCCGTGTGCGCGGCGCTGTCCACCGCACCGGTCAGCGTCACCACCCCGGCGTGCACGACCACTCGGAGGTCGGTCCCGCGTACCTGCGCGTCCCAGTCGAGCTCGTCCAGTACGTCCCGTTGGATCCGGTCGTCGGTCCGGGCCGTCGCTGCCGTGGTCATGGCTCCCCCCATCCGCCTGACCTGTACTCCCGCATCGCCGAGGCTGCCCCCGGAGCGGGTGAGCGCGAGTCACCCCGTACGGGTGAATCGTGCGGGACGAGCAAGAGGGGCGGCGGGTGGCGCGACCAACCCCCTTGGCCGCGCCACCCGCCGCCCCGGAGGGAGGAAGCAGGTCCTGGAGTTAGGACGCCTCGGCGAGCGTCACGGTTGCCGTCGCCTCGGAGCCGTTTCGTAGGTAGGTCACCTCGACCTGGTCGCCGACCTTGCCGGCCTGCACGGCGGCGACCAGGTCGGTGGAGTCGTTGATCCGCTTGTCGCCGAACCGGATGATCACATCACCCTGTTGCAGGCCGGCCCGCTCGGCGGCGCCGCCCGGAATCAGGGAACCGACCATCGCGCCGCCGCCGGGCGAAGCGTTCACGCTCACCCCGAGCGACGGGTGGCTGATCTTCTCGCCGCGTCGCAGCTTGTCCGTGACGTCCTTGGCCTTGTTGCTGGGGATCGCGAAGCCCACGCCGATGTTGCCGGTGTTGCCCTGCCCGGCGGTGGCGATGGCGGTGTTGATGCCGATCACCTCGCCCCGGGTGTTGACCAGCGCGCCGCCGGAGTTACCGGGGTTGATCGGCGCGTCGGTCTGCAACAGCCCGGAGATCGAGCTGGCCGACTGGCCGCGCTGGCCGCTGCCGGCCTGGATGGTGCGGTCCCGGGCGCTGAGGATGCCGGCCGTCACCGAGCCCTGGAGGCCCAGCGGGCTGCCCAGCGCGAGCACCGTGTCGCCGACCTGCATGGCGTCGCTGTCGCCGAACTTGGCGGCCTGGAGGTCGTTGACCCCGCCCGCCCTCAGCACCGCCAGGTCGGTCCTCGGGTCGGTGCCGACGATCTCGGCCCGCGCGGTGGTGCCGTTGGCGAAGATCACCCGGACGTTGTCGCCGCCGTTGGCGATGACGTGGTTGTTGGTCAGGACGAAGCCGTCGGCGCTGAGCACCACGCCGGAGCCCTCGCCGCTGCCGGTGCTGATCGACACCACGCTGTCCTGCACGGAGGCGGCGATGCGCGGCAGGTCGGCACCCTCGATCACCGGCGCGGCGGAGAAGGTACGGGTCGGGCCACCGCCGCCGTCGAGCGCCAGCGCCAGCGTCCCGCCGGCCACACCGCTGCCGAGCATCAACGCGAACACCGCGACACCGGCGCCGATGAACTTGGCGACCCGGCCCGACTTGGATGCCCGGGCCGGGGTCGGTCCCCACGGTGCGGGCTGGCCCGGATAGCCGCCCGGCTGACCCGGGTAGCCCGGATGTCCGGAGGCGCCGCTCTGGCTGGCACCGCTCCAGCTCGACTGGCTCGGGTACCAGGACGCACCGGGGTAGCCGGCACCGGACTGACCGTAGCCGGACTGCCCGGACTGGCTGCCGTAACCGGACTGCCCGGACGAGGTGCCGTAGCCAGACTGCCCGGGCTGCGCGCCGTAGCCAGACTGCCCGGGCTGCGCGCCGTAGCCGGACGGGACACCGTAGCCGGGCTGGCCGGACACCGGCTGGCCGGGCTGGTGCGGGTACCCGCTCGACGGCGACCAGGTGGGTTGGCCGTAGGCCGGCGGGGCCGAGCCGGCGGTGGGCAGACCGGTCATCGTGGGCTCGTTGTCCTGTCCACGGGTGTCCGGCGCGTCGACCGCCCGGACCGGGACGGTCGGCGCCTCGGCGGTCCGGTCGGCACCGCCGCCGGACGCCGGGACGGCAGGGGAGTCGGTCCGCGCGTACTCGGCGCGGGACAGCTCGGGATACGACGGCTGGGCGTCGGTCGGTGCCGGCCGGCGCGGGTCGGACTCGTACTCGCTCATGCCTCTACCTTTACCCATCGCACTGCGATCCGCCTTAGTCGGGCCTGAGCGTTCGCTGAAAATCGTTAGTCATCGATGTCCATGGCCGGGGCCAGCGGCAACCGGACCCGGAAGGTGGCACCCCCGCCCGGCGTGTCGGTCACCTCGACAGTGCCCTGGTGCACCGCCACCAGGGCCGCCACGATGGCCAGCCCGAGGCCGGTGCCGGTGTACGCCCCGGTACGCCGGGTCCGCGAGGCGTCCGCCCGGTAGAAACGTTCGAAGACCCGGTCCGCCTGCTCCCCGGTGAGCCCCGGCCCGGTGTCGGCAACCTCGATCACCGCCAGGTCGCCCGGTTCGACACGCATCCGCAGCGTAACCGACGCCTCCGGCGGGGTGTGCCGCAGAGCGTTCGTCATCAGGTTGCCGATCACCTGCCGCAGCCGGGCGTCGTCGCCGCGCACCACCAGCGGCCCGGAACCCGGCTCGATCTCCAGCTCGATCCGCCGGTCCGGCGCCATCGCCCGGGCCGCCTCCAACGCGTCGGCGGCCAGCACCGGCAGCTCCACCGGGGCGAGCGACAACGGCCGCTCCCGGTCCAGCCGGGCCAGCAGCAGCAGGTCCTCCACCAGCAGACCCATCCGGGACGCCTCGTCCTCGATCCGGCGCAGCAGGTCGGAGGTCTGCTCGGGGGCGCGGGCGGCACCCTGCCGGTACAGCTCGGCGAAGCCCCGGATGGTGGTCAGCGGGGTTCGCAGCTCGTGCGAGGCGTCCGCGACGAACTGCCGCATCCGCTCCTCCGAGCGGCGGGACCGCGCCTCGGAGGCACGGGCCGCCTCCGCTGCCTCCCGCGCGGCGGTCTCGGCGGATCGGGCCGCGAACTCGGACGCCGCGCGGGCGGTGAAGGCCATCTCGATCTGGCTGAGCATCGCGTTCAACGCGCGGGACAGCCGCCCCAGCTCCGAGGTGGGACAGGGTTGCCCGTACTCGGGGTCGGGCACCCGGCGGCTGAGATCGCCACCGGCGATCGCGGCGGCGGTACGTTCGATCTCCACCAACGGTTTGAGGCTGGTCCGCACGATGGCCGCGCCGATCGAGGCGAGCAGGATCAGCACCGCCCCACCCACCAGCATGTCGATCAGGATGAGTCGCTTGACCGCCGCCTCGACCTCGGTGAGGTGCTGCCCGATCGCCAACACCTCACCGTCGGACACCTCGACGTAGTAGATCCGCCACCGGGTGTGCCCGTCCCACGACGTCACGGTCCGGGGCTCCCCCACCCGCTCGGCGAAACCCTGGACGTCGTCGGGGACGCGCGGCAGCTGCTGCGGACCGAAGGTGTTGTCGTCGTAGTACGGACGGGTGAGGCCGAGATCCGGGTTCGCCAGCACCACGAAGTAGTCGCTGGGCAGCATCGCCCCCACCCGGCCGGTCTTCATCAGGGGGATCAGCGGCCCGAGCGTCTGGCCCGAGCCTCGCAACTGCGTGTCGATCTGCCCGACCAGGTAGCTGCGGAGGAAGATCGTGGTCAGCGAGGCGATCACCAGCAGCGCGGCGGCGACCAGCGCGAGCACGGCCGCGACGAGCTTGACCCGCAGCGGTACCGAGCGGAGTCGGGTCTTGCCCTGCTGGACCGGGTTCACGCCGCCGGCTTGCGGAGCACGTAGCCGACCCCCCGCAGGGTGTGGATGAGCCGGGGCTCGGTGGTGTCGACCTTACGCCGCAGGTAGGAGATGTAGGACTCGACGATGTTGTCGTCGCCCCGGAAGTCGTAGTTCCAGACGTGGTCGAGGATCTGCGCCTTGGACAGCACCCGGTTGGCGTTGAGCATCAGGTAGCGCAGCAGCTTGAACTCGGTCGGCGAGAGCTGCACCCGCTGACCGGCCCTGTACACCTCGTGGGTCTCCTCGTCCAGCTCCAGGTCGGCGAAGGTGAGGCGGGCGGGCGCCTGCTCGCCGCTGCTGGTGCGGCGCAGCACCGCCCGGATCCGGGCGGTCAACTCCTCCAGGCTGAACGGCTTGGTGACGTAGTCGTCGCCGCCCAGGGTCAGCCCCCGGATCTTGTCGTCGGTGGCGTCCCGGGCGGTGAGGAAGACCACCGGCGTACGGGTGCCGCCCTCGCGCATCATCCGGATCACCTCGAAGCCGTCCAGGTCCGGCAGCATCACGTCGAGCACCACCAGGTCGGGCCGGTGGTCCCGGGCCGCGTTGAGCGCGGCACTGCCGCTGGTGGCGGTGGCCACGTCGAAGCCCGCGAACCGCAGGCTCGCGGAGAGCAGTTCGAGGATGTTGGGATCGTCCTCGACGACGAGAAGCCGGGCCTCGGTCTGGGTAGCCGCCATGCCGCCCATCATCCGCGCGGTCGCTGCACCCATGCTGGGCGGTCACTGAAAATACCCTGTGAGCAGGCGGCTCAGGCGACCAGCGGCAGCCCTGGCCCGGGTGTACCGGTGGGCGGTCCGGCCACGCGCTGCGGCGGCGTCCGCACCGGGCAGAACAGCCATGCCCTCTGTGTAGCCCCCGGTGGGTTGCCGGCCCTGGTGGTGACCGGTGTCGATCCGGTGGACGCCGGTGGGCGACCGGCGGCTGACCCCGCCGGCCGGGCCGGCCGGGTGATCGTGCGAGGCTGCCAGGTGTGTGCCCGGCAAGGGGCCGCGCGCCCGGTGGAGGTGCGCTTCCCCGGGGCAGCTGTCGGGCGGGCGGACTGCCGCCGTGGCGGGTACCGGAGCAGGGCCGACGGTGATCTGCTGGCCCACGCCCGCGCCACCTGGATCGCGGTGTGGGACGACCGTCGATCGGGTCGTACCTGGGGATGAGGCAGATCCTGCCTGGGACGGAGCGCGATCTCCGGAGCGCGCCCGATTGATTTGGTTGACCACTACCGTCACGCTGTGCAACGGCGCACCTCGGCGCCACGGGAGGAGAATGATGTCCGACGGGCAGTCACGCCCCACCAACGACGCGCAGATCGTGGTCTCCGGCCTGACCAAGCAGTACCGCAACGTGCTGGCGGTCAACAATCTGTCGTTCACGATCGAGCCGGGTCGGGTCACCGGCTTCCTCGGTCCGAACGGCGCCGGCAAGACCACCACGCTGCGGATGTTGCTGAACCTGGTCACGCCGAGCGCCGGCGACGCCACCATCGGTGGTCGCCGGTACCCGGACCTGGTCGACCCGCTGCGGCACGTCGGCGCGGTGCTGGAGGCGTCCAGCGCGCACAAGGGGCGTACCGGAATCAACCACCTGCGAGTGATCTGCGCGGCGGCCGGATTGCCCCGGCAGCGGGCCGACGAGGCACTCGCCATGGTCGGCCTGAGCCCGGCGGCCAAGCGCAAGTTCAAGGGTTACTCGCTGGGCATGAAGCAGCGCCTCGGCATCGCCGCGGCGATGCTCGGCGACCCCCGGGTGCTCATCCTCGACGAGCCGGCCAACGGTCTGGACCCGGAGGGCATCCGGTGGATGCGCGGGTTTCTCAAGGGCCTGGCCGCCGAGGGTCGTACCGTGCTGGTCTCCAGCCACCTGCTGTCCGAGATGCAGTTGCTCGCCGACGACGTGGTGATCATCGCGGCCGGGCAGCTCGTCCGGCAGGGACCGGTCGACCAGGTGCTCGGGTCGATGGCGCAGGGCGCCCGGGTCCGGGTCCGCACCCCGCAGGCGGACGCGCTGACCGCAGCGCTCGCCGACGGACCGGCCACCGTGCAGGCCGACGAGCAGGGCACGTTGCTGATCGCCGGGGTGGACGCCCCGACGGTGGGCCGCGCGGCGCTGGCCGCCGGGGTGGAGCTGCACGAGCTGAGCACCGAACGACCCGACCTGGAACGCGTGTTCCTGGAGCTGACGGCCGGAAAGGCGGGCATCCGATGAGCAACCTGGTCCGCGCCGAACTGCTCAAGATCCGCACCACCAGCACCTGGTGGTGGCTGGCCCTCGCGGCGTTCCTGTCGATCGCCATGGCCTTCCCGTTCAACGCCTGGCTGGCCAACGAGACGCTCGGCGGCGGCGGGCAGGAGTTCGGTGTCACCGGCGACGCCGCCTCCGCTCCGGCCCAGGCGGCGAACATCTACACCTCGGGTCAGTACCTCGGCCTGATGTTCGTGATGCTGATCGGCATCCTGATGGTCACCAACGAGTTCTTCCACCAGACCGCGACCACCACCTTCCTGGCCACGCCGCGAAGGACCACGGTGATCGTCAGCAAGCTCATCGCGGCCAGCCTCCTGGGCTTCCTGTTCTGGTTGGTGACCACGGTGATCGATCTCGGAGCCGGAGCGGTGTTCCTGACGCTCAACGACCACGGCACGATGCTCGGTGAGTGGGAGGTCCAGCGGGCCCTGCTGCTCAACCTGCTGGCGTACGCCATCTGGACCGTGCTGGGCGTGGGTATCGGCACTCTGATCACCAACCAGCTCGGCGCGGTGATCACCGCGTCGGTGCTTTACCTAATCGGTACACAAGTTGTCGGTCTGGTGTTCCTCCTGCTGTCGAACTGGCTGGACAGCATGGCCGTGATCAAGTGGCAGGTGATCTGGCCGGCGGCGGCCTCCCAGATCATGATCACCCCTGGTGAGAACGAGATGCTGCCCGCCTGGTGGGTCGGCGCGGTGGTGCTGATCGGCTACGCCGTGGTCAGCTGCGTGGTCGGCGTCCTGATTACTCGGCGTCGCGACATCTCCTGATTCCGAGGCGCGTGGGCGATCCGCCCGGGGCCCGGTCCGATCGGCGACGAGCCGGTCGGGCCGGGCCCGTGTCATACCAGCTAGCAGGGCAACACGCTGGGCTTACGGAACTTCTGGCATCTTCTGTGAATCGGACCACGGGACGGAGGTGGAAATGCCTCGGCGATCGGTACGGCGTAGCCTGGGATCCGTCCTGTGCGCGCTCGTCCTGGCGCAGGCGGACACCGCGTGACACACCAAACCCGCGTGAAAGAGGCGATTACCGGCCGTGTCGACCCAGCAGACTTCGCAGGAGAACCCACTGGCGGGTTTCGGCCCGAACGAGTGGATCGTCGAGGAGATGTACCAGCGCTACCTCGCCGATCCCAGCAGCGTCGACCCGGCCTGGCACGACTTCTTCGCCGACTACCGGCCCGGCGCCGGCAAGGCCCGCTCGGCGGACGGTGACGGCCAGGCGACCGGCACCGAATCCACCCCGAAGGCCCCCGCCAAGGCCGAGCCGAGCGCCAAGGCCGAGCTCGCGGCCAAGGCGGAGCCGGCCCCGGCCAAGTCCACGGCCCCGGCCAAGTCCACAGCCCCGGCGAAGGCCAAGCCGGCCGCCAAGTCCGAGCCGGCCAAGACGACCTCGGCGAAGTCCGCCCCGACGAAGTCGGCCCCGACCGCCACCGGGCCGCAGACCACGCCGCTGCGCGGCGTCGCCGCCCGGATCGTGCAGAACATGGACGCCTCGCTGGCCGTGCCGACCGCGACCAGCGTGCGCGCGGTGCCGGCCAAGCTGCTGGTGGACAACCGCATCGTGATCAACAACCACCTCGCCCGGGGGCGTGGCGGCAAGGTCAGCTTCACCCACCTGGTCGGCTACGCGCTGGTCCGGGCGATGGTCGCGCACCCGGAGATGAACAACTCCTTCGCCGAGGTCGACGGCAAGCCGGCGATGGTCCGCCCCGAGCACGTCAACCTGGGCATCGCCATCGACCTGGCCAAGCCCGACGGCAGCCGGACCCTGGTGGTGCCGTCCATCAAGGGCTGCGAGCAGATGGACTTCCGGCAGTTCTGGCAGGCGTACGAGGACATCGTCCGGCGGGCCCGCCGCAACGAGCTGACCATGGACGACTACTCCGGCACCACCATCTCGCTGACCAACCCCGGCGGCATCGGCACCGTGCACTCGATGCCGCGGCTGATGCAGGGCCAGAGCGCGATCATCGGCGTCGGCGCGATGGAGTACCCGGCGCCGTACCAGGGCATGAGCGAGGCCACCCTGGCCGAGCTGGCGGTCAGCAAGGTCATCACGCTGACCAGCACGTACGACCACCGGATCATCCAGGGCGCGCAGTCCGGCGAGTTCCTCAAGGTCATGCACGAGCTGCTCCTCGGCGAGCACGGCTACTACGACCAGATCTTCACCTCGCTGCGCATCCCGTACGAGCCGGTGCGCTGGATGCGCGACGTGGCGGTCGACAGCGAAGGACAGATCAACAAGACCGCGCGGGTGCACGAGCTGATCCACTCCTACCGGGTCCGGGGCCACCTGATGGCCGACACCGATCCGCTGGAGTTCAAGATCCGCAAGCACCCGGACCTGGACGTCCTCCAGCACGGGCTGACCCTGTGGGACCTGGACCGCACCTTTCCGGTGAACGGCTTCAACGGCCGGCAGCGGATGCGGCTGCGGGAGATCCTCGGGGTGCTGCGCGACTCGTACTGCCGCCGGGTCGGCATCGAGTACATGCACATCCAGGACCCGGCGGAGCGTCGCTGGATCCAGGAGCGGGTCGAGCGCAAGTACGAGAAGCCGCCGGCCGACGAGCAGAAGCATGTGCTGAACCGGCTCAACGCGGCCGAGGCGTTCGAGACGTTCCTGCAGACCAAGTACGTCGGCCAGAAGCGCTTCTCGCTGGAGGGTGGCGAGTCGCTGATCCCGCTGCTCGGCGAGGTGCTGGAGGCGTCCGCCGAGAACGACCTGGACGAGGTCGTGATCGGCATGGCCCACCGGGGTCGCCTCAACGTGCTCGCCAACATCGTCGGCAAGCCGTACGAGAAGATCTTCTCGGAGTTCGAGGGGCACCTCGACCCGCGCTCCACCCAGGGTTCCGGTGACGTGAAATACCACCTGGGCCAGAACGGCAAGTTCACCACTCCCGACGGCGACCACTCGGTGAAGGTCTCGGTAGTGGCGAACCCGTCCCACCTGGAGGCGGTCGACCCGGTGCTGGAGGGCATCGTCCGCGCCAAGCAGGACCGCATCGACCTCAAGCTGGAGGGCTACACCGTGCTGCCGCTGGCGGTGCACGGCGACGCCGCCTTCGCCGGTCAGGGTGTGGTGGCCGAGACGCTCAACCTCTCCCAGTTGCGCGGCTACCGCACCGGCGGGACGGTGCACGTGGTGGTCAACAACCAGGTCGGCTTCACCACCGCGCCGGAGTACTCCCGGTCCAGCCTCTACAGCACCGACGTGGCCCGGATGATCCAGGCGCCGATCTTCCACGTCAACGGCGACGACCCCGAGGCCGTGGTCCGGGTCGCCCGGCTGGCCTTCGAGTACCGCCAGACGTTCAACAAGGACGTCGTGATCGACCTGGTCTGCTACCGGCGGCGCGGGCACAACGAGGGCGACGACCCCTCGATGTCCAACCCCCAGATGTACAAGATCATCGACTCGAAGCGCTCGGTCCGCAAGCTCTACACCGAGGAGCTGATCGGGCGGGGTGACATCACCGTGGAGGACGCCGAGGAGCTGCTGCGCGACTACCAGGCGCAGTTGGAGCGGGTCTTCAAGGCCACCCGCGACGCGGCCAGCACCCCGCGCCAGGTCAGCCGCCCGGCCCGGCAGGACGAGCCGGAGCCGCAGGTGGAGACGGCGACCGAGGCGTCGGTGATCAAGGCCATCGGCGAGGCGCACGTCAACCTGCCGGACGGCTTCACCCCGCACAAGCGGATCCAGCAGTTGCTCGACCGGCGGGCCCGGATGTCCGTCGAGGGCACCATCGACTGGGGCTTCGGCGAGATCATCGCCTTCGGTGCGCTGCTGCACGACGGGGTCACCGTCCGGCTCGCCGGACAGGACTCCCGGCGCGGCACGTTCGTGCAGCGGCACGCCTCGGTCGTGGACTCGGAGACCGGCGACGACTACCTGCCGTTGCAGTCGCTGACCGGCAACGGTGAGCGGTCCCGATTCTTCGCGCACGACTCGCTGCTGTCCGAGTACGCCGCGATGGGCTTCGAGTACGGCTACTCGGTGGAGAACCTGAACGCGCTGGTCTGCTGGGAGGCCCAGTTCGGCGACTTCGTCAACGGCGCCCAGTCGGTGATCGACGAGTTCATCTCCTCCGGCGAGGTGAAGTGGGGCCAGCGCTCCGCGGTCACCCTGCTGCTGCCGCACGGCCACGAGGGGCAGGGCCCGGACCACACCTCCGGCCGTCCCGAGCGGTTCCTCCAGCTCTGCGCCGAGGACAACATGCGGGTGTCCATCCCGACCACCCCGGCGAACTACTTCCACCTGCTGCGTCGCCAGGCGCTCTCGCCGAAGCGCAAGCCACTGGTGGTGTTCACGCCGAAGTCCCTGCTGCGACACAAGCTCTGTGTCTCCTCGGTGGAGGACTTCACCTCCGGCACCTTCTCGCCGGTCCTGAGCGACCAGGCCGCGCCGGCTCCGGAGCAGGTCAAGCGGGTGCTGCTCTGCTCGGGCAAGGTCTACTACGACCTGTTCCAGGCCCGGCAGGAGCGCAGCGTCACCGACACCGCGCTGATCCGGCTGGAGCAGCTCTACCCGATGCCGGTGGAGGAGATCCGGGCCGCGCTCGCCCAGTACCCGAACGCGGAGGACTTCGCCTGGGTGCAGGAGGAGCCGGCCAACCAGGGCTCCTGGTCGTTCGTCGCGCTCAACCTGCTGGAGCACCTCGACGAGGTCCGCCTGCGTCGCATCTCCCGCCCGGCCGCCGCCGCCCCGGCCGTCGGCTCGGCGAAGATGCACGAGGTGGAGCAGAACGCGCTCATCGAGGCGGCGCTGCCCCGCCCCTGACCGCACCGACCGCTCACCGGGGCGGGTCACCGGAGACGGTGGCCCGCCCCGGTGAGCATGTCCGAGGAGACCTGATGTACTTCACCGACCGTGGCATCGAGGAGTTGGTCCAGCGCCGGGGGGACGAGGACGTCACCCTGGAATGGCTCGGCGAGCGACTGCGGGACTTCGTCGATCTCAACCCCGAGTTCGAGACCCCGATCGAGCGCTTCGCCACCTGGCTCGCCCGGCTCGACGATCCCGACGACGAGTAGACCCCCGCTCCGGAGGCCCGGCACGGACAGCCCACACCGGGCCTCGGTGCGGACGAAAGCCCTGGTAGGCCGCGTCCGTCCGGGCCGGGGCGGCGGGTAGGGTGGCGGCCATGCCTCGCAGCTTCCGCCGCCCTGCCCTGGTGGCGGGGATCGCGCTGACGCTCCTGCTCTCCGGATGCAGCGACGAGGCGCCCGAGCGTCCGTCGACCGAGACCGTCAGCGCCGACCGCTCGGTGCCGCCGTTGCCGCCGGTCTTCTACGTCGACCCGCACGGCGCGGCGGCCTGGCAGGTCACCGAGTGGGAGCGGGAGGGACGGGCCGAGGACGCCGCCGCGCTACGCCGGATCAGCACCCGCCCGACCGCCCGCTGGCTGGTCGGCGACTCCGCCACGGTCACCGAGGAGGTGTCGGAGTTTCTCGCCGGTGCCAGCCGCTCCGGCCAGACGCCGGTGCTGGTCACCCACAATCTTCCGCAGCGCGACTGCGGCCGGCAGGGTGAGGGTGGCGCAGGGTCGGCCGGGGCGTACCAGGACTGGATCCGGCGGGTGGCCGCCGGGGTGCAGGGCCGCCCGGTCACGATCGTGGTGGAACCGGGCGCGGTGCCGGACGCCGTCGACCGGTGCGTCGACGACGTCGACGAGCGGCTGGGCCTGCTGCGGGACGCGGTGACGGTGCTACGCAGCACCGGCAGCGCCCGGATCTATCTGGACGCCGGACACCCCGGCTGGATCACCGACGGCGCCCGGTTGGCGGCGACGCTGCGCCGTGCCGGTGTCGCCGAGGCCGACGGCTTCGCGCTCAACGTCGCCAACTTCGTCGGTACGCCGCGCAACGTCACCTACGGCCACGAGATCTCCGACGCCCTCGGCGGTACGACCGCGTTCGTCATCGACACCAGCCGCAACGGCAGGGGCCCGCACCCGGGCGAGACCGTGCGATCCGCGCCGAGCTGGTGCAACCCGCCGGGCCGGGCGCTCGGTACGGCCCCCACCACCGACAGCGGCCTGGACCGGGTCGACGCCCTGCTGTGGGTCAAGTACCCGGGCGAGTCCGACGGCGCCTGCCGCTCGGGCGAGCCGGAGAGTGGCGTCTGGTGGCCCGAGTACGCCCTCGGTCTCGCCCGACGCGCGGGCTGACGAGCACCCGCCGCATCCCGACGGGCCGCAGGTCAGGGGCGTACCCGCCGGGCGGTGGCGGCGGCCGGGGCGGGCACCGGCGGTGGCGGACCCGCCGGGCCGCCCGGCGCCAGCCCGGTGCGCTTAAGCTTCTGCCAGCCCAGCCGCCCGCCGGTCAACGCGGTCACCACCGACTGGAGCAGCACCAGGTACATCAGTTGGCGGTAGACGAACTGCTGCAACGGCAGCACCCAGAGGACGCCGAGTTTCTCCTTGTCGAGGCGGAACGCCACGATCGCCGTCAAGAACTGCAAGCCCAGCATGGCGCTCCACGCCAGCGCCGTCTCGGTCCGGTTCAGGAAGATCAGGCCGTAGATGGCGAGCAGGTCGATCACCGGCGCGGTCAGCGGGAGCAGCACCCCGAACAGGGTCAGGAAGGCCAGGCAGCGACGGCTGAACCGGCCGGAAGCCCCCTTGTCGAGCACCGAGCGTCGGTGCTTCCACATCGCCTGCATGGTGCCGTAGCTCCACCGATAGCGCTGCTTCCACAACTGCCCGAAGCTGGTCGGCGCCTCGGTCCAGGCCCGGGCGTTCTCCTCGTACACCACCTTCCAGCCGGCCCGGCCCAGAGCCATGGTGACGTCGGTGTCCTCGGCCAGGGTCTCGTCGGTCATCCCACCGGCGTACTCCAGCGCCTCGCGGCGGAACGCGCCGATCGCGCCGGGGATGGTCGGCATGCACCGCAGCGTCTCGTAGAGCCGCCGGTCGAGGTTGAAGCCGATCACGTACTCGATGTGCTGCCACTTGGCGATCATGCTGCGCCGGTTGCCCACCTTGACATTACCGGCCACCGCACCCACCTGCGGGTCGCCGAACGGCTGGACCAGGCGACGGATCGCGTCGGGCTCGAAGACCGTGTCCCCGTCGACCATCACGATCAGGTCGTGCCGGGCCAGGGCGACGCCGGTGTTCAGCGCGCTCGGCTTCCCGCCGTTGGGTTTGCGCACCACCCGTACGTTCGGCAGGCCGAGCCCGGCGGCGATGTCGGCGGTGCCGTCGGTCGACCCGTCGTCGACCACCACCACCTCGATGCCGCCGGGATGGTCACCGGTGGCGAGCGAGCGGACCGCCTCGGCGATGCCCTCCTTCTCGTTGTACGCGGGCACGATCACCGACACCGGGTCGGTGACCGGCGGTCCCCAGGCGAAGCCCCGGCGGCGTCGTTTACGGGCGTGCCGACGCGCCAGCACGAACAGCAGCACGGTCCGCCCGATGGTGAGCGTTCCGACCAGCACGAAGAGCACGCCGAAGAGGACGAAGGTGCCGTCGGCGGCGCGCACCGCCATGATCAGCATCTGGCCGCGCCAACGCTCGGTGAACGTCGCCTCGGTCGGCCCGGCCGTGGTGCCGGTGGCACCGGCCTCGGCCAGCGCCCGGTTCAACCCCTCACTGATCGTGGTGAAGGTGTATCCCCGGTCCTTCATCATCGGGATGTACCGGTCCAGCGCCTCGACGGTCTGCGAGCGGTCACCGCCGGAGTCGTGCCAGAGCGTGACCGCGCCGGAGTAGCCCTCCGGTATGGTCCGCTCGATCATCCCCTCCGTGCCCTGCCGCTCCCAGTCCCGGCTGTCCAGGTCGTTGACCACGCTGAGGTAGCCGAGCTCACCGGCCTGTTGCAGCAGCGGCCAGTCCTGGTCGACGAAGGCGTCCGCCCGGGACGAGTACGGGAACCGCAGCAGGTTGGACCTCTGGCCGGTAGCCCCGGCGATGACGAGCTGGGTCTGGGTGTACTCCATCCGCCGCTGCCACCCGGGGATCTGGGTGAGGTGCGGGTGGGTGAAGGTGTGCACGCCCAGTTCGTGCCCCTTCTCGGCCAGCTCACGGACCAGGTCGGGGCTGCGGACCACCTGGTTGCCGAGGACGAAGAAGGTGCCCGGGACCTGGTGCTTGTCCAGCACCTCCAGCACGGCCGGGGTCCAGACCGGGTCGGGGCCGTCGTCGAAGGTCAACGCGATGGTTCGCGCCGGCAGCCGGTACGACTGCGGCCGGTCGGCGGTGGTGTTGACGATCGGGCCGCCTTCGAGGATCTCGTCGGGGACGTCGTCCTGGCCGCTGCCGAAGGTGTTCTCCGCCCGGTAGTCCGGGATGAACGAGCCGTTGGCGTACGCCTGGACGAAGAGGATGCCGCCGAGCAGCACGAAAACCATCGCGTAGACCGTCCAGCTCGGACGGGGGATGAATCGTCGGGCGCGGGCGGCCGGACCGGGCCGGGCGTGCTGCCGGGGCCGTTCGGGCGTACGGGAGCAGGGCGGGTGTGCCGGTCGGCCGGGCGGGTACGGGTGGTTCATCGGGGAGCGGTCGCCTCACTCGTCTTCTTCGGTCGTCTCGTTCGGCTCCGGCGACGGCGTTGTCGTGGGTGTCGGGCTGCTCGGAGGCGGGGTGCTGGGTGACGGGCTGCTCCGGGGCGGGCTGACCATCGGCGAGGCGCTGGGGCTGGCGCTGGTCGGCGCCGCCGTCTCAGACGGGCTCGGTGCGGGACTGGTCGAGGTCGTCCCGGTGCGGGGCGCGGAGGGAAGGGGCACCTGGCGCTGCGGCGTGACCTGGGTGGGCGACGGCGTCGGCGAGGGTGACGGGCTGGGCGAGGCCGCCGGGGAGACGGGCGGCGCCTCCCAGGTCTCGGCGGGCTCGACGAACGGGATGATCGTCTCCGGGCGGACCGGGCCGCCGGCGAAGCTGATGCCGACCATCGTGGTGTACGCCACCCCGGCAAGACCGAGGGCGTACGCGGTCCGCCGTAGCCACCGCCGGCGGCGGCCACTCGGATCGACGAAGACGGGGGATGGTTCCGGTGCGACAGGAATGATCTGCGTTGGTCCCTCCACCTGCGCGAGTCTAAAGGTGAAGACCTTTCACTTTCTCGCCCAAGTGTCCCATCTGACATGCGAAAACGGGCGGTACCACCCCGAGATGGTTGTCGAAGGACAACTACGCGGACCGAGTAGGTTTGGCCGCATGGTTCGCAGCGTCTACCTCACCAGCGTGGGATCCGGCGGCGGGAAGTCGACCATCGCGTTGGGTCTCGCCGAACTGCTCTCCCGGCAGGTCGAACGGATCGGCGTGTTCCGGCCGCTGGTGCCGTCGACCGGGCCCGACCACATCCTCGCCCTGCTCAGCGAGCGCTATCGCGTGCAGGTTAACCCGTCCGACCTGGCCGGAGCCACATATGCCGAGGCCACGGCGCTGGTATCAGACGGCCGGCGGGAAGAACTGATCTCCAGGGTGGTGCAGCGCTACCGAGCGGTCGAGCGGCAGTGTCCGGCCGTCGTGGTGGTGGGTAGCGACTTCGCCGACTCCGGCGACGGCACCACCCCACGGGAACTGGCCTTCAACGCCCGGCTGGCGACCGAGTTCGGCAGCGTGGTGGTGCCGGTCGTGGACGGGCAGGGCCAGTCGCCGGCGGCGATCGCGGCGGCGGCCCGGGGCGCGTACCACGATCTGGTGGACCTCGGCGCGACGGTGCTCGCGGTCGTCGCCAACCGGGTGCCCGCACCGATGGACCTGCCCGACCTGCCGGTACCGGCGTACGCCATCCCGGAGGTGCCGACCGTGTCGGCGCCGACCGTGGCCGAGGTGGCCGCCGCACTCGGCGCGACACTGCTCACCGGCGACGAGGCGGCGCTCGGCCGCGACGTGCTCGACTACGTGGTCGGCGCGGCGCACGTACCGACGCTCGTGGAACACCTGACCGACGGCTGCCTGGTGATCACCCCGGGCGACCGGGACGACCTGCTGGTCGCGGCCGGCGCCGCGCACGTCTCCGGCCAGGTCTCGATCTCCGGGCTGGTGCTCACCCTCGGCGAACAGCCCGACCCGCGCGCCCTGCGACTCTTCGACGGGCTGAACACCGGCCTGGCGGTGCTCAGTGTCACCAGCGACAGCTACGACACGGTCGCCGCGTCCAGCCGGATCGAGGGACGGCCCAGCGCGGCCAACGCCCGCAAGGTGGAGGCCGCCCTCGGTGCCTTCGAGGCCAACGTGGACACCGACGAGCTGGCCCGCCGACTCGCGGTCACCCGCTCGGAGCGGGTCACCCCGCTGATGTTCGAGTACGACCTGATCGACCGGGCCCGCGCCCAGCGCCGCCACCTGGTGCTGCCCGAGGGCACCGAGGAACGGATCCTGCGGGCCACGGAGATCCTGCTGCATCGGGGAGTGGCCGACCTGACCCTGCTCGGTCGCCCCGACGACATCGCCCGACGGACCCGTGAACTGGGCGTCGACATCACCGGAGCGACGGTGGTCGACCCGGCGACCAGCGAGTGGCGCGACGAGTTCGCCGAGGGGTACGCGAAGCTGCGCGCCCACCGGGGCGTCACCGTCGAGCTGGCGTACGACGTGGTGGCCCAGCCGAACTACTTCGGCACCATGATGGTGTGGGCCGGTCACGCCGACGGCATGGTCTCCGGCGCCACCCACACCACCGCCGCCACCATCCGCCCCGCCTTCGAGATCGTCAAGAACCTGCCGGAGGTCTCCGTCGCCTCCAGCGTCTTCTTCATGCTGCTCGCCGACCGGGTACTGGTGTACGGCGACTGCGCGGTCAACCGCGACCCGGACGCCGCCCAGCTCGCCGACATCGCGATCTCCTCGGCCGACACCGCGGCCCGGTTCGGCATCGAGCCCCGGGTGGCGATGCTGTCGTACTCGACCGGCAGCTCCGGCGCCGGTGCCGACGTGGAGAAGGTGGCGGCGGCCACCGCGCTGGTCCGTGAGCGTCGGCCCGACCTGGCCGTGGAGGGTCCGATCCAGTACGACGCGGCGATCGACCCGGCGGTGGCGGCGACGAAGCTGCCCGGCAGCACGGTCGCCGGCCGGGCGACGGTCTTCATCTTCCCGGACCTGAACACCGGCAACAACACGTACAAGGCGGTGCAACGCTCCGCCGGGGCGGTGGCCGTCGGGCCGGTGATGCAGGGCCTGCGCCGGCCGGTCAACGATCTCTCCCGAGGGGCCACCGTGCCGGACATCGTCAACACCGTGGCGATCACCGCCATCCAGGCCGCCGCCCTCACCGACGCTCCCCCGCCCGGAGGTGCCGTATGACCGACAAGGTCCTGGTGTTGAACTGTGGGTCGTCCTCGGTCAAGTACCGGCTGTACGACGGCGACCGGGTGCTCGACAGGGGCACCGTCGAACGGGTCGGTGAACCCGGTGGCGACGCGCCCGATCATGCCGGCGCGGTCCGCCGGATCCTGGCCGGGCTGGACCTGACCGGGCTCACCGCGGTCGGGCACCGGGTGGTGCACGGCGGCCTGCGGTTCACCGCGCCAACGCTGGTGGACGACGCGGTGCTGGCCGCCATCACCGACCTGGTGCCGCTGGCGCCGCTGCACAACCCGGCCAACCTCGCCGGCATCGCCGAGGCACGCGCTGTCCTGCCCGAGGTGCCGCAGGTCGCCGTCTTCGACACCGCGTTCCACCACACGCTGCCCGACTCCGCCGCCACGTACGCGATCGACCGGGACATCGCGCAGCGGTACGGCGTCCGGCGCTACGGCTTCCACGGCACCTCGCACTCGTACGTCTCCCGGCGCACCGCCGAACTGCTGGGCCGCCCGTACGCCGAGGTCAATACGATCACCCTGCACCTGGGCAACGGCGCCAGCGTGTGCGCGGTCGCGCAGGGACGCAGCGTGGCCACCTCGATGGGGATGTCCCCGCTGGAGGGGCTGGTGATGGGCACCCGCAGCGGTGACCTGGACCCGACCGTGGTGTTCCACCTGCGCCGCGAGGGCGGACTGGGCGTGGACGAGATCGACGACCTGCTCAACCACCGCAGCGGGCTGCTCGGGCTCTCCGGCGTCAACGACATGCGGGAGGTGCTGTCCCGGCGGGCGGCCGGGGACGAGGCGGCGGCGCTCGCCTTCGACGTCTACTGCCGGCGGATCACCGGCTACGTGGGGGCGTACTACGCGTTGCTCGGCCGGGTGGACGCGGTCACCTTCACCGCCGGGGTCGGCGAGCACGCGGCACCGGTACGCGCGGCGGCGCTGGCCGGGTTGGAGCGACTCGGCATCACCGTCGACCCGGAGCGCAACACGGGCAGCGGTGACCGGTTCATCTCGCCGGACGGCGCGGAGGTCGCGGTCTGCGTGGTCGGCACGGACGAGGAACGAGAGATCGCCCGGGCGGCACGCGCGGTGGTAGCGGCCATCACCTGATCCAACGACCGGTCAGGCCACTGGTGCCACCGATCAGGCGAAGGCGAGCCAGCTCGCGAGGGCGACCAGCACCACGGCCACCACGGCGGCACCGATGATCAGACCATTGCGCGAGGCCGCCTCCGCCGGAGCATCGGGGGTGCCGGCGAAGGCGCGGAAGGCCTCGGTGTTGCCGCTCGGATCGGTGTAGTTCTCAGTCATGCCGTGACCTTAGCGAAAGCGGTCCAGTCGAACGGCCCGCGCACGCCGTCCGAACGGATGGCGTGCGGCACCGGTCAACCGGACCCGGACGGGTGATCCGGGGTCCTACCGTGATGTCGTGGGGATCGCACGGGGGTTCACCGCACTGGTGTCGGCGCTGCTGATGGCGCTGTCGGCCGGCTGCGCGACGAGCGACGGACAGGCACTCGGCGCGAGGTTGGCGCCGGAGGTGCCGTACGCGGTGGGTGTGCGCACCCTCACCGTCGACCCGGCATCGGAACGTCCACTGCCGGTCACGCTCTGGTATCCGACCCAGGGCAGCCGGGTGGCCGAGGGACGGTTCCCGGTGGTGATCTACAGCCACGGTCTGGCCAGCCTGCCCGAGTTGCACTCCGGGCTGACCGCCCGCTGGGCCGCGGCCGGTTTCGTGGTGGCCGCGCCGACGTACCCGCACACCCGGCGCGGCGCGGCACGGTTCTCCCGGGCCGACGTCCGCCACCAGCCGGCGGACGGGTGGCGGGTGATCCGGCACCTGGTCCGGCTCGACGGGCGCTCCGGCGACCCGCTCGCCGGTCATCTCGACGTGCAGCGGATGGCGGCGGCCGGGCACTCGGCGGGCGGCTTCACCACCGCCGGCATGTTCACCGCCGGGCATCCGGCCAGGCTGCGGGCCGGCATCGTGATCGCCGGCGGCGGGATGGCGGGCAGCTTCGCCGGACCGAGCACGCCGATCCTCTTCGTGCACGGCACCGCCGACGCGGTGGTGCCGCTGAGCGTGGGCCGGGCCGCGTACGGCCGCACCCCCGGGCCGGCCTCCTTCCTCAGCCTGCTCGGTCAGGGCCACGGCGAATACCTCGTCCCCGGCCGGCCCGGTTTCGCCCAGGTGCTCGGCACCACCACCGACTTCCTGCGCTGGACGCTCTACGGCGACCAGGAGGCCGGGCGGCGGCTGCCCGGGCGGGCACTGTTGGCCGGTGTCACCAGTTTCGAGACCCGTCCGCCCGCCTGACCTGCACGGGCGGGCAGACGGGCCACGCCGGGTAAGGGACTGGCTGCGGGCCGTGGAGCGCCCGACGGGCCGGTCGTCGGGCGAGGCAGAATCGGAGCATGTCCCGCCGCGTCCTCTCCCTCCTACTCGCCAGCACGCTGACCATCGGCACGCTGGTCGGCTGCTCCACCGACCGCGATCAGCCCGAACGGGCCGGCACGGCGGCACCACCGCCGACCGCCTCCGCACCGGCGGACGTCACGTCGGCACCGGCGATCCCCGCCGGCAGCGCGCCGAAGCAGACCTTCGCCGTCGGCGTACGGCAGCTCAAGCTCAACCGCGACGGCAGCCGGCCGCTGCCGGTGACCGTCTGGTACCCGGCGACCGGTCGGGCCGGCGGGAAGCCGCAGTCGTCGGCGGACGCCGCCGAGGGAAGGTTCCCGGTGGTCATGTTCAGCCACGGCCTCGGCGGCCGGCCCGCCGACTACCAGGCGCTGCTGACCCGGTGGGCGGCCGCCGGTTTCGTGGTGGCCGCCCCGACCTTCCCGAACACCTCGAAGGCCGGTAACGACAACAACGTGCTCGACGTGCTCAACCAGCCCGCCGACGTGTCGTACGCGCTGACCGAGGTGCTCGCGCTCGACACCCGTGACGACGACGTGCTGCGGGGCCGGCTGGCCGCCGACCGGGTGGCCGCCGCCGGTCACTCGGCGGGCGGGGTCACCACCATCGGGCTGTTCACCGCCGGCCGGGACGAGCGACTGGCCGCCGGCATCGTCTTCGCCGGCACCGCGCTCGGCGTGGGCACCGCGTTCGCCGGTGCCGCCGCGCCGCAACTGTTCGTGCACGGCGAGGCCGACGAGGTGGTGCAGTACACCGCCGGCAAGGCGGTCTACGACCAGGTGCCCTGGCCGAAGGCGATGCTCAGCCTGACCGACGGCGACCACGGCCGGGCCCTGCTGCGCAACGGTACGTCGCTGGGAGTGGTGGCGAACACCACCGCCGAGTTCCTCCGCTGGACGCTGTACGGCGACGCCGAGGCCAAGAGCCGCATCCCCACCGCCGCCGCCCGCGACGACGTCGCCACCCTCGACAACAACCTCTAACGCTCGGGTTTGGTGTAAGGAAGGGTCCCCTGCTAACGCCTCGTGTATAGCAGGGGACCCTTCCTAACCGCGTGCGTCAGCTCGTGTGGTCGATGACGACCTTGCCGAAGGCCTCGCCGGAGTGCAGGCGGGCGAACGCCTCCTCGACCCGGCTGAACGGCACCACACTGTCCACCACCGGGTGTGCCTCCCGCTCGGCGCAGAACGCCAGCAGGTCGGCCAGGTCGGCCGGCGTACCCATCGAGGTGCCCAGGATCTCCAGCTGCATCGCGAAGACCCGGCGCAGGTTGACCGCGGGTTCGTGGCCGGCGGTCGCCCCGGAGACCACGATCCGCGCGCCCGGCGCGGCCGACTTCAGGGAATGGCCAAAGGTGGCCGCACCGACCGTCTCGATCACCACGTCGACCCGCTCGGGCAGCCGGGCTGGCCGTGACGCGCAGGGTCACCCAGTCGTCGTCGGACAGGCTCGGCTCGGGCTGCTCACCCACGGTGAGCGCGGCGAGCGGATCGGCGTCGTCGAAACGGGAGGCGAAGGCGGCACGCATGATCCGCACCGTAACAAGCTGAGCGGCCGTTAAGAAGGGTCCCTTCCTCAACACGAGGCGTTAGGAGGGGACCCTTCCTTACACGTCAGGGCCGTCAGGCGCGGGCGACACCGTCGCGCCGGGCGGCTTCGGCGACCGCTTCGGCCACCGCCGGGGCGACCCGGGGATCGAGCGGCGAGGGCACGATCGCGTCGGGGGTCAGCGCCTCGGCCACCACGGCGGCGATGGCGTCGGCGGCGGCCACCTTCATCGACTCGGTGACCCGGGTCGCCCGGGCCTGGAGCGCGCCCCGGAACACGCCCGGGAAGGCCAGCACGTTGTTGATCTGGTTGGGGTAGTCGCTGCGCCCGGTGGCGACCACCGCGACGTGCCGGGCGGCGACGTCCGGGTGCACCTCGGGGGTGGGGTTGGCCAGTGCGAACACGATCCCGCCGGGCGCCATTCCGGCCACCGCCGCCTCCGGGATCTGGCCGCCGGAGACGCCGATCAGCACGTCGGCGTCGCGCAGCGCCTCGGTGACGTCGCCCTGCCGGCCGTCGGCGTTGGTCAGCTCGGCCAGCTCGGCCTTGGTGCCGGTGAGGCCGTCCCGCTGGCGGGAGACGATGCCACGGGAGTCGCAGACCGCCACCCGCTGCGGGTCCACTCCCCCGGCCACCAGCATCTTGGTCACCGCCACGCCGGCCGCGCCGGCACCGCTGACCGTCACCCGCAGGTCGCCGAGCTTGCGGTTGAGCAGCGTCGCGGCGTTGCGCAGCGCGGCCAGCACCACGATCGCGGTGCCGTGCTGGTCGTCGTGGAACACCGGGATGTCCAGCGCCTCGACGAGGCGGCGCTCCACCTCGAAGCAGCGCGGCGCGCTGATGTCCTCCAGGTTGATCCCACCGAACGACGGCGCGAGCGCCTTGACCGTCGCCACGATCTCGTCGACGTCTTGCGTGTCCAGGCAGACCGGCACCGCGTCGACACCGCCGAACTGCTTGAACAGCACGGCCTTGCCCTCCATCACCGGCAGCGCGGCGCGCGGGCCGATGTTGCCCAGTCCGAGTACGGCCGAACCGTCGGTGACGACCGCGACGGTGTTCGACGTCCAAGTGTACTCGTAGGTCAGCGACGGGTCGGCGGCGATCGCCTCACAGACCCGGGCCACCCCCGGCGTGTACGCGAGGGAGAGGTCTTCGCGGCTGGTCAGCGGGACGGTCGAGAGGACGGCCATCTTGCCGCCCCGGTGCAGTTGGAAGACGGGATCAGCGGGGTCCACGGTGGACGAAGGCATGGTGACTCCAGTGTCGTTTCAGCAGCTGGGCCGGCCGGTCGGGGCGCACGGTGAGGCAAGCGAGCGGCGGCACGAAGTGCGGGGGTCACCCAGGCACTTTCCGAGCATAGTCACGCCGCGGAGCGCCGGAGGCGAGCAGGGCCATAACGGCTGCGGCGGCGGCAGCCGGCCGGGACGGGGCCAGTAGCGGAGCACCACCCGACCGAGGACGTCAGCCACCCCGTACGCCCGGGAGTCGTCGGTGACCAACTCGTTGTCACCGTACAGCCACCAGCCGCCGTCGGTGGGGCGGACCGCACGTTTGACCACGAGCAGATCGGGGCGGCTGCGGAAGACCGCGACCACCACGTCCCCGGGTCGGGTGGCGCGGCCGCCCGGCCGGACCAGCACGGCGTCGCCGTGCCGCAGGGTCGGTGCCATGGACGGACCGGTCACGAGTACGGCCGACAGCGGTCGCCGGAGGCGGGTCACTGGCATGGGGTTTCACCTCCTGCGGCCTCGGGGCCACGTCCAGGAGTAATGTCGTCATGGATCATCGCAAACTTCCCATGGAAGATCCCGATGCGACTTCCACGCCTCCTTGCGCCCGGGTGACCGCGAGCGCGCACTGCGACCTGCCCTGCGGTGTCTACGACCCCGCACAGGCTCGGATCGAGGCCGAGTCGGTGAAAATGATCTGCGAGAAGTACCAGGCCAACACTGACCCCGAGTTCCGCACCCGCGCCATCCTGATCAAGGAGCAGCGGGCCGAGCTGGTCAAGCACCACCTGTGGGTGCTGTGGACCGACTACTTCAAGCCGCCGCCCTTCGAGAAGTACCCGCACCTGCACCAGCTGTTCAACGAGGCCACCAAGCTGGCCGGCGCGGCGGGCGCCAAGGGCGCCACCGACCCGTCCAAGGCCGACGAACTGCTGCAGAAGATCGACGAGATCTCGAAGATCTTCTGGGAGACCAAGCAGGCGTGACGTGGCCCGTCCACGCCTGTCGTCGGCGGCCGGCTCTCCCCCATGGGGCGGGCCGGTCGCCGACGCGTTTCCGCCCCGTCCGCCCCGTCCGCCCCGGTCCGGACCGGGGCGGACGGTTCGCCGTCCGCCGCGCTGACGGCCCTCCTCCGCCCCGCCGCCTGAGCGGGTAGAGTCCCCGACCGGGGGGATGAGTGGTGACTCAACTGACCGGACAACCGACCACCGATGACGACGTGGTGCACCTCACTGTGCCCGCCGACGGCGGCTACCTGAGCGTCCTGCGCACCGCCACCGCCGGTCTCGCAGCGCGTCTCCAGTTCGCCCTCGACGAGATCGAGGACCTACGCATCGCCGTCGACGAGGCGTGCGCCATGCTGCTCGCCATCGCGCCCCGGGGCGCCGAGTTGGACTGTCGCTTCGCGGTCACCGAGGATGCGTTGACCGTCGAGGTGACGGTGCCGACCGTGCCGGGCGCCCGGCTCCCGGCGGAGTCGTCCTTCGCCTGGAAGGTGCTCACCGCGTTGACCACCTCCGCCTCGGCCGCAGCGGCCGACGGCCGGGCCACCATCTCGCTGCTCACCCGCCGCGCCTCCGGCTGGTGAGCAGAGCTCACTCGAAGCCCAGGGCGCGGGTGGTGGGCGGGCTCACCAGCAGCCAGGTGACGCCGAGCCCCAGCGCGATCAGCGGTACGCCGAGCCAGCCCAGCCCGCCCTGGATCATGAACCAGCCGATCGGCAGCAGCATGAGCTGCAGCACGATGGCGGGGGCACGGGCACCGGCCCTGCGGCGCAGCAACGCGCTGCCCAGCGCCCAGAGCGCAATCGCCGCGCCGATGGCGAAGGCCGTGACCATCAGCGCCGACACCAGATCGGTGGTGGTGGCGGTGAAGTCGGCGACGACCAGCCAGGCCGCGATCAGCCCGACGGCGACTGCCTGACCCCGTAGCAGGAAGACCGCCCAACGGAGGGTCACCGGGGTCTGGTCGGAGTCGATTGCCACGCCGTCACGATACCCGTGACGGGTCGGGGTACAGTGCCGCCCATGCGGGCCGTCCTGCTGGTCAATCCGAAGGCCACCACCACCAGTGAACGTGCGCGGGATGTGCTCGTCCGGGCACTGCGCAGCGAGGTGGATCTCTCCGTGCGCTACACCCGGCGCCGCGGTCATGCCACGGCGTTGGCCCGGGAGTCGGCGGTGGAGGGCGTCGACGTGGTGGTCACCCTCGGTGGTGACGGCACGGTCAACGAGGTGGTCAACGGCCTGATGACGGCGACCAGCGCCGGCGGCGGGGCACCGACCGCCGAGCGGTTGCCCGCCTTGGCCACCGTGCCGGGCGGCTCCACGAACGTCTTCGCGCGGGCGTTGGGCCTGCCGAAGGAGTGGCCCGAGGCGGCCAGCATGCTCCTGGAGGGGCTGCGGTTGGGCCGGCACCGGACCATCGGCCTCGGCCGGGCCGACGACCGCTACTTCACCTTCTGCGCCGGTTTCGGGCTCGACGCGGCGGTCATCCACCGGGTCGAGGAGTCCCGCCGCCGCGGCCGCGTCTCCTCGCCGGGGCTCTACTTCCGGGCCTTCACCAAACAGATCCTGTTCGGCGCCGAGCGGCGGAACCCGGCGATCCAGATCGAGCAGCCGGGCGAGACCACGGAGGGCGATCTGGCGACCGTGATCGTCCAGAACACCGCGCCGTGGACGTTCGTCGGCGACCGGGAGGCCAACCCGAACCCGGAGGCGTCCTTCGATCTGGGCCTCGACGTGATGGCCCTTCGCCAGCTAGGCGTTGCCAGCACGACACGGACAGTGATGCAATTCCTGTCCGCCACGCCGGATCCGCATGGTCGCCAAGTTCTTCGCCGGCACGATGTAGCCGAGTTCACGCTGGTCGCGAGCCGTCCGCAGGCGTTCCAGCTCGATGGCGACTATCTTGGCGAGCGAGAAAAAGTTGGATTCGCCTCCGTTCCGGCCGCACTCAGAGTAATCTGTTAGGTCTCCGGTCCTCCGGGCGGAGCGATCGGCGCGATCCCGACACGCGACGACTGCGACACCCGGGACTCGTGCCGGAAATGTCGGCAATGTGCGCGGGACTGTACTATATTGATCCTCGGCTGTGACACGTCGGGTAGCCAGAGCCCCCTGGAACCCGGACAAATGGGTTGTGGGCTTGCTCACCGCCCGGAGTTTTTCCGAGCGCCACCCTTGACATCGCCAGAGTTCGTGAAAGTATTCACAAGCAAACTTGAGTTACCGGGACATTGCCTGGATATGCTCGGCAGGTTGAGCCGTTCCAGCAGGTCCCCCGGGCCAACAGCCTGCTCACGCACTGCCGAATTGACGGACGCGAACCGTCACCATCGGCAATGCGGATGCATATAGGAAAAGCACGAACAAGCAACATCTGCCACCCATCCAGAATGAGGAGTGTTGCCGCCATGGACTGGCGTCACCATGCTGTCTGCCGCGACGAGGACCCGGAACTGTTCTTCCCGATCGGGACGTCCGGTCCGGCTCTCCTGCAGGTCGAGCAGGCCAAGGCCGTCTGCCGGCGCTGCTCCGTGACCGACCAGTGCCTGCAGTGGGCGCTGGAGTCCGGTCAGGACGCTGGCGTCTGGGGCGGGATGAGCGAGGAGGAGCGGCGCGCCGTCAAGCGTCGCGGCGGCCTCCGGGTGCTGCGCGCTCACTCCGCCTGACCACAACCACACCGAAGCGAGACGCCCCGGCCGGGCTCAGCCCGCCGGGGCGTTCTGCTGCCCACACGCACCAGATGTAAGGAAGGGACCCTTCCTATACACCAGGCGTTAGTAGGGGACCCTTCCTTACACACGGGCGACGGCCACCCGGTCCAGCACCAGCTCCACCAACTCCGGCGCGTCGGTCAACGGCGCCGCCACCGCCACCGCGCCGGCCTCCCGCGCCGCCACCGCCACCGCGTCGTGGAACAACCCGGGTGCCAGGAGGTACGCCGCCACGGCGACCCGCCGCGCGCCGCGCGTACGCAGCCTGGCCACCGCCGCGCCGACGGCCGGTGGCGCCGCCGAGGCGTACGAGACGCGGGTCGGGGTGCCCAGGGCGACACCGAGGGCCCGGGCCACCCGGCCGACCGAGGCACGAGCAGAGGCGTCCCGGGTGCCCGCCGCCGCCAACACCACGGCGTCGAACCGGCCCGGTTCCGCCTCGTCCAGCCGCCGTCGCAGCGCGGCCAGCAGTGCCCCGTCCACGTGGTGACCGACCGGGCCGAGCACGTCGGTGACCGCCACCCCGATCGGCGGGTCGGACTCCTCGGCGGCCGCCACCGCGGCCGGGATGTCCACCCGCCGGTGGTACGCGGCGGTCAGCAACAGCGGCACCAGGATCGCCCGGGAGTGCCCGGCGACGGCCAGCCCACGCAACGCCTCGGTCGGACCTGGCTCGGTGTGGTCGAGCCAACTCGCCAGCACCGGTGGACCGGGGCGGGCCGTCGACACGGCCCGGGCCAACGCCCGGGTCGCCTCGGCGGCCCGTGGATCGCGGCTGCCGTGGGCGACCAGGAGCAGCGGGTCCCGCCCCGACCGTGGGCCGACACGGGTCGGGCCGCTGCCGGTTCCCGCCGCCTCGGTCAGAGGTGCAGTCCGCACTCGGTCTTCTCGAACATGGCCCAACGGCCGGCGCGCGGGTCCTCCCCGGCCGAGGTCCGGCGGGTGCACGGCCAGCAGCCGACAGAGCCGTAACCGCGCCGGAACAGCTCGTTGACCGGCACCTTCCAGCGCGCGATGTACGCGTCGACGTCCGCCTGGCTCCAGGCCGCGATCGGGTTGACCTTCACCCGGCCCCGGCGCGGGTCGAACGCCACCACGGGCGTGTTGGCCCGGGTCGGCGACTCGTCGCGGCGCAGCCCGGCGGCCCACGCCTCATAACCGGACAGGGCCCGCTCCAGCGGCTCCACCTTGCGCAACCGGCAGCACTCGTCCGGTGACCTGTTGAACAGCCGTGGCCCGTACTCGCCGTCCTGCTGGCCGACGGTGAGCCGGGGCCGGATCGACCGGACGTTCACCGGCAGGGTGCGGGCGACCTCGTCGCGGACAGCGAGGGTCTCTGGGAAGTGCAGGCCGGTGTCGAGAAAGACCACGTCCACCCCGGGCGCGACCCGGGAGACGAGGTGGGCGAGCACCGCGTCCGCCATCGAACTGGTCACGCAGAACCGGTCGCCGAAGGTCTCTGCGGCCCACCGGGCGATCTCCAGTGCGGGCGCGCCCTCCAACTCCCGGCCCGCCCGGTCGGCCAGTTCCCGCAACTGCTCGGGGCTGCGACGGGCCGGGTCGGCCGACGCGACGGCCGGGGCGGGTGCGGTGTCGACCAGTCCCAGACCGGCGGCGGAGATCAGCGCGCTCACCGCTTCACCGCCTGGGAGAGCAGGCCGGTGAAGCGGACCGTGAACACCCGGGCGCAGCCGTGGCACTCCCAGGCGCCGTGCCCGGTCTCGCTCGGCCGCAGGTCCTCCTCACCGCAGTACGGGCAGTACAACGGCGCGGCACGGGTCTCGCTGCTCATCGCGTCACCTCGCTCATCGCAGTAGTTCCTCGTCGGCCCTGATCACCCAGTTGGCGAACGTCTCGCTCTCGGTCCGGCCGGCCAGGTAGCGCCGGGCCAGCCGTTCCACGTACTCGGGAAGCTCGTCGGCGGTCGTCTTCAGGCCGCGCAGCTTGCGGCCGAACCCGGCGGTCTGGCCCTCGGCCATGCCCAGCCCGCCGCCGAGGTGCACCTGGAAGCCCTCCACCTGCTGGCCGTCCGGCCCGGTCACCAGTTGGCCCTTCAGCCCGATGTCGGCGACCTGGGTGCGGGCGCAGGCGTTCGGGCAGCCGTTGATGTGGATGGAGATGTCCGCGTCGAAGTCACGCAGACGCTGCTCCAGCCGGGCCACCAGTTCCTCGCCGCGGGCCTTGGTCTCGACGATGGCGAGCTTGCAGTACTCGATGCCGGTGCACGCCATGGTGCCGCGCCGCCAGCTCGACGGGTGGGCCTCCAGACCGATCCCGCGCAGCGCGGTGACCAGCGAGTCGGTCCGCTCCGGCGGGACGTCGAGGACCAGCAGCTTCTGGTACGGGGTAAGGCTCACCCGGCCGCTGCCGTGCGCCTGGACCACGTCCGCGAGCTGGGCGAGCTGGGTGCCGGAGACCCGCCCGACCACCGGGGTGGCGCCGACGTAGTTACGACCGTCCCGCTGGGCGTGCACGCCGATGTGGTCGACCGGCCGTTCCGGCAGCTCCGGGGCCGGGCCGTCGAGCAGCGTCCGGCCGAGGTACTCCTTCTCCAGCACCTCGCGGAACTTGGTCACCCCCCAGTCGGCCACCAGGAACTTCAACCGGGCGCGGTGGCGCAGCCGGCGGTACCCGTAGTCGCGGAAGATGCCGACCACACCGACCCAGACGTCCGGCACCTCGTTCAGCGGCACCCAGACGCCGAGCCGCTGGGCCAGCATCGGGTTGGTGGACAGCCCGCCGCCGACCCACAGGTCGAAGCCGGGGCCGTGCTCGGGATGGTCGACGCCGAGGAAGGCGATGTCGTTGGCCTGGTACGGGGTGTCCACCAGCCAGGAGATCGACGACTTGAACTTGCGGGGCAGGTTGGAGTACGCCCGGTCGCCGACGTACCGCCGGACGATCTCGTCGATCGCCGGGGTGGCGTCGATCCGCTCGTCCGCAGCGACACCGGCCACAGGGCTGCCCAGCACGATGCGGGGACAGTCACCGCACGCCTCGGTGGTCTGCAGGCCGACGGCCTCCAGCCGACGCCAGATCTCGGGCATGTCCTCGACCCGGATCCAGTGGTACTGGATGTTCTGCCGGTCGGTGATGTCGGCGGTGTCGCGGGCGAACTCCCGGGAGATCTCCGCGATGGTGCGCAGCTGCGCCAGGTCGAGCTGACCGCCGTCCACCCGCACCCGGAGCATGAAGTACTCGTCTTCCAGCTCGTGCGGCTCCAGCACGGCGGTACGTCCGCCGTCGATGCCCGCCTTGCGCTGGGTGTAGAGGCCCCACCAGCGGAACCGGCCGCGCAGGTCTGCCGGGTCGATCGAGGCGAAGCCCTGGTGGGCGTAGATGTTCTCGATCCGCTCCCGCACGTTGAGCGGGTTGTCGTCCTTCTTGCTGCGCTCGTTGGGGTTGAGCGGCTCGCGGTATCCGAGCGCCCACTGGCCCTCGCCGCGGGGGCGGCGGGGAGCCCGCGCGGGGCGCGCCGTGGGGTCCCCGGGTCGGGCCGGAATCTCGCTGACCGCCATCGCGGCGTCCTCCGTTGTCTGCTGTGCCTCGGCTGGGTACGCGGACGCGATCGGCTCCCGGAAAGGGGCCGTGGACGGCGATGTCGAGAACGGCCGGCGCGTCAGGTGCCCGAGGCAGGGTGGTCGGGCGTCGTCAGTGGGCCGGACAGATGGCGCTGCGTACGCGGCCGTAATCGACGTGGCGGCGAGCCACGAAGCGGCGCACGACGGCGGCAGTCATGAACGTCATGTTGCCACACCGGGTATGGGCTGGCCAATGACTGCGTGCCGCATCCCACATCACGGGCGGTCGCTGCCGCCACTCGGAGCGCGATCATGTGGCAGGCTCGCGATGTGGGGTATTTGTCCGATAAGTCGGTCCCGGCTGCCGGAACCGGCGTCCGGCTCAGCGGGCTACGCCTGCGCGGACTGCCGGTGTGGCTGCTCCCGACGGGCCTGACCCTGCTGGTGACGCTGGCCGGGCTGGACTCCGCCCAGCCGTGGCGGGACGAGCTGGCCACCTGGAGCGCCGCCACCCGGCCGGTGACCGACCTGCTCCGGCTGACCGGCACCATCGACGCCGCCGCCGCGCCCTACTACCTGCTCGTCCACGCCTGGACGGCGGTGGCCGGCGACTCGGTGGCCGCGCTGCGCCTGCCGTCCGCACTGGCCATGGCGGCGGCGGCCGGCCTGACCGCCACGCTCGGCCGGCGGCTGTGGGACGCCCGGGTCGGCACCCTCGCCGGGCTGCTGTTCGCGGTCCTGCCCAGCACCTCCCGCTACGGCCAGGAGGCCCGCCCGTACGCCCTGGCCACCGCCCTCGCCGTGGGGAGCACCCTGCTGCTCGTCGACGCGCTGCACCGGCCCGCTCCACGCCGCTGGGCCGGGTACGCCGTGACGACCGCCGCCCTCGGGCTCACCCACCTCGTCGCCCTCACGCTGCTCGCCGCGCACGCCGTCGCCGTGCTCACCGCCGCACCCCGCACCGCTTCACCGGGCGCCACCACACCGCCCGCCGCCCCGGAGCCCCCGGACCGGCCCCCCACCCCGGGCACCGCAGCACCGGGCACGGCCGACCCGGCGTCACCGGCCCCGGACCCCAGCCCCGCGACCGGAGGCGGCATCCGGGCCGGCGAGGGGCGGCGGCGGTTCCGGCGGCGGGTGGTGTGGGGGTGGGCGTTCGCGTTGGTGCCGGTGTTCACGGCGGTCGCCCCGTTGGCGCTGCGGGCCCGGGGACAGCGGGCCCGGCAACTGGACTGGGTGGACGCCGCCCGCCCCGGGGACCTGGCGGCGCTGCCCGGCGGGGTGGTGCAGAGCGGGGTGGTCGGCGGTCTCCTGATCGGACTCGCCGCACTCGGTACGGTCCGGACCGGTCGGCGGGCACTGCTGCCGGCCAGTTGCGTGCTGCTCCCCGTACTGCTGCTCTTCCTCGCCGGATCGGTCGTCCCGCTCTGGGTGCCCCGCTATCTCGTCTTCGTGGTGCCTTTCGGCTGCCTGCTGGCCGGTGCCGCACTGCGTACGGTCCGGGCCCCCGGTGCGCTCGCCGTGGTGGCCCTGGCCGCGCTGCTCGGCCTGCCGGACCAGGCCGCTCTGCGGCGTACCCACGAGTGGCCCCGCAGCGCCACGGTCGACTACCAGGGCGCGGCCCAGATCGTGGCCGACGGTCGGCGTCCCGGCGACGCGGTCGTCTACTCCCCCCGGGAGAGCTGGCTCTTCCTCGACCTGGGCCTGCGCTACCACCTGGGCGAGCGGATCCCCCGGGACGTGCTGGCGGTGGCCGACCCACGGCGCCGGGGCGACCTGTGGGCCACCGAGTGCGACCGACCGACGGCGTGCCTGGCCGGCGTGGACCGGATCTGGTTGGTGGTCGCCGGCCGATCCGACGACCCGCTGACCGCCGTACCCGGCGCCAAGGGCGACGCGCTGCGGACCGGCTGGACCGTCACCCGGGTCTGGCCCCGCCCCGGCCTCACCGTCGCCCTGCTCACCGCCGACGGACGAGCGCGCTGACTCCACCGGGCCGGCCGCCGGAGGCGATCTGCCGCCAGGGCACGGTCAACGCCAGGGCACGGTCAGCCGCCGGGGCGTTCGGGGGCGCTGCGGGCCAGCGGGACGATCAGGACCGCCTCGGTGCCGCCCCCGGCGCCGGGCCGCAGCTCGATGCTGCCCCGCAGCTCCCCGGTGACCAGGGCCCGGACGATCTGCAGGCCGAGCTTGCTTGCGCCGGAGGCGTCGAAGTCGTCCGGCAGCCCCCGACCGTTGTCAGCGACCGTGACGTGCAGCATCTTGCGGGCCCGGTGCGCCGACACCACCACCTCGGGCGCGTCGACGTCGGGGTGGCCCGGCAGCTCCGGCTCGACTCCGTCCTCGGCCTCACCGACCGATGGGAAGCCGTGCTCGACGGCGTTGAGCAGCAGTTCGTTGAGCACCATCACCAGCGAGGTGGCGATCTCGGCCGGCAGGATGCCGAAGCTGCCCTTGCGCCGCATCCCAACGCTCACCTCGGTCGCCGCCACCTCGGTCGCCGCGCTGGCCACCCGGTCGACGATCCCGTCGAACTCGACCGCCTCGTCACTGGACATGGAGAGCGTCTCGTGCACCAACGCGATCGAGGCGACCCGGCGTACCGACTCCTCCAGGGCGACCCGCGCCTCCGGAATGCCGACCCGGCGGGCCTGGAGGCGCAGCAGCGCCGCGACGGTCTGGAGGTTGTTCTTCACCCGGTGGTGGATCTCCCGGATGGTGGCGTCCTTGGTGATCAGGGCGCGGTCCCGGCGGCGTACCTCGGTGATGTCCCGGACCAGGACCAGCGCGCCGATCGGCACTCCGGCGGGCATCAGCGGCAGGGCCCGGGTGAGCATGGTCGCGCCCCGGGCGTCGATCTCGCGTCGGGGCGGCGCCTCGCCGCGCAGCGCGGCGAGGATGCCGTTGCCGGCCTCGGTCCCCTCCAGCGGGTCGTTGGCCAGTCGGCGGTGCAGCGCCGCGAGATCCTCGCCCACGAGGTGGGAGGCGTAGCCCAACCGGCGGTACGCGGACTGCGCGTTCGGACTGGCGTAGGTGACCTTGCCCCCGGCGTCCAGCCGGACCAGTCCGTCACCGACCCGGGGCGCCGAGGTGGTCTCGCCAGGGTGCCGGGGCGGCGGGAACGTGCCGTCGGCGATCATCTGCGCCAGGTCGTCGGCCGTGGTCAGGTAGTTCAACTCCAGCTGGCTGGGGGTACGGGCGGTGGACAGGTTGGTGTCCCGCCCCACCACGGCGATCACCTCGTCGGACTCCCCGTCGGCGGCTCGCAGCCGGACCGGGATCGCCTCGTGTCGGGCGGGCACGTCGCCGTACCAGACCGGATCGCCCTCCCGCCAGATCCGGCCCTGTCCGTAGGCGACGTCCAGGTGCGCCACCTCCGGGCCGCCGACGATGCGTCCCACCTGGTCGTCCTGGTACGCGGTGGGCGCGGTGGTCGGGCGGACCTGGGCCACGCAGAGGAAGCTCCCCTCACCGTCCACCGGGACCCAGAGCAGCAGGTCGGCGAAGGACAGGTCGGACAGCAACTGCCAGTCACCGGCGATGCGGTGCAGGTGGTCGATGTCGCCCGGACGCAGGCGGGTGTGCTCCTCGGCGAGATCGCGCAGCGTTGACACGCCGACCAGCGTGCCACGCCGAGGGTCACCTCGTCGCGGTGACCTTCTTCAGGCCCCGTGGCGCGTCCGGGTCCTCGCCCCGGGTCAGCGCGAGGGCCAGCGCCAGCCGTTGCAGCGGCAGGATGTCCAGCAGCGGGGCGTAGCGCTCGTCGACCTCGGGCACGCCGAGCCGGGTAGCCCCCTCGACCTCGGCGGAGCCGACCACGACCACGTCGGCCCGACGCTCGCCGAGCCGGGGCAGCACCTCGCGCATCGCCTGCCCGCCCGGCCCGGAGCCGACCACGGCCAGCACCGGCACGTCCGGGTCGGTCATCGCGAGCGGGCCGTGCAGCAGGTCGGCGCCGGAGAAGGCCAGCGCCGGCAGGTACGACGTCTCCATCAGCTTGAGCGCGGCCTCCCGGGCGGTCGGGTACGCGTACCCCCGGCCGGTGGTGACCAGTTGGGCGGCGAACCGGTAGCGGGGGGCGAGCTGGGTCGCGGTCGGGTCGGCCAGGGTACGGGCGGCCAGTTCGGGCAGCGCGGCCAGGGTCTTCCGCTCCTCGGCCGGCAGGGTGCCGTCGCCGGACCGGATCCCCTCGACCAGCATCAGCAGGGCGAGCAGTTCGGCGGTGTACGTCTTGGTCGCCGCCACCGCCCGCTCGTGCCCGGCGGCGAGGTCGACGGAGAGTTCGGCGGCCTGGGCCAGCGGCGAGTCCGGCGCGTTGGTGACCGCGAGGGTGAGGGCGCCGGAGTCCCGGGCGGCCCGGAGCACCTCGGTCAGGTCGGGTGAGCCGCCGCTCTGGCTGACGCCGACGACCAGGGCGTCGGAGAGGTCCGGCCGGGCGCCGAAGAGGGTGACGGCGCTCGGCGAGGCGAGCCCGGCCGGCAGGCCGAGCCGGATCTCGGCGAGGTACGCCCCGTACAGCGCGGCGTGGTCGGAGGTGCCCCGCGCGGTGAACACCACGTGCCGGGGCCGGCGCTCGGCGACGGCCGCGGCGACCCGGGCGATCGGTGCGGCGTACTCGGCGGAGAGCAGTCGCGCGTAGCCGGCCGGCTGCTCGTCGATGTCGGCGGTCATGCCGCTTCCTGGGCGCGTCACGCGAACTCCTCCCCTGCGCGGTTACCGCGCACTTGATGCTCAGTCTTGCAGGTTTCTTCACGTAAGAGCAACAGAACGCGCAGTACCGCGCATTGGATCACCAAAACTGGGTGCCGTCACCTACGCTGACCCGACCTCACCGCGCAACCCGTACCTACCACCGAGAGGACGACGTGGCCGAGGGAACCGACGATCGGGCGTTGCCGGCGACGGAGGAACTGGCCCTGGCCCGGCAGGCCCTGGACTCCGGCGACCTGGCACACGCGGCTGACCATGTCGCGGCCGCGCTGGCCCGGGCACCGACGCTGCCCGAGGTACACGAGACCCTCGCCCGGCTGGCCGCCGCCGGCGGTGACGACGCGGTGCGACTCTTCCCCCTGCAACACCACACCTTCATCGGCGCGGTCGTCGCCCGGGCACACCTGCTCGCCGCCGCCGGCCGCCCGGCCGAAGGGCTCGACCTGCTGGTGGCCGCCACCGCGCACGCACCGGGCGCGGACTGGGCCGGAGTGCCCTGGGTCACCTCGCCCGAACTGGCCGAACGCCTCGGACCGGACCAGGCGGCCCGGGTCCTGATGCAGGTCTGCGCCGCCGCGCCCGACCCGGTGCCCGCGTCCGACCGGGCCGCCCTGGCGGCCTACCTGACGCTGGCCCGCAACGCGGTCACCGTCCACCCCGAACACGGGCTGCTGCTGGGCACGGCCTCCGCGCTGGCCCGGCGGGTGGGCGAGGTGCCGCTCGCGGTCCGTTGGGCCGCCCGGGGCGTACGCGCCGCACCGTCCAAGATCGGCGAGGTCTGGCTCGGGTACGCGCTGCGCAGCGCGGGCCGTACCCGGGAGGCGCTCGCCGCGCTGCGCCGCGCCGTCGACCACGATCCGGACGACCTCGCCGTGTACGCCGACATCGCCGGCACGCTGGCCGACCACGGCCGGCTGGACGAGGCGCTGGTCTGGATCGAGCGGGCGTTGACCCGCAACCCGTCCTTCGACTGCGCGGTACACACCGCCCACCGGCTGCGGTTCCAGCGCGACGCCGACGTACGCCATCTGGTCGCGCTGGCCGACTTCGCCCGCGACCATCCCGACGACTCCCACGAGCACGGTGACCTAGCCGAATGCTGTCGGGGCCGGCCCTGGTTGGGACAGGTGACCCCGGTCGCGTCGCCCCCGGAGGGCACCCGGCAGCCGGCCACCGCCCCGGACGAGGCGCGCCCGACACCGCCCCCGCCCTCGGCGGACGCGGCCCGGCGGCTGCGGCAGGTCGCCCACCCCGCCTGGCCCCACCCACCGGCTGCGTACGACACGGCGGTCGGGCTGGCCACGCTCGACCTGCCCGACCTGCTCGGCCTGCTGGCCCACCCACCCGAGGCCCCGCCGACCGCGCTGGGCCGGGTGCTCGCCGGACAGGACCCGGCGTTGTGGGTGCGCTGCGTGCAGGTGTGGGCCTGCCTCGGCCTGCTGCACCACCGCACCGACGAGCCGTGGGCCGCCTCGACACGACGGCGGGTGCTGACCGAGTTGACCGACACCGAGGAGGTCACCGAGGCGGCCCTGTTCGCGCTGGTCACCGCCGCCTGGGTGGACCCGTCGGTCCGACCCGACGTGGCCGGGCTGGTCGCCGCCCGACTGGCCACGGTGGCCGAGGCGACCCGGCAGGGGCCGGTGGCGATGGCCGCCTCCGTGGCCCACCTGGCGCTGGCCACCCCGGATCTCGACCCGGGCAGCGTCACCGTGGCGCGCACCCTGGCCGGCGCCCCCGGCGGTGGGCACCGTTCTCCGCTCCGCGCCCTGCTGAGCCGGCTGCTGCGGCCGTTCCGGCCCCGCCTCCCCGGCCCACCCTGACCTACCGCATCTCGCGCCCACGGATGTAAGGAAGGGTCCCCTGCTATGCACGAGGCGTTAGCAGGGGACCCTTCCTTACATCCCGGACGGGGAGCGGGCGAGGGCGGTTTCGGCCTGTTCCTCGGGAGTGCCGGTCGGTTCGTTGCTGGTGCGCAGCGGAATCTCCCGGACGAACCAGGCGAGCACCGGCACCAGCACGGCGAAGAGCACCGCCCATCCGAAGACGTGCGAGATCGCGTCGGCCAGCCCACCGAGCACCGCCTCGCGGGCCTGCGCCGGCAGATCCCGGAGCTGTTCGATGTTCATCGCGGCCCCGGCCTCGCCGCCGCCGCTGAAGGCGCCACCGGCGGCGGTACCGGCCAGCCGGTTGGCGAAGATCGCGCCGAACAGCGAGATGCCGAACGACCCGCCGATGGAGCGGAAGAAGGTCGCCGCGCCGCTGGCCGCGCCGAGGTCCTTCTGCTCCACGCTGTTCTGCGCGATCAGCATCGTCGTCTGCATGAGGAAGCCCATGCCGGCGCCGAGCACGATCATGTAGAACGACGACTGGACCTTGCTGGTGTGCACCTCCAGCAGGCTCAGCAGGGCGAGCCCGACGGCCATCACCGCGCCGCCGACGATCGGATAGATCCGGTAGCGACCGGTCCGGGTGATGGCCCGGCCGACGAGCAGCGACACCACCAGCATGCCGAACATCAGCGGCAGCAGGAGCAGGCCCGAGTCGGTGGCCGAGGCGCCCTGCACGGTCTGCTGGTAGAGCGGGAGGAAGTTCATCGCGCCGAACATCGCGAAGCCGAGCAGGAAGCCGATCGTCGAGATGAGGGCGAAGTTCCGGTTGGCGAACAGTCCCAGCGGCAGGATCGGCTCGGGGGCCCGCCGCTCGACGAAACCGAAGGCCACCAGCGCGGCGAGCGCCAGGCCGGCGAGGCCGAGGATCTGCGGGGAGCGCCAGGCGTACTCGTTGCCGCCCCAGGTCGTGATCAGCACGATCGCGGTGATGCCGACCGACAGCAGGGCGGCGCCGAGCCAGTCGATCCGGTGCTCCGTGCGGTACCGGGGCAGGCGCAGGGTGGCGATGAGCAGCACCAGCGCCACACCGCCGAGCGGGAGGTTGACGTAGAACGCCCAGCGCCAGGAGAGGTGGTCGGTGATGAAGCCGCCGACCAGCGGGCCGGCCACCATGGCGATGGCCATGATTCCGGCGATCATGCCCTGGTACCGGCCTCGCTCCCGGGGCGGGACCAGATCGCCGATGATCGCCATCACGCCGACCATCAGGCCACCGGCGCCGAGGCCCTGCACCGCGCGGAAGGTGATGAGCTGGACCATCCCGTCGTCGGGTCCGCCGAGGGCCGACGACCCGGCCATCCCGCAGAGCGCGGAGCCGAACAGGAAGAGCACCACGGCGGTGAGGAAGACGTTCTTGCGGCCGTACAGGTCGCCGAGCTTGCCCCAGATCGGGGTGGAGACGGTGGTGCCCAGCACGTACGCGGTGACCACCCAGGTGAAGTGGTTGAGCCCACCGAACTCGCCGACGATGCGGGGCAGCGCGGTGCTGACGATCATGTTGTCGAGCATCGCCAGCATCATGGCGATCATCAGCCCGGACAGGACGAGTCGGATGTTGGGTCGCGCGGTGACCTGTTGCTGTGGGGCCATCGGTAAGCTCTCCCCCCGAGATGTGGCGCACTTACTTGCCGACCGGCCAGCTACCTTACTAGCCGGACGGTAAGTTGGACAGCAGAAGACGGTCAACTGGATTGGTGGTGCAGGTGAGCCAGAGCACGGGCGGCACCCGGGAGCGGATCAAGGCCGTCGCGCTGGAACTCTTCACCGAGCATGGCTACGAGGCGACCTCGCTGCGTGAGGTGGCCGAACGGCTCGGTGTGACCAAGGCCGCCCTCTACTACCACTTCAAGAGCAAGGACGAGATCGTCACCAGCGTGGTCGAGGACCGCCTGGACCGAATGGACGCGCTGATCTCCTGGGGCGAGGCCCAGCCGGACACGCTGGCCACCCGCCAGACGCTGATCGAGCGGTACGCCGACGCGATGTTCAGTGGCGAGCAGCCCTCGGTGATGCGCTTCTTCGAGCAGAACCAGACGGCCCTGAAGAACCTCTCCGCCGGCCGGGAGCTGCGCGAACGGATGTTCCGGCTGGCCTCCGTGCTCTGCCGGGGGGACGACAGCGCCGGTGCCCAGCTACGGGCCGTGCTGGCCCTGTTCGCGGTGCACAGCAGTTGGTTCGCCGTCCGTACGCCGGACATCACCGACGCCGACCGCAAGCAGGTGGCGTTGGAGGTCGCCTACGAACTGCTCGCCGCGATCACCGCGAAGTCGCGCACCCCTGCCGAGCCTCCCTGCGCCGAAGAGTGACCGGCCGCGCACCGATGATCACTACACTCCGGTGATCGCCCTCGATCGCGCGGGGCTGATCGACGTGCTCCCCGGAGCGGGCCGTGATGGTGCCGGTCTCGATCGCACTCACCGCACTCGGCCTACTCCTCGCGATCGGCTGAGCCGCACCCGCTGTCGTCACGGCCCGGCGGCGCTGCGGTGAGAGCCAGGCGCAGGGCGAGCAGGTCGACGCCGGGCAACGGCGACCAGTCCTGTTCCGGTACGCGGACGAAGCCGCGCCGCTGGTAGAGCCAGTGCGCCGGCTCGGCGTGGCCGGCGCGTACGCAGATCACCAGGGCCGTGCACGCCAACTCGGTCGCCTCTGCCACGCACGCCTCGACCAGTGCGGCTCCGGCACCCCGACCCTGTGCCGCCGGATCGACCGCCAGCATCCGGAACTCCGCCTCGCCCGGCCCGCACATCTCGGCGTACCTGCTGCCCGGCAGCACGAAGGTGACCGTGCCGAGCACCTGGCCGGTGGCCGGGTCGACGGCGATCAGGATCCGGCCGTGTGCCGCCCGACCGCTGACGTCGGCGAGGACCTCGGCGTAGCCGCTCTCGCCCTTCAGCTGGCCGTCGGCCTCGTACGCCGCGACGGTCAGCCGGGCCACCGCGGCGAAGTCGGCCGGCTCGGCCGGTCGGACCAGGACGCGAATCAACCGATCACCGCGATCAGGTCACCGTCCTGCACCACGTCGCCCTCGTTGACCGCGAGCTGCTGGACGATCCCGTCGGACTCCGCGATCACCGGGATCTCCATCTTCATCGACTCCAGGATCACCAGGGTGTCCCCCTCGGACACGGTGTCCCCGGCCGACGCGACGACCTTCCAGACGTTCGCCACCATCTCGGCGCGGATCTCCTCGGCCATCTCCCGGCCCCTTCTCTCACGACTGCCTGCGCAACATCCAATCATGTGACGGTCGTCCACGGGCGGCGAGCAGCAGCCCCGGCGCGGATGCGTCGACGCCGTCGGCACTAGCATCAACGGGTCGAGCCCTGGCTCCGGGTGGGCCGGTGCGTGCCCCGGGGTCGAGGTCGAGCGCAGACGATCATCACGAGGAGGTCAGTATGGCGAAGAAGGCCCGCAAGAAGAAGGCCCGGAAGAAGAGCGCCGCCAACCACGGCAAGCGCCCCAACTCCTGACGGCGACGCTCCGGTCCCGCCCGGACCGGACAGCGAGACGCCGGTGGCCCGTACGGGCCACCGGCGTCGTCGTCTCAGGCGGGTGCGTGCCGGCTGGTTCAGTCGGCCAGTTCGCGGGACTCGGTGCTCTCGAAGACCACGATCTCGCTGAGTCGTACCCGCAGTCGCTCGCGCAGTTCGTCGGGCGCGGACTCGTTGCCGCAGCATCGGGCCACCAGCGCCTTCACCTCCTGCTCGATGCCGTACTCCCGCAGGCAGGGACCGCATTCATCGAGGTGGATACGGATCCGGGAACGTCGCTCCTGGGCGCACTCCAGATCGAGGTAGAGGTAGACCTCGGCGAGGACCTCGCGGCAGTCCGTCTCGTGCGGGTCTCCACAGCCCACGTCACACCTCCCGGCCGGTGGCAGCCCGGGCCGACGACGGCGCGGCGGAGAAGCCGCGCTCCGCGGCGTAGCCCTCGAGCAGCTTGCGCAGATTACGACGACCGCGGTGCAACCGCGACATCACGGTGCCGATCGGCGTACCCATGATGTCGGCGACCTCCTTGTAGGAGAACCCCTCGACGTCGGTCAGGTAAACCGCCAGCCGGAACTCCTCCGGCAACTGCTGGAGGGCCTCCTTGACGTCGCTGTCGGGCAGCCGGTCGAGCGCCTCCGTCTCGGCGGAGCGCAACCCGCTGGAGGTGTGCGACTCGGCCTCGGCGAGCTGCCAGTCGGTGATCTCGTCGGTGGGCGCCTGCACCGGCTGCCGCTGCCGTTTCCGGTAGGAGTTGATGTAGGTGTTGGTCAGGATCCGGTAGAGCCAGGCCTTCAGGTTCGTGCCCTGCTCGAACTGGTGGAAGGCGGCGTACGCCTTCAGGTAGGTCTCCTGGACCAGGTCCTCGGCATCCGCCGGGTTACGCGTCATTCGCAGGCCGGCCGCGTACAGCTGATCGACGAATGGCATCGCGTCCCGCTCGAACCGGGCCCTGCGCTCGTCCGTCTTCTCGGTGGTCAACCGCACATCCCCTCGGGTCGGATGCTTCCCCGCCGAGGATACGCGCACGGACCTACCGGAATACTCGGTTCCGACGGGTGTGCCCGTCGCCACCTCGGCCGGTGACACCGTCACCGACCAGTCCGGGCCCGCCAGCAACTGCCGTAGCTGCCGCACGTCCCGTTCGTCGCGTTCCCGGTTCCGGATCTCGGTCGGCACCGTTCACCCCCTCGCACAGTGGTCATCCGAGGGGTTCAACACCCACCGCGGGCCGGGGCATTCCGGATCCGGCTCCCCATCCTGGTCCCGGCCGCGCGGATGACGCGGCTGGGACCAGGAAGGGCCTGGGAGCCCGGTGTCGCCGCCCGGACCGGACGGGCGACACCATCGGATGCAACGACCCGGCGCGGCCACCGGAAACGGCGCGGGCCGCGCAGGCGTGGGCGATGCCCGCGTTCCGGGCGGGCGTCCGGCGTTCGGTCAGGTCCGCACCCAGCCGTGCTCGCGCAGCCAGTCGATCACCAGATCCGCCGTACCGGCCGGGTCGCCGCGCAGGTCGTGGCGCTGGCCCGGCCGGACCACCACGCGAACCCCCGGCCCCGGCTCGGGCACCCCGAACGGGTCCCGGTCGCCGTTGACCACAAGCGTCGGCACCTCGGTGGTCAACTCGGCTGCCCGGCTCCGCTCCGGCCGACCGGGCGGATGCAGCGGAAAGGCGAGCGCGACCACCCCGGCGGCGCCCACACCGCGCGCCGTCCGGCAGGCCACTCGCGCGCCGCTGGAGCGACCCCCCACCAGCAGCGGTACGCCCGGATGGCGCGCCCGCAGCACGGTCAGCACGGCGGTCCACGCCGCGTCGAGGTGTCCGGCCGGGGCCGGAGCACGCCGACCGGCGACCCGGTACGGCTGGGTCACCCGGGCCACCACCAGCCCGACGGCCACCGCCGCATCGCAGAACGCGAGCAGGTCCGGCGCGTCGACCCCGCCGCCTGCCCCGTGCCCGAGCACCAGGAGCGCGTGGGCCGGGCCGGGCGGCCGGGCGGTGTCCACCCGCGCCGGGCCGTACGGGGTCTCGATGAGGTCGTCGTGTGGCACGGCACCCATTCTGCGCGGCCCGGGGTCGGACGGTACGTCGCCAGACGCGGCCGTCCGACCCCGGGCCGGCCTGTTCTCGGATCAGCTCAGGGGCACCAGGGTGAGCAGTTGATCGCGTACCGGCGGACCCGCCTCGCTGGCGGCGTCCGGATCGGGTTGGACCTCGTCACGCCAGGCCACCAACATCGCCCGCCGTTCGCGGGGTGTGGTGCCACCCCACACACCGTGGCAGTCGCCCACCTCAAGTGCCCAGGCCAGACAGGAACCCTGCACGTCACAACTGTTGCAGAGCGCCACCGCCGCGTCGGCCGGCTCGTTCGGTGCCGGAAAGAACGTCTCCGGATCGACGCTCTGACATGTTCCCCTGGTGCGCCAGGCTTCGTCCTTTCGCCGCTCACGCAGCGCTTTCAGCAGTCGCGGATCACGCCGTGCGGCGGCCACCTCGTGCGGACGGGGCATACGCGCCCGTGTCATCCACCCACCTCCCCCGTGGGACCAGCAATGTCGATGAGTATCGTTCACCCGACGTGAACGACACCCACCACCGGCGCTGTGTTCTATCGCATTTACGGACGCGGGGACAAGAGTCTGCCGGGAAGTTGCCAGAAAGAGCCCTGCACCTTTCACCCGCAACTGCGGCAAATCACTCCCGACAATATGCGGGCGCAATCAGAACAGGGTCTCCTCACCGGGGCCGGGCGACCCGGGCAGCGGCACCCGGGCGGTCAACTCCGGGCCGTCGTTGCGGACGTCACCGACCGCCCGACCCACCGGGCGTACCTCCAGCCCGGCCAGCCACTGCGGCGACGGCGGGGCGAGCAGCTCCGCCGGCTCGCTCTCCACGCCCAGCCAGGCCGCCCACCGATCCGGCGGCAGCAGCAACGGCATCCGGTCGTGCACCTCGGCCAGCTCACCGAGCGCGGCGGTGGTCACCACGCTGCAGGTCAGCAGCGGATCGTCGGAACCGCCCCAGACCGACCAGATGCCGGCGAAGGCGAGCACCGAGCCGTCGCGCGGGGTCATGTAGAAGGGCTGCTTCGTGCCGTCCGGCCGACGGACCCACTCGTACCAGCCGTCGGCCGGGACCAGGGCGCGACGGCGGGCGAAGGAGGGTGCGTACGCCCGGCTGGTGGCGACCGTCTCGGCGCGAGCGTTGATCATGCGGGCGGCCCCGGCGGGCGACCGGGACCACGGCGGCACCAGCCCCCACCGGACCAGACAGAGCGCGCGGTGCCCCTCGGAGGTGACCCGGACCAGCGGCACCGGATCGGTCGGCGCCACGTTGTAGTCGGCCACCAGGGCGCCGCCGGTCTCGTCGGCGGACTCGAACAGACCGCTCAGGTCGCCGGAGCTCCGGGTCGTGGCGTACCTCCCGCACATGCCGGACACGCTAGCGCGCCACCGCCCCGTCCGGCTGTCCCGTTCACCGGGAGTGGGAAACGGCAAGGTCCGCCGCCGCCCGCCACACGGCAGAATGGAACCGTGGGGAACCTGACCGCGACCCGGCCGCTACAGCCGTGGACCGCACCGACGGCCAGCGATCCGGTGTCGGCGTCGCTGCGCCTGCCCGGATCCAAGTCGATGACCAACCGTGCCCTGGTGCTCAGCGCGCTGGCCACCGGCCCCTCGACACTGGGCACGCCGCTGCGCGCCCGGGACACCGAGTTGATGGCCGGCGGGCTGCGGGCGATGGGCGCCCACGTGTCGATCGCCGACGACGAGCGCTGGCTGGTCCGGCCGCACCCGCTGGTCGGCCCGGCCCACGTCGACATCGGCCTGGCCGGCACGATCATGCGGTTCGTACCGCCGGTCGCCGGGTTGGCCGACGGCCGGGTGACCTTCGACGGCGACCCGGCCGCCCGTACCCGGCCGTTGGGCCCGCTGATCGAGGCGCTGCGCTCGCTCGGCGTCCGCATCGACACCACCGGCGAGGGCAGCCTGCCACTGGCCGTCCTCGGCACCGGCCGGGTGACCGGCGGCGAGGTGGTGATCGACGCCTCCGCCTCCAGCCAGCTCGTCTCCGGCCTGCTGCTGGCGGCTCCCCGCTTCGACCGTGGCCTGGTCGTCCGGCACGTCGGCCCACCGGTGCCCTCCGCGCCCCACCTGCGGATGACCGTGCAGATGCTGCGCTCGGCCGGAGCGGCGGTCGACGACAGCACGCCGGACGTGTGGGTGGTCGAACCGGGCCCGCTGACCGGACGCGGCTGGCAGATCGAGCCCGACCTTTCCGGTGCCGTGCCCTTCTTCGCCGCCGCGCTGGTCACCGGCGGCGAGGTGACGCTCCAGGGCTGGCCGGGCGGCAGCGTGCAGCCTGTGGAACGACTCCGCTCGCTGTTGCAGCAGATGGGCGCGGAGGTCGCCCTCACCACCGAGGGGCTCACCGTACGCGGCACCGGGACGGTACGCGGGCTGCGTGCCGACCTCTCCGACGTCAGCGAGCTGACCCCGGCCCTGACCGCGCTGGCGATGCTCGCCGACTCCCCGTCGGTGTTCACCGGTGTCGGCCACATCCGGGGGCACGAGACCGACCGGCTGGCCGCGCTGGCCCGGGAGTTCGCCGCGCTGGGCGCGGACGTCACCGAGGCGTCCGACGGGTTGGAGATCCGCCCCCGGCCGCTGCGCGGCGGGGTGTTCCACACCTACGACGACCACCGGATGGCGCACGCCGCGGCCATCGCCGGTCTGGCCGTACCCGGTGTCGAGTTGAACGACGTGGCGTGCACCTCGAAGACCATGCCCGAGTTTCCGGCACTATGGTCGGCGATGGTGACCGGCAAGAGCTGACCGACGACGAAGGGGCGGACCTGGCGACCAGGCGACGCGAGTACGACGAGGAGGACGTCCGGGTCCGGCCCGGCAAGTCCTCGCGTCCGCGTACCCGCACCCGTCCCCGGCACGCCGACGCCCGGGACGGTTTCGTCATCGCGGTGGACCGGGGACGCTACACCTGTGTGCTGACCGGAGCCGTGCCCGACGACCCCACCGTCACCGCCATGCGCGCCCGTGAGCTGGGGCGCAAGTCGGTGGTGGTCGGTGATCGGGTGGCCCTGGTCGGCGACACCTCCGGCGCGGCCGGGGCGCTGGCCCGCATCGTCCGGATCGCGCCGCGTCACTCCGTGCTGCGGCGTACCGCCGAGGACGACGCCAGCACCGCCGAGGGGCGGCTGGAACGGGTGGTCGTCGCCAACGCCGACCAGCTCGTGATCGTCAGTGCGCTGGCCGACCCGCCGCCGCGCACCGGGTTCATCGACCGTTGCCTGGTGGCCGCGTACGACGCGGACATCGAACCGTTGCTCTGCCTGACCAAGGCCGACCTGGCCGGCCCCGAGAAGGTGCTCGACTACTACACCGAGCTGGAACTGCCGTACGTGCTGATCCGGCCGGACTCGCCGCTGGACGCCCTGCGCAGCCTGCTCGCCGGTCGGGTGTCGGTGCTCGTCGGGCACTCCGGGGTGGGCAAGTCGACGCTGGTCAACCGGCTGGTCCCGGAGGCCGACCGGGCGGTCGGCACGGTCAGTGCGATCGGCCGGGGTCGGCACACCTCGACCAGCGCGGTGGCGTTGCGGCTGCCCGCCCTGCCCGGCACGCCGGACGACCCGGGCTGGATCGTGGACACGCCGGGCGTGCGCAGCTTCGGGTTGGCGCACGTCTCGGCCGAGAGCCTGCTGCACGGTTTCCCCGACCTGGTCGAGGCCACCGTCGACTGTCCGGCCAACTGCCCGCACACCGCCGACGAGGCCGACTGCGCGCTGGACGCCTGGGTGGCACAGGGGCGGGCGGATCCGCGCCGGCTGGCCTCGTACCGCCGGTTGCTGGCCTCCCGGGCCGGCGACCTCGAACCGCGCGGCGAGGCCGAGCCGCGCGGGCACCCCTGAGCCGCGCCGGGGCCACGGCGGCCCCGACGGAGCGGCCGGGACCGGCGTCGCTACCGTGTCCGGCATGACCGGGTACGCCGACGACCTCGCTCTCGCCCACCGGCTCGCCGACGCCGCCGACGCCATCTCGGTGGCCCGGTTCCGCGCTCTCGACCTGCGGGTGGAGGCTAAGCCGGACCTCACTCCGGTCTCCGACGCGGACACCGCGGTGGAACGCGCGATCCGTGCCCTGCTGACCGAGCAGCGGCCCGACGACGGGCTGCTCGGCGAGGAGTACGGCGTGTCACCGGCGGCCGGCACCCGACAGTGGGTGGTGGACCCGATCGACGGCACCAAGAACTTCGTCCGGGGGCTGCCGATCTGGGCCACCCTGATCGCGCTGTTGGAGGACGGCCGCCCGGTCGCCGGGCTGGTCTCCGCGCCGGCCCTGGGCCGCCGCTGGTGGGCGGCGACCGGCACCGGGGCGTACGCGGGCCGGGACGTCGCCTCGGGCGAGCCGATCCGGGTCTCCGCCGTGACGGAACTGGCCGACGCCAGCTTCTGCTACTCCTCCCTCGGCGGGTGGGAGGAGGCCGGTCGGCTGGAGCCGATGCTTCAGCTGATGCGGGACACCTGGCGCAGTCGCGCCTACGGCGACTTCTACGGTTACATGCTGCTGGCCGAGGGCGCACTGGACGTCATGGTCGAACCCGAGTTGTCGCTCTGGGACGTGGCCGCATTGGTACCCATCGTCACCGAAGCGGGTGGAACCTTCACCGATCTGGCCGGTCGACCGGCCCCCGGCGGGGGCGAAAACAGCGCCGTGGCCAGCAATGGAGCGCTGCACGTCGACATCCTCGACAGGCTCGGTCGACCCGCCGCGCACTGACGTCGGGTTACCTCTATCCTCGCCAGATGGCTACCTCGGGTTGGTGTTTTCTCGCGGCGATGATCGTCGCGTACGGCGTTGCCAACCTGTTGCAGTCGGTCGCCGCGGCCCGCACCACGGTGCAGCACACCTTCGATCCCGGTCTGCTGCTGCGCCTGGCCGGACACCGCGCCTACCTGGTCGGCCTGGCCTGCCAGGTCGGCGGCTTCGTGCTGGCCTTCCTGGCCCGCCGGGACCTGCCGTTGTTCCTGGTGCAGGCGAGCGTGGCGGCCGGGCTCGGGGTCACCGCGATCCTCGGCGTCCTGGTGTTGAAATGGCGGCTGCCGATGGCCGAGGTGGTGCTGCTGCTCCTGCTCTTCGCCGGGATCACCGCGCTGGTGCTCTCCGCCCAGCCGGCACAGTCGAAGCCGCTCGGCACCGCCGGGATGGCCGCCCTGCTGGTCACCCTCGGCGTGATCGCGGCGCTGGGCTTCTTCGCGGTCCGGTTGCGCGGCGTTCCCGGCTCGGTGGCGCTCGGCTCGCTGGCCGGGCTGGCCTTCTCCGCCGCCGCGGTCGCCGCCCGCCCGCTGGCCGCCGCGCCGACCTGGGACGTGTTCCTCGCCGATCCCCTGCTCTATCTGCTGGTCGGTCACTCGGTGGTCGGGCAGTTGCTGCTCGGCCTGGCGATGCAGCGCGGCTCCACCACGGCGGCGGTGGCCGCGATGGACGCCGCCGGGGCGGTACCCGCCGCGATCATCGGGCTGCTGCTGCTCAACGACAAGATCTGGCCCGGCCGGGAATGGCTGGCCGGAGTCGGTTTCCTGGTCACGCTCGCCTCGGTCATCGGCCTCACCCGGTACGCCGAGCCCCAGCACCAGCATGCCGTCGCGCAGGAGACCTCGCGGGCGGTCGTCGCCGGCAAGCCGTTGATCGGGCCGCAGCCCAGCGGGTCACAGCGCGGCGGCGCGGACGGACTGCTGCCGCACCCCGCCGCCCAGCTCTCCCCCACCGCCTCCGGCCTGTCTCAGGCCGCCTCGACGGGCTTGCGCCGGCCGACCACCCGCTCGTAGAGCCGTTCCAGGGCGGCGGCTGTCCGTTCCCACGTGTAGCTGCACCGGACCCGGTCCACCGCCGCGTGCCCGTACGCGAACCGGCCCGCGTTGTCGGTGAGCATCCGGCGCAACGTCATCCCGAGGGTGCGTACGTCGCCCGGCGGCACCAGCTTGCCGGTCACCTCGTCCACCACCGCGTCGGCGATGCCGCCCATGGCGTAGCCGACCACCGGCACCCCGCAGGCCATCGCCTCCAGCGACACCCGGCCGGCGGAGGAGTAGCGCGGCGTGCAGGCGACCACGTCGGCCGAGCGGTACCAGGTGGCCATCTGCTCGTGCGGCACCGCGCCCACCAGGTGCACCTGCTCCCCCACCCCGATCCGCTCGGCCAGCTCACGCAACCGGCGGGCCTCCGCGTGGTGGGCCAGCCCCTCGACCGGCGGACCACCGGCGATCACCAGTTCCGCGTCGCCCACCAGGCGCATCGCGCGGATCAGGTCGTCCTGCCCGTGGCCCCGGGAGAGCCCGCCGACGGAGAGGATCCGGGGACGCTGGTCCCGGGGAGCCGCCTCGCCGTCCGGGTGGAACCGGTCGATGTCCACTCCGGTCGGGACCATCGCGACCGCGCTGCGTTGCAGGCCCATCCGGGTCAGCTCGTCCACCTCGTCGTTGCACTGGGCGACCGCCATGTCCACCGCCCGGGTCAGCGCCCGTTCCAGCGGGATGCGGGTGCCCGGCCCGTCGTACTGCGGGCCGAGGTGGCGAAGTTGCTCCATGCCGAGGGAGTGGAACGTCTGCACCACCGGGATGTCGGTCTCCCGGACCGCCTGCGCGGCGGCCAGTCCACCGACCCAGTAGTGGCCGTGCACCACCTCCGGCGTCCAGTCGCCGGACCACCGGTCGGCCAGCCACTGGCCGAACGCGGGCACGTACGGCACCAGCTCGGCGGTGGGGATCGGCGCGATCGGGCCGACCGGGGCCCGCTCCACCCGGTAGCCGTCGACGAGGTCGCTCTCGGTCGTCTCCGGATCGTCCCGACGGGTGTAGACCCGCACGTCGTGACCTCTCCCGGCCAGTTCGGCGGCCACCCGTGCGATGTGCTGGTAGGTGCCGACGACGGTGCCGTCGCCGGACGGCGGCGGAGCGGCGTGGGCGCAGACGAGGCCGACGCGCATGGGTCACCTCCATGCGGATGGGGCGGTGGTCTCAGGTCAGAGCGTCCCATTAACCGGGGTCCGACGAGCCGAAACATGGCAGATCCGGCGCTGGCCGGCGGGCATGACCCGGACACTGTGGGGTACCGATGAGGAATGCCCCTCGCCCGAAAGCTCCCCGACACGACCGCTGCCCCTGGCGGCTGGCCGAACGGCGTGGACGGGGCCGGTTACGGCCGGAGGGAACGGGTAGTGGTCAGTCATGCGCGACGACGAGTACCCGACCCCGCTGTCCGATCCCGAGGCCGACGGCCTGCCGGACACCGCCGACGACGACTCGACGGCCGGTGACGACGTGCTGACCGGTCGGGAGGCGGACGGCCCGGCGCCGGCCCAGTTGCCCGGTGACCGGACTCCGGTGGCGGTGGACGAGTTCGGCACCACGGCCGAGGAGCAGCTCGACGGCGAGTCCCTGGACTACAAGCTCGACCGGGAGCAGTTCGAGCTGCCGGTCGACGACCCGCTGGCCGGGCCGGTCGACCCGGACATCGCGGCCGAGGCGGACAGTCGGGAGCAGGCGGCGCAGGCGCAGCTCGACGCCGACGTGATCGACCCGGGCCCGACCTCCGACCCGAAGTCCCCGGTGTCGCTCTACGACCACGACCGGCTGGGCACCCTCGCCGACGCCACCGTGGGCCGGCTGGTCGAACCGGACGAGGGTACGCACACCGGCCAGGAGACCGACTCCATCGCGTACGACGCGGGAGCGGCCGGTGGCGGGGCCAGCGCGGAGGAGTTGGCCGTGCACGAGACCCGGCCGCCGCGCTCGGTCTGAGAGCCTCGCTCGCTCATTCGTCCAGGCCGCGTTCGATCGCGTACCGGGTCAGTTCGACCCGGTTGTGCAGTTGCAGCTTGCCGAGCGTGTTCTGCACGTGGTTCTGCACCGTCCGGTGCGACAGTCCGAGTCGCTCGGCGATCTGCTTGTAGGACATTCCCTTGGCCACCAGCCGCAGCACCTCGGTCTCCCGTTCGGTGAGCCGGGGCGCGGTGTCCTGCGTACCGGCCGGGGCCTGTTCCCGGACGGCCGCCAGCCGGCGGTACTCGCCGAGCACCAACCCGGCCAGGCCGGGCGTGAAGACGGGCTCACCGGCGGCGGTACGCCGTACCGCGTCCAGGAACTCGGCCAGGCCGGCGGACTTCAACAGGTAGCCGGTGGCACCGGCCTTCACCGCGTCCAGCACCCCCTGCTGCTCGCCGCTGGCCGAGAGCATCAGCACCCGCACCTCGGGCCGTTCCGCGCGCAGTCCCCGGATCACCTGCACCCCGGAGATGTCCGGCAGTTGCAGGTCGAGAATCACCAGGTCGGGGCGGGCCGCGGCGACCACCCGGACGGCCTGGCGTCCCTCCCCACAACTGGCGACCACCTCGTGGCCGGCCTCGGTGAGGTCGCGGGCCACCCCTTCCCGCCACATCGGGTGGTCGTCGACCACCATCACGCGTACGCCGTTCACGATCCCCTCCTCGGCACGGTGAGCTCGACCTCGGTGCCGGCGTCCGGGGTGGAGCTGATCTTGGCCGTCCCGCCGAGGTCGGCGAGTCGTCCCTGGATCGCGTGGGTCACGCCGAGCCGGCCCTGGGCGGCGGCCTCGGCGAGTCGTTCCGGGGTGAAGCCGGGCCCCTCGTCCCGGATCGACACGGTCACCGCCGTCCCCTCGTCCTCGACCAGCACCCAGGCATGCCCGCCGCCGTGGCGGGCGGCGTTGTCCAGCGCGGCTCCGATCGCGGCGGCCAGTTCGCGGGCCACCGGTGGAGGCAGCGGCACCGGGGTGGCCGGAGCGGACAGCGAGACGGTGCCCGAGGCGTACCGCCCGAGCAGGCCGCGCAGGTCCACCGGCGAGTCCACGTCGTCGGCGGGCATCGGACCGGTGCCGGAGATCATCATGCGCAGCGCCGCCTCCTGCTCACCGGCCAGCCGGGCCAGTTCGCCGGCCTCGCCGTCGAGCCGCTCGCCGCGCCGCTGCACCAGGGCGAGCACCTGGAGCACCGAGTCGTGGATGTCGCGGGCCAACCGTTCCCGCTCGCGGGTGGCGGCCTCGATCTCGACCGCCCGCTGCAACCGCTCCCCGGCGGTGACGGTCAGCCGGGCCACGTGCCCGACCACCACGCCGGCGAGCAGCATGAGGATCGCGCCGTTGATCGCGGTCGGCGTCGCCATCCCCCGGGTGGCCAGGTCGGTGGCGCCGATGACCAGCGCGGCCAGTGCCCCCCGTCGCCGCCCGCCGGAGACCGCCCAGGCCAGCACCGGACCGCTCAACCAGGCCACCGCCATGGTGGGCAAACCGGCAGCGAGCGCATCGCGGCCCATCACCCAGGGGGTGGCCAGCAGGATCGCCACGACGACGCCGAGATCGGCCAGGAGCAGCGGCCAGCCACGCCGGGACCCGGCGGCGTAGCCGATCGCGGTGACGGCGGTCCAGACCGCCATCACCAGCACCAACAGACCGGCGAGCAGCGGGTGGGCGTAGCGGTCCGCGTCGCGCAGCACGACCACGCAGACGTACGCCAGCGAGGCCACCCGGAAGACCGCGACGGCCCGCCAGAGGGGGAGTTCGAAACCACCGGGGGCGGACACGCCCGTAACCATGCCACAGCCGATTCGGAGGGTCCTCGCCGATGCGGCCCAACGAACCCTGACGTACGGTGGTAAAAGCCGCGTAAAGCTCTGCGATCTCTTGTCGGGACGGGGCCATGACGAACGCAGAACCCCGCACACCGCGTACGGTGGTGCCCATCGAACACACCCTCCTGATCGCCGACGCCTTCGACCAGGCACAGGTGACCGAGCTGAGACACTCGGTCGCCTCCTGCGTGCGTGCCGCCGGGCTGCGGGACGACCGCCTGGACGACTTCGTGCTCGCGGTCAACGAACTGATCACCAACGCGGTCCGGCACGGCGGAGGGCAGGGCTGGCTACGGCTCTGGACGGAGTCGAAACTGGTGATGTGCGAGGTCTCCGACCACGGTCAGGGCATCAGCGTCCAACGCCTCGACGACCGCAGCCGCCCGGCGCCGGAGACCGCCGGCGGCTGGGGGCTCTGGCTGGCCCGCGAGCTGACCGACGCAATGGACGTCGAGACCGGCCCGGCCGGCACCACGGTACGCATCACCGCCGCGACCGTTCCCACCGAGCAGCACATCGGCCGGCACCGCAGCGAATGACGGCCCCGGCCACGTTCACTCCCAGCGGTTGCCGGTGATCTTCTCGTAGACGTCCACGTAGCGGGCCCGGGTGGCCTCGACCACCTCGTCCGGCACCTCGGGTGCCGGTTCCTGCTTGTCCCAGCCGCTGCCCGCCGCCCAGTCCCGCACGTACTGCTTGTCGTAGGAGAACTGCGTACGCCCCGGCTGGTACGACTCGGCCGGCCAGAAACGGGACGAGTCGGGGGTGAGCACCTCGTCGGCGAGGACCAGGGCGCCGTCGGCCGCCCAGCCCAGCTCGATCTTGGTGTCGGCGACCAGGATGCCGCGCTCGGCGGCCAGCTCCGCACCCCGGCAGTAAACGGCGATGGTGAGCTGCCGCAGTCGCTCGGCGGTGTCCGCGCCCACCTCGTCGACCACCTCGGCGAAGGTCATCGGCTGGTCGTGCTCCCCCATCGGCGCCTTCGTCGATGGAGTGAAGATCGGCTCGGGCAGGATGGACGCCTCACCCAGGCCGCGCGGCAGCGCGACGCCGGACACCGCGCCGGTGCTCTGGTACTCCTTGAGGCCGCCGCCGGTGAGGAAACCGCGGGCGACGCACTCCACCGGGACCATCCGCAACCGGCGGCACCGGATCGCCCGCCCGGCGAACTCCGCCGGCACGTCGGTGGCGGAGATGACGTGGTGCGGCACCAGGTCGGCGAGTTGCTCGAACCACCACAGCGACAGCGCGGTGAGCAGCTTGCCCTTGTCCGGGATCGGGGTCGGCAGCACCACGTCGTAGACGGAGACGCGGTCCGAGGCGACCAGGATCAGGTCGTCGCCATCGGCGTAGACGTCCCTCACCTTACCCGAGTGCAGAAGTTCCACGCGGACAAGTAGACCACGCGCCGGACGCACCACAGTTGCGGGACGGCAGCGTGCGGAAAGCGCTGCGGGGACAGCGATCGGCTCCGGTCAGCGCCGCCGGTTGCGGGTGAGCCGGACCAGCAGCAGGACGACCACCGCCACCACCGCCAGGCAGCAGAGCAGGCTCAGGAAGCCGAAGATTCCGGGACCGCGCCCGCGCCGCCGGGCGGCCTCCACGACCAGTTCCCCGGTCCCGGTCGAGGCCCATGCGGCGACCGGCACGAACACCGACAGCACGACCGTTCCGAGGAGCGTGCCGAGCCGCCCCCACCACTTGCCGAAGGAAGACATGGCCCCATCCTCGCGGAGGCCCGCAACCCGTGGCCGTCGAACGGTGTTCTGCCGAGGTGGGCCACCGGCCGGGACGTCACCGGCCGAAACGACGAAGGCCCCGGATCTCCGGGGCCTTCGTCGTGCAGTAGCGGGGACAGGATTTGAACCTGCGACCTCTGGGTTATGAGCCCAGCGAGCTACCGAGCTGCTCCACCCCGCGTCGGTATGTGACAACCCTACCTCATCCGTCACCAGCCGCACCGACCGCCCCACCATCACCTCGAACGAGGTGTTTCCGAGACCGGCAGGGAGGGACCACCGGAGGCCGGACAACGAGAAAGGCCCCGGAGATCCGGGGCCTTTCTCGTGTAGTAGCGGGGACAGGATTTGAACCTGCGACCTCTGGGTTATGAGCCCAGCGAGCTACCGAGCTGCTCCACCCCGCGTCGGTAGATCCACCGTAGCGCACCACCCCGGCCCGCCGCAAAACGACTCACAGAACCGCAGGGGACCGCCGCCAGGACCGGACGCGACAAGGCCCGTGGCGGCGACGGAGGTCGCTGCCACGGGCCTTGTCGGATGCGGTTCGTCAGCCGGTCGGTGACGGGCTGCCGGTCGGTGCCGGACTGTTCGTGGCGCCGTTCGCGCCGGCCGCCTGCTGGGCCTGCTGGAACGCGGTCAGCGCCTCGTCCAGCGTCTTGAGCGCCCGGCCGTACCGCTCGAAGTCACCGGACGCCTGCGCGTCGCGCACCTCGGTGATCGCCGCCCGTACCCGGTCGGCCGCGACGCCCAGGTCGCCGGTGAGCGGCGGCGCCTCGGTCGGTGTGGGCGTGGGTGCCGGCTCCTCGCCGCCCGGTGGCGGCTCCTCACCCGCGGGCGGCTCCTCCGTGGCCGGCGGTGGGTTGCCGGCCGCCGCCTGCTTGCCCTGCTCCACGAGCTGCTTGATGCCGTCGGCCGGGTTGTCGGCCAGCACCACGAACGAACCACCGTCGCCGTACGAGAGCAGCACCTTCTGCAACAGCGGGTACGCGTCGGTCTGGTTGCTCTTCACGTATACCGGCTCGACGTAGAGCATCCCGTTGCCGAACGGCAGCGAGAGCAGGTTGCCGTACTGCACCTGGGCCTGGTTCGAGGAGAGTAGGTTCAGCTGCTGCCGGATGTTGGCGTTGTTGGTCATCTGCTGGTGCACCTGCACCGGGCCGGAGACCCGGGTCTGGTCCGGCAGTTCCAGCACCTGCAACCTCGGCCGCCCGTCCTGGTACGACGCCGAGATCAACGCGGCCAGGTTCTGCCGGCCGTTCGGGGTGACCGCGCTGGTGAGCTGGAAGGTCGGCTCCTCCTGCCCGGGCATCTGCGTGTACAGGTAGTAAGGCGGCTGCTTCACGCCGCTGTCCGGCGCGTCCGGCACGTTCGGCACCTGCCAGAAGTCCTGGCCGGAGTAGAAGTCGCCGGGGTTGGTGACGTGGAATCGGGTCAGCAGGTTGCGCTGCACCTTGAACAGGTCGGCCGGGTAACGGAAGTGATCGGCGAGCGCCTGCGGGATCTCCTCCCGTGGCGTGACCAGATCGCCGCCGAATGCCTTGTTCCACGCCTTGAGCACCGGGTCGTTCTCGTCGAACTCGTAGAGCCTGACCGTGCCGTCGTACGCGTCCACGGTCGCCTTGACCGAGTTGCGGATGTAGTTGACGTTCTCCCGGGCCAGCTGGATGGTGCCCCGACCGGTCAGTTCGTCAGTGGTCTCCTGCTGGAGGTTGACCCGCTCGGCGTACGGGTAGGTGGCCGAGGTGGTGTAGCCGTCCACGATCCACTGCACCCGGCCGTCCACCACGGCGGGGTACGGGTCGCCGTCGAGCGTCAGGAACGGCGCGACCTTCTCCACCCGGTCCCGGGGGTTACGCACGTAGAGCAGCTTGGAGTTGTCGTTGACCGCCTCGGAGAGCAGGAAGTTCGGCTCCTGCTCCTTGATCGCGTAGAGCAGCCGCCGGGAGAACGACCCGACGTCGACGCCACCGGCACCGGTGTAGGTGTAGTACGACTCGCGGCCTTCGCCGCCCTCGCCGCTCTCGCCGGCCGGCCGGTCGAACTCCGCCGGGTTGGCGTCCTCGCTCGGCTTGCCGACGATGGCGTAGTCGCCGGCCTGCATCCGCTCGCCGTAGTAGATCCGGGGCTGGCTGGCCGGGATCTGGTCGGTCGGCGAGGTGCAGGACTCCTGCGACCGCTCACCGAGGAAGCCCGACACGAAGAGCGGCTGACCACCGCAGACGACCTGGTTGGCGGGGGCGGCCACCACGCCGTACCCGTGGGTGTAGACGGTGTGGCGGTTGATCCAGTTGCTCTGCTGGGCGGTCAGCTCGCCGTAGTTGATCTCACGAACGCCGACCACGTAGTCCCGGGTGGCGCCGTCGACCGTGTACCGGTCGATGTCGAGCTTGGGGCCGAAGTCGTAGAAACCACGGACCTGCTGGAGCTGGGTGTAGGTCTCGCTGACCAACTGCGGGTCGAGCAGCCGGGCGTTGGGCACCACCGTGGTGTCGGTGGCCAGGCTCTCCGGCGGAGTCAGATTGCTGGCCGGATACGCCGAGTTCTCCGCGATGTCCAGCCCGTACGAGGCGCGGGTGGCGTCGATGCTCCGCTGGATGTACGGCGCCTCCTTGTCCCGGGCGCTCGGCTTGACCTCGAAGGTCTGCACCGCCCAGGGGTAGATGCCGCCGATCGCCACCGCCGAGACGCCGAGCAGTGCCAGCGAGATGCCCGGCCACACCAGGTTCCGCATCCAGGCGTTGGAGAACACGATGATCGCGATCGCCACCACCACGGAGATGTAGGCGAGGATCTCCTTGGCCGGCAGCAGCGCGTTGATGTCGGCGTACCCGGCGCCGTAGACGCCCACGCCGTCGTTGTACTCCAGCAGCATCGACCGCCGGTCCAACACGTAAGCGACCGCCTTCAGCAGCACGAAGACCGCGACCAGCGTGCTCAGGTGGGCCCGTGCCGCGCCGCTCATCCGGTCGCCGACGCCCTGCAGGCGTACCCCGCCGAAGAGGTAGTGCACAGCCAGCGAGCCGATCAGCGCCAGCACCACCGCAGTGAAGCCCAGGCCGAGCACGAACCGCCAGAACGGCAGCTGGAAGACGTAGAAACCGACGTCCACGCCGAACTCCGGGTCCTGGACGCCGAAGTCACCGCCGTTCAGGAAGAGCAGCCACTGACTCCAGCGGCTCTGCGCGGACAGGCCGGCGAAGAGACCCACCACCACGGCGGCGGCGGCGATCCAGAGCCCGAGCCGAGGGCCGAGCAGCATCCGGTAGCGCTCCAGCGTCGCCTGCTCCGGCGAGTGTGGACGCATCCGGGGGCGCAGCCGCTGCGCCAGCCAGAGGTTGCCGCCGACGATCAGGCCCATCGCGACGGCGGCGGCCAGGAAGAGCAGCAGTCGGGTGACGATCACCCCACGGAAGACGGAGGTGTAGTCGACCTCGGAGAACCACAGCCAGTCGGTCCAGGCCTGCACCCCCCAGCCGAGCAGGGTGAACAGGACGAACACCCCGATCAGCACCCCGATCGTGACGCGTCCGCGTCGGCTCATCCTCGGCAGGGGGCTGCTGCTACGCATGACCACTGTTGGCTCCGCACGTCGTTATGATCGGCTCCGACCAGGCACCCAGAGTACGGGGTGTTCCTGAATGCGTTGTGGCAAGGTCGTGCCGCGCAGGAGGCACCCGGCTCGTACGCGACCGCACCGACCAGTAGTAGTCCCAGGTCGCAGGCGTGGTCCCGGCCGGAAGCCGCCCTCGGCTACGGCGGTCAGCAGAGCGTCGGCTCGCCCCCGGAACGCAGCGTGTCCAGCGCGGTGAGCGCCTCGTCGAGCGAACCGACCCGCACCAGCGGCAGGTCCGGCTGACGGCTGGACACCGCCTCGGCGCAGTTGGCCGCCGGCACCAGGAACACCGTCGCGCCCGCCTGCTTCGCGCCGACCAGCTTCTGCGGGATGCCGCCGATCGGCCCGACCTGGCCGGAGTCGTCGATGGTGCCGGTGCCCGCGATGACCTGGCCGCCGGTCAGGTCCTCCGGGGTCAGCTTGTCGATGATCCCCAGGGCGAACATCAGGCCGGCGCTGGGGCCGCCGATGTCCTGCAGGTCGAAGGAGAGGGTGAACGGGTGCGGCTGCTGCTGCTCGATCTCGATGCCGATGCGCGGGCGGCCGTCCAACTCCTGGCTGGTGATGGTGTCGGTGCGGGCGGCGCCGTCGCGGGTGTAGCCGACACGCAACGCGGTGCCCGCCGGCTTCGCTCTGACCAACTCGGTCAGCCGGGCGGCCAGCGGCACCGGCTCCCCGTCGACCGAGGTCACCACGTCACCGGGGCGTAGCACCCCGGCGGCCGGGCCGTCGGCGGCGACGGTCTTGACCACGACCTGCACCTCGTACCCCAACTCCCGCAGCGCGGCGGTCTCGGCGCTGGTCTGCGAGACCTGGAAGTCCTCGGCGTTGCGCTGCTCGACCTCCTCGCGGGTCTCGCCGGGCGGATAGACCAGCTCGCGCGGCACCACCGCCTGCTCGTCGGAGAGCCAGCCCTGGATGGCCGACCGCAGCTTCACGGTGGGCTGCACACCGACCGTGGTCAGCCGCAGTTGGCCTGCGGAGGTGGAGGTCTCACTGCCGGTGACCTGGATCACCTCCTTGCCGTCCTCCTGCCCGAGCGTGTCCACCGTCGGACCCGGACCGAGCACGACATACGGGACGGGCGCGCCGAGCACCCCGATGCTGAGCAGAGCGGTGAGCAGAGCACCGAGAAGGACGGTCACGCCACGTCGTCTCATGCGGCAGAGCGTACCGAGCCGGTTCCCGCCCTCCGGGCGGCACGACGGCGACTTCGCCCTCAGCGCAACCGCGGTGACGGCGACCGGGGGCACGGCGCGCGTACCGTAGAGCTCGTGCCTGATATTCCGTTCGGTTTCGCGCTCCCGGGCGGGCAGCCGCCCGACCCCAACGACCCCGCGCAGATGCAGCAGTTCATGTCGCAGTTGCAGCACCTGCTCTCCGCGCCGGGCAGCGGGCCGGTCAACTGGGATCTGGCCCGTCAGGTGGCGGCCAGTCAGCTCGCGGCAGCGGGCGACCCGGCGGTCTCGCCCTACGAGCGCAACGCGGTCGAGGAAGCACTGCGCATCGCCGACCTCTGGCTGGAGCCGGCCTCGGCGCTGCCCTCCGGCATCAAGACCACGGTGGCCTGGAACCGCAACGAGTGGATCTTCAAGACGCTGGACGTCTGGCGCAAGCTGTGCGATCCGGTGGCCAGCCGGATGGTCGGCGCGATGGGCGACCTGGTGCCGCCGGAGGCCCGCGCCCAGCTCGGCCCGATGCAGTCGATGGTGGCCACCCTCGGCGGCGCTCTCTTCGGCGGTCAGCTCGGTCAGGCGCTCGGGTCGCTGGCCGCGGAGGTGCTCTCCGCCGGTGACATCGGCCTGCCACTCGGCCCCGCCGGGACCGCCGCGCTGATCCCGGCCAACATCCGCGGCTACGGCGAGGGCCTGGAGCTGCCCGAGGACGAGGTACGCCTCTACGTCGCCCTGCGCGAGGCGGCCCACCAGCGACTCTTCGAGCATGTGCCGTGGTTGCGCGGGCACGTGCTCACCGCCGTCGAGACGTACGCGGCCGGAATCCGGGTCAACCGCGAGGCGATCGAGGAGGCGATGGGCCGGGTCGACCCGACCGACCCGGAGTCGGTGCAGGCGATCGTCCTGGAGGGCATCTTCACGCCGGAGGACAGCCCGGCGCAGAAGGCGTCGCTGGCCCGCCTGGAAACCGCTCTCGCCCTGGTCGAGGGCTGGGTCTGCCACGTGGTGGACGGTGCTGCGGCCGGCCGGCTGCCGAACGTGGTCGCACTCGGCGAGGCGTTCCGTCGGCGTCGGGCGGCCGGTGGACCGGCCGAGCAGACGTTCGCCGCTCTGGTCGGGCTGGAACTGCGTCCCCGCCGGCTGCGCGAGGCCGCCGCACTCTGGGCGGCGCTGACCGAGCACCGGGGCATCGCCGGGCGGGACGCCCTCTGGGGCCACCCCGACCTGCTGCCCTCCGACGACGACTTCGCCGACCCGGTGGCCTTCGCCATGGCCGACGTGGACCTGATGACCGAGCTGGAGAAGTTCGACTTCTCCGCCCCGGGCGGCCCGGAGGAGAAGATCCCGGGCGAGGTCGAGGGGAAGGCCCCGGACGGTCCGGAGCGCCCCGACGACACCGAGGGCGACGACCGCCGCTCCTGACCCTGCCGCCCCCGAGTCACGTCCGCCGGTCCGGCGTGCGTCGGGTCGGCCGGAGTGCGTGTCAGGTGGGCCCGCCGGGGGGCGAGGTCCCCCGCGCGTCAGCCGGACCGGTCGGCGCCGGAGAGCAGGGCGCGGGTGTGCTCCCAGCCGTCCAGCGCGAGGTCGAGTCGGGCCAGGTCGGCCGGGCCACGTAGCCGGTGCCAGGACGGAGTGACCGCGAGGTCGCCCGGCTCGGGGGCCGCCGCGCGCACGGCCGCGGGCACGGCGGTGTCCAGATCCAGCGGCGGCAGCCAGGACGGTACGGGCAGCCGGGCAGCCGCGCCGAGCAGTCCCGGCACACCGCCCTCGACCGGTGCGAGGGCGACCGGCCGGCTGGTCAGCGGGCGCAGCAGCTTGCCGACGGTGAGTCCAGGCAGGTCGGGGGCGTCCCCGGCGACCACCGCCGCCTGCTCGTAGCCGTCGCCCGAGACGGCGAGGGCGGCGAAGACCGCGTTGGGCGTCGGCTCGGGCACCTCGTACACCGTGGTGCCGGGCCAGATCACGTCGTCGGCCAACCGGCGGTCCGTCGGGGTGACCGCCACCGCGGTGTCGACCTCGTTGAGCATGGCGAGCAGGTCCACCACGTCCTCGGCGAGCGCGCGACGCCAGTCCACCGGGTCGATGCCGGGCGGCGTCCAGGCGACCGGGGCGAGCAGCGCCACCACCACACGTCGAGCCATCCTCCGACCCTACCGCTGGCGTACGGCCGCTCAGGGCGTGCCGGTCACCGCCGCGACGCCCTCCAGGTAGCCCCGGGCACGTTCGGTCTTCGGGTACCGGCCGACCAGGGCCCAGAACTGGGCGTTGTGGCTGGGCACGACCAGGTGGACGAGTTCGTGCAGCAGCACGTAGTCGATCACCCAGTCCGGCATCTCCTGGAGCCGGTGAGAGAGCCGGATCGAGCGGTCCGCCGGGGTGCAGGAGCCCCATCGGCCGTTCTGGTTGCTCACCCACCGGACGCTGGCCGGCACCGCACGGTCGCCGTACTCGGTCAGGTAGAGCTTGATCAGTCGACCGGCCCGGTCCAGCAGCTCGGCGTCTGAGCGGGTCAGGCGACCCTCCCGGGCAGCGAGCCGGGCGAGCATCCGATCGACCCATTCGCTCTCCTCGGCCCGGGAGAACTGGTCGGGGATGAGGACGACGACCCGCTCACCGTCGCGGTAGGCGGACACCGTACGTCGCCGACGCTGGCTGCGCCGTACCTCGACGACAGGCTTCCGCGCCCCCGCCATCAGTGGACCGCGCAGCCTCGGTTTGCTGTCACGTTGGCAAGCTAATGCGTTGTGACCAGGGGTCCGCAAGGGTCAACCCCCCGACACGCGCCCGGAAAATGGGGATTGGTCGCCAGGAGTCCCGAAAAAATTCTGGCCGGAACATCGTGACGCGCCACGATCACCCTTCGTGATGACCGGCAAGGTGTCACAACACGGCCACGGACAACGGTAAGTGATCATCGCGAGGTGCCCGGCAGCGGGGTCCCGATCTCCGGCCGCGTGGCCCGACCAGCGGATTTGGCGACCTCCGGTCGGCGTGTCCCCGCCAAAAGGACTGATCTGACCCAATTCGGCGTGCACACTCTCGACGTCGCCTTGCTCACAGTGGCAACGCGCAGCTGACATGGAACCACCCGCACCTGGGTAGGGTCCGCCAACCGGTGGTCATGTGGATGACCACGGAGAAGACCCGGTGCTGGCCGTCGCAGGCGACCGCCGCCGGGAGAACCGCCGGACCGGCATCGACCCGGCGGACGAGACGAGGAGGCACACCGTGGCCGACCAGGCCCAGACCTACAACGGTTACTGCGTCAAGTGCAAGGAGAAGCGGGACTTCGAGGGCCGCGTCGAGGTTTCGAAGACCGGCATGAACATGGCCAAGGGCAAGTGTCCGGTGTGTGGCACAACAGTGAACCGCATCCTGGGCAAGGCGAAGGTCTGACGCACGCGTCCGCGCGAGGGGGTGGCCGTCGGCCACCCCCTCGCGGCGTTCCCGCTCACTGTCGGGCCACCGACAGGGTTACCCGCGAGTTGTGGAAAACTCGCCGAATCCTGTGGACAGCCCTGGATCTGCGGGTGGCCACCTGTGGACAACGATCGACGGACAGCAGGGATTCGGTCACTGTTCGTGCCTATGGAGCCGACCATGGACCGCCCGCCGTCGCCCCGCCCCATCCTGCTGCCCGGGCTCAGCCGACTCTGGCGCGACCGGCACACCCTTCAACTCGGGCTGGCACCGGAGCGTGCCGTCCTGGTCGAGTTCGCCGACCCCGGCGCGGTCCGGCTTCTCGACCTGCTCGACGGCACGCGCAGCGAGCGGCAGGTGCTCACCGGCACCGGCGGCCGCCCGGAGCACGCCCGCGCCCTGCTCGACGCGCTGCGTGAGGCCGGCCTGGTGGTACCGGCGCACACCCTCGTGCCCCGGGATCTCGCCGAGCCGCGCAGGAGCCGGCTCGCTGCGGAGGCCGGCGCGCTGGCCCTGGCCGCCGCCCGGCTGCCCGGCACCCCCGCACAGGTGCTCCGGCGTCGCCTGGCCGCCCGGGTGGCGGTCACCGGACCAGGCCCGCTCGGTGCCGCTGTCACCCTGGCCCTGGCCCAGGCCGGTGTCGGGCACGTCCAGCCCGACCTCCCCGGCCCGGTACGCCCCGTCGACCTCGTCGGCAGCGGCATCGCCGCCGACGAACTCGGGCGTCCGCTCGGCGCGGCGGCCCAGGCGACCGTGACGCGTGCCGCACCGGGCACCGCCACCGGCCCACTGCGTCGGGCCCGGCCCGACCTGGTGATCCAGTTCGGCCTCGACCGGCCGGCTGCGTTGGTGGCCGCCGGCCACGCCCAGCGCCGGCAGCCGCACCTGCTGGTCGACGTCCGGGAGGGCGTTCCGGTGATCGGGCCGCTGGTCCGGCCGCCGACCGGTCCCTGCCTGCGCTGCCTCGACCTGCACCGCGCCGACCGGGACCCGCACTGGCCGGCGCTCGCCGCCCAGATCGCCCACGCGCCGACCACCCCGACCTGCGCCACCGGCACGCTGCTGGCGGCCACCGCCTACACGGTGACCGAGGCGCTGGCGCAGCTCGACGGCGGCACTCCGGAGACGCTCGGCGGGGCGGTGGAAATCGGTTCGGCGGGTGTCACCCGCCGCCGGCACTGGCCGCCGCACCCCCGCTGCCGATGCGGCGCGTACGCCGAAGATGAATGCCAGCCCGGCCGCAGAGCAGCAGCGGGCCCGCCGAGTCGGTAACAATGACCTCGTGACCGACATCCCGCGCCGGGCCGTGTCCCGCACCGCCAAGCTCGCCGCACTGCCGCTCGGCTTCGCCGGGCGGACCGTCCTCGGCATGGGAAAACGCGTCACCGGGCTCGCTTCCGACGTGATCTCCGCCGAGATCCAGCAACGCACCGCCGAGCAGCTGTTCAGCGTCCTGGGCCAGCTCAAGGGCGGGGCGATGAAGTTCGGCCAGGCGTTGTCGGTCTTCGAGGCGGCACTGCCCGAGGAGGTCGCCGCGCCCTACCGGCAGGCCCTGACCAAGCTCCAGGAGGCCGCGCCGCCGCTGCCCGCCGCCAGCGTGCACAAGGTCCTAGCCGAGCAGTTGGGGCCGGCCTGGCGTGAGCTCTTCGTCACCTTCGACGACTCCCCCGCCGCTGCGGCCAGCATCGGGCAGGTGCACCGGGCCGTGTGGCGGATGCCGGACGGCACCGGCCGGGATGCGGCCGTCAAGATCCAGTATCCGGGCGCCGGTGACGCTCTGCTCGCCGACCTCAAGCAGCTCTCCCGGCTGAGCACCATGTTCCGGGCCATCCAGCCCGGCCTGGACGTCAAGCCGCTCCTCGCCGAGCTGCGGGAACGCATCACCGAGGAGTTGGACTACGAGTTGGAGGCCGAGTCGCAGCGCACCTTCGCCGCCGCGTACGCCGACGACCCCGAGATCTACGTTCCGGCGGTCTTCTCCGCCTCGCCCCGGGTCCTGGTCACCGAGTGGGTGGAGGGCACACCGCTGTCCGACATCATCCGGGAGGGCAGCGAGGAGCAACGTGACCGGGCCGGCCTGCTGATGGCCACGCTGCACCTCTCCGCACCGGCGCGGGCCGGGCTGCTGCACGCCGACCCGCACCCGGGCAACTTCCGGTTGCTGGCGGACGGCCGGCTCGGGGTGATCGACTTCGGCGCGGTGGCCCGGATGCCGGAGGGTACGCCGGAACCGATCGGCCGCATCGCCGGCCTGGCCCTGAGCGGCGACGCCGACGGGGTGGAGGCCGGACTGCGCTCGGAGGGCTTCGTCAGCACCAACGAGCCGATCGACGCCCGCGCGCTGCTGGAGTTCCTGCGGCCGATGCTGGAACCGATCGCCGTCGAGGAGTTCCGGTTCTCCCGGGCCTGGCTGCGTGCCGAGGCGACCCGGTTGGCGAATCCCCGCTCGCCCGCGTACCAGTTCAGCCGGCACCTCAACCTGCCGCCGTCGTACCTGCTCATCCACCGGGTGACCCTCGGGTCGATCGGGGTGCTGTGCCAGTTGGAGGCCAGAGCGCCCTACCGGGGCATCCTGGAACGCTGGCTGCCCGGTTTCGCCCCGGTCGGCTGAACACCGGCCCACCACCGGCAGACGGCGGGCGGGGACCTTGGTCCCCGCCCGCCGTCTGCCGGTGTCGGTCCTACAGAACGCCCAACTCGCGGGCCGACCGGGAGCGGCCGGTCATGGCGACGGTACGGGCGGATCGGGTTGCCTCAGTGCTCGTGGTGGTGCGGCCGGCCTGAGGCAGCAGCATTCGCACTTTCGACAACGCTTCGTGGATTAGGTACATGTCGCTGGTTCCGTTCGACAGATGCAGCATGGTGGTCATCTCTCTCTCGGCCGGCGTGCTGCCGGCGGGGTTGGTCCGGATCGGGAACATGTCAGGCAGCCAGCCGGACGGCGTTGCGCGACGGGGCGAGCCCGTCGGCGGCCAGTCGCGCCTCGGCCTCGACCCGCAGCGCGGCGTCACGGGCGAGGTCCTCCTTGCGCGGGCGACCACGGGGCCGCTTGCGCGGGACGACCGCGCCACGCTCGAAGATCTCGCCGCCCCAGACGCCCCAGGGCTCGGCCCGCTCGACCGCGCCGGCCAGGCACTCGACGCGCAGCGGGCAGTCTCCGCAGAGCGACTTGGCCAGTTCCAGCTCGGTGGGCGAGTCGGAGAACCACAGGTCGGGGTCGAACTTCCGGCAGGGCAGGTTCGCCTCCACCTCGACGCTCAGGTCGAGCGGAGCCAACGCCAGACTCATCGCCCGGTCACCTCTCTCTCACTTCGATCTCGTGGATCGCTGTTCCGACGTACTTCGGCGGTGCAAAAAACTGAGGCCGCGGATCCCGGTGTGCGGGTTCCGCGGCCTCAAGGTGAGCCGGTGGTCTGTTGGTCAGACCGGTCTACCTCGAGGTGGAACACCGCGGACGTCCATCCGCTTGCTGGCGCCATCGACGCCCTTGCCCGTGAAGCCAGTGGTCCCCTGGATCCCGTTCGGCGTCGGTGCGAGGATCAGCTCGGCCTGAACCTCGACCCGGTGCGCCTGCGGCGCCCACGGTCGCGCGGCGACGACGGTCGCCCGGACTTCCGTCGCTGGAACGACGGAGATCAGGGCAGCCGACAGCGGAGCGACGGCAACGGGCAGCGCCGTCGGACGCTGGTTGATGTAGCTCTCCATGGGTGCCACCTCCTTGACCTTCACTCGACGATCGACTCGGAACAGATCCCCCGTGAGCAGCCCGAACAGGGCCCCTCGCGAGGTGTGCCCTGAGGCTATGATGGCCGGCAGGGCGAGGGCAAACGAATTAACGGTCAGATTCAGAAACTTTTCTGAGGGCAGATTTCGTCGACCGCCGCGCCCCCCACCAGCGAAAGCACGGCCTCGCCGTACAGGCCGAGTTTGCGCGGTCCGATGCCGGCGATCGCGACCAGTTCCTCGGTCCGGCCCGGCCGCCGCTCGGCGAGCGCGACGAGCGTCGCGTCGGTGAAGATCACGTAGGCGGGCACCCGCTGGGTCCCGGCCACCCGGGACCGCCACTCGCGCAGCCGCTCGTGCAGTTCCTCGTCGATGTCGGACGGACAGGTGGCGCAGCGGCCCAGCTTGCGATCCGGCCCGGCGAACAGGGTGGTACCGCAGATCCGGCAGGAGACGATCCGGGTGGCCGCCCGTCGTTGCGCGCCGCGCGCCGGGCCGTTCGCGGTCGCCCGTTCGGTCCCGCCCGGCGCGAGTTGCGGCAGGAACCGGCAGGGCCGGCGGGCCCGCCCGCCCGGAGAGCGTGCCGAGGCGTACGACAGCCAGAGCCACTGGCGGGCCCGGGTGATGCCGACGTAGAGCAGCCGGCGCTCCTCCTCGACCTGCTCGGTGGTGCGCGCGTACGTGGTGGGCAGAGTGCCCTCGGCCAGCCCGACCAGGAAGACGGCGTCCCACTCCAGGCCCTTCGCGGAGTGCAGCGAGGCCAGGGTCACCCCCTCCACCGTGGGTACGTGCTGCTGGGCCGCCCGCCGGGCCAGTTCGTCGGCGAAGTCGGCGAGGGTGACCGGGCGCTCGACGGTGGCGGCCACCCCGAGCGGCATCAGGTCGGGGGTGGCCGTGTACTCCTCGGCGAGCTGGACCAGCGCGGCCAGCGCCTCCCAGCGTTCGCGGGCGGCCCCACCGGGCGGGGGCGCGTCGGGCGCCCACCCGACGGCGGAGAGCGCCTCGACCACCGCTGCCGGCAGCGGCGTCTCGCCGGGGATGGACCGGGTGGCCGCGCGCAGCGCCACCATCGCCTGCCGCACCTCGGCCCGCTCGAAGAACCGCTCCGCCCCTTGGACCAGGTACGGCACGCCCGCCTCGGCCAGCGCCTTCTCGTACGCCTCGGACTGCGCGTTGGTGCGGAACAGCACGGCGATCTCACGGGCCGGGGTGCCCGCGTCGACCAGGGCACGGCAGCGGGCGGCGACCGCGGCGGCCTCGGCCGGCTCGTCGGTGAAGATCCGCCGCTCCGGCTCCGGGCCGGACGGACGCTGGCCGACCAGTTCCAGGCGCAGCCGCGCCTCGGTGCCCCGGGCCTGCGAGATGACCGCGTTGGCGAGCCCGACCACCTGTGGGGTGGACCGGTAGTCACGGACCAGCCGGACCACCGTGGCGCCCCGGTGGCGACGCGGGAAGTCGACCAGGTACGACGATGTCGCCCCGGTGAACGAGTAGATCGTCTGGCTGGCGTCGCCGACCACGGTCACGTCGTCCCGGCCGCCGAGCCAGGCGTCCAGCAGCCGCTGCTGCAACGGGTTGACGTCCTGGTACTCGTCGACGACGAGATGCCGGTACTGGCTGCGTACCTGCTCGGCGACGTCCGGGTGCTCCTCGATCCCCCAGACCGCGGCGCGGAGCACGTCCTCGAAGTCGATCACACCACCGCTGCGCTTGAGCTTCTCGTACGCGGCGAAGACCTCGGCGACCTTGGCCGGATCGTGTGGTGTGTCGCGCAGCGCCTTCGCCGCCGCCACCACGTACTCCCCCGGCTCGACCAGGGAGGACTTGGCCCACTCGATTTCACCGGCCAGGTCCCGCGCGGCGGTCCGGTCAGCCCGCAGGCCGGCCCGGGCCGCAGCGAGGGTGACCAGCCGGACCTTGCTGTCCAGCAGCTCGGGCATGGCCCGTCCGGCGAGCAGCCGGGGCGCGAAGTAGCGCACCTGGCGCAGTGCCGCCGCGTGGAAGGTACGTGCCTGCACGCCGGCCACCCCGAGCGCGGCGAGCCGGTGGCGCAGCTCGGCGGCGGCGCGGGCGGTGAAGGTGACCGCGAGCACGTGCCGGGCGGAGATCTCCCCGGTCAACGCCCGGTGCGCGATCCGTGAGGTGACCGCCCGGGTCTTGCCGGTGCCCGCCCCGGCCAGCACGCAGACCGGACCGGCCGCAGCGGTCACCGCCGCGCGTTGTTCCGGGTCGAGCCCGGTGAGCACGCGTTCGGACGCGGAGTTAACCACCACAGCGGGGAATTGTCGCAGCCCGCCCGGACCTTGCAGCGGTTAGCCTGTGCTGATCTGCGCGATCAGGCGCGCATGACGTTGGAGGATCTCACCATGCTGACCATGTACTCCACTCCCTGGTGCGGCTACTGCCACCGGCTGAAGTCGCAGCTCGACCGGGAGAGGATCGCCTACCAGGTGGTCGACATCGAGCAGGATCCGGCGGCGGCGGAGTTCGTCATGGGGGTCAACGGCGGCAACCAGACCGTGCCGACCCTGCGCTTCGCGGACGACAGCGCGCTGACGAACCCGTCGATCAACCAGGTCAAGCAGCATCTGGCGAGCATCGCTGCCTGACCAGGGACTCAGGGCGCGGCGGCCGGTCCCGGCCGGGACCGGCCGCCGCGTCGTCGTCAGCGACCGCCCCGGCCGCTCAGCGTCCCGACCGGCGCCGGATCCTGGTCCTCGGCGGCCGGGCGCGGAGCCGGCACCCGGGTACGCGCCGCCGGTGCGGCCGGCGGGCTCAGCCGACGCCCGGCCCAGAGGTAACCGCCCGCGAGCAGGGTGGCCAGGCCGATCGACACGAAGACCGCCCGGTAGTCGAGCACCCCGACGACCAGCGCACCCACCCCGACGGAGAGCGCCTGCGGGCACCGGATCACCGCCTCCGAGGCCGCCGCGACCCGGCCGGTCAGCTCGGGCGGAGTCCGCCGCTGGATCAGCGTGTGCAGGCCGACCAGGGTCAGCGGCAGGGACAGCCCGGCCAGCAGCACCGCGGTGAAGCCGAGCCACAGGTTCGGGTACGCCAGCGCCAGTGCCGCCGGGCCGAAGAACGCCACCCCGGCGGCGAGGGTGCCCAGCTCGCCGAGCCGACGCAGGACTGCGGCGGAGCACAGCCCACCGACCAGCCCACCGATGCCCTGCACGGTGACCAGGACGCCGACGAACGTCGCGTCCCGCTCGAGCCCCCGGTCCACGTACGCGAAGATCAGCGACTCGGTGAAGCCCATCACGAGTGAGGCGAGGCCGTAGCCGAGCAACGCCCGCCGTAACGCCGGCTCACCGGCGAGGTGCCGCACTCCGGCGACCAGCTCGGACGACAGGCGCCATACCCGGGTGACGCCGTCGGCCGGGCGCTCTGCGGGCCGATCGGTCGGCGGGGTGGACGACTCGGCCACCCGGAGCGCGCCGACCACGGCGGCCGCGACCAGGAAGCCGGCCATCCCGACCGCGGCCAGTATCCAACCGCCGAGCACCGCGTACAGGCCGGCGCCCGCCAGCGGGCCAACCAGCCGCAGGCCCTGCCGTACGGTCTGCAACGCGCCGTTGGCCTCGCCGAGCAGGTCGGACGGGACCATCTCCTGGATCAGCCGGCTGAGCACCGCGCCGACGGTGAGGTTCGACAGGCCGTAGAGCGCGGCCACCGCGTAGATGATCCACAAGTCGCCCGCGTCCCGGACCGCGAACAGCGGGGTGAGCAGCAACGCCATGGCGAGGTTGGTGGCCACGAAGAAGGGCTGCCGGGGGTACCGGTCGACGAACCAGCCGACCAGCGGCGCGAGGGTCCTCGGCGCGAGGATCACGAAGATGGTGGCGCCGGCGAGGCTGTCCGATCCGGTGAGGTCCTTCACCCAGATGGCGAGCGCCAGCAGCAGGATCGACTCTGCGGTCATGCTGGCCAGCAGCCCGCCGAAGAGCAGGCGGAAGTCCGGGCGACTCAGGACGGTTCGCATTGATCCCTCCGGGGGTGGCGCGACTCGGGCGCGGTCGGGAACCCGTCCGGGGCTGGCGACGCAGGTCAGGGCCGTCTCGTTCCGGTGTGTCGGGTGTCCGTATTTCTCATGACACGCCCCCGCCGGTACCTCCGGCGCCGGTCGCGACGTCCATACTGACCGTGGGGGGCGAATTTCATACAGTTACCGTCGCGTCTGCGGCGGTCGACGGAAAAGAGGACACCGTGCCTCCTGCCGCACCCAGCCCGATCCTGCGTCGGCAGCGGCTCGGCCGCGAACTGCGCCGGTTACGCGAGGCCGCCGGGCTCACCGGCGACCAGGTCGTCGAGCGTGTCGGTTGGGCTTCCGCGTCCAAGTTGTCGCGGCTGGAGAACGGCCGCAGCCGGCCCGACCCGCAGGACGTCCGGGACCTGCTCGACCTGTACCACACCGACGAGGCGCGGCGGGCGGAGCTGCTTGGCATCACCGACGAGGCCGGCGACATCCGCGGCTGGCTCAAGAACTATCCGGCCATGACACAGCAGCAACGTGGCTTCGCCGAACTGGAGGCGGGCTGCGTCGAGATCTTCGAGTACAACCCGGTGCTGGTGCCGGGGTTGTTGCAGACCCCGGGGTACGCCCGGGTCCGCCTCTCCTCGGCGTACCAGGTCGGCCGGGAGGCCGGCGATCCGGAGGCCGAGGAGGAGACCGAGACACAGGTCAAGGCCCGGCAGGCCCGACAGCGGCTGCTCACCCGGGAGAACGACGCGCCCCGGTACACGGCGGTGCTGGAGGAGGCGGCGCTCGGGTACCGGGTCGGGCCGCCCGACATGCTCCGGGAGCAGCTGGCGCAGCTGTGCGAGCTGGCCATGCTGCCCAACGTCACGCTGCACGTGCTGCCCCGGGACACGCCGATCGGGCAGTGGTACCTTCCGCCGACCGCGTTCTCGGTCTATCGGTTCGCCGATCCGCTCGATCCGGAGACGCTCGCCATCGAAGGTGGCTTCACCGACGTCATGTCGACCGACACAATCGCTCTAAATCACTATAAAGTGGTGTTCGAGTGGCTACGCACGGCGGCACTTTCCCCAACGGACACCCACTCCTGGCTGGCCAAGTCGGCGGAACGGCTGACCGGCACGGGAACACCGTCCACTGTGGTCAATGGATCGGCAACGGCGCCGGCCCAGCGCCGTGGTTCCTCCGGGAGCCTGACGGAGCGGTGACCGAGGAGGGACCGCGTTCGGCACGTGCGTCCCCACTCGATCCATCGGTTCACCTCAGGAGCGCAACCATGAACGACATCCGCACCACGCCATCCGTCCTCGCCCAGCTCGCGCACGCCCCCTGGCGTACCAGCACGCGCAGCCAGACCTCCAATTGCGTGGAGGTCGCACCGCTTCGCACCGGTCCCGCCGCGGTGGCGCTGCGTGACAGCAAGGACCGGGGCGGCCCGGTCCTGCTGTTCAACCGGGCCGGGTGGCTGGGCTTCATCTCCGGTGCCAGGAACGGGCAGTTCGACCTGAACTAGTCCGGGCACGTCTCGCGGGGCCGCCGGCACACCACCGGCGGCCCCGTCGTCGTCCGCCCCGACCACCCCGGTGAGCAGGGATCGGATGATCGGACGGGCTGCGAAACAATTGCCGCGTTTCACTTGCTGAGACGCCGGCCGGGCGTACGATGACGGAGTTAGTGACGTGGAACTTCCACAGTTCCACCCGTCGCAGCACATCGGAGACCCACATGCGGTTCCTGATTGTTCGCACCGACATCCGCGCCGCCGCCGACACCGACATCACGGCCGCCTGGGCCGGCGGTCGACGGCTGCGGGACGAGACCACCCGGCCCGAGCCGCGCCGCCAGGTCGTGCACGCCGAGGACCGCGACGCCGCCCTGCACCTCGCCCGGGCCATCGCCACCGTCGGCGCCGTACGCTCCGGCCGGCAGCGGGTCAAGGTGCTGCCGCGCGACGATCCGCGGCACTGGCGAACCCACCCGGGCCCGCCCGACATCTGAACGTCCCGACGTCCGTCGTGGTCGACCGGCTCCCCCGCCGTGTTCCTCACCCAGCCGACCACGACGGCCCGTGTCCCCGGCCCGTGGCCGCCGCGGCAACGACGGCCACGGGTCGGGGCCGCACTCCCCGCGCACACCCGCGCCGCACTCGGCACACCCGCCGCCGTGCTCGGCGTGGATGTTAGGAAGGGTCCCCTGCTATACACGAGGCGTTAGTAGGGGGCCCTTCCTTACACCTCAGCAGTGGCCGTCGAACCAGCGGTGGATCAGGAACAGCGCAATCGACGACGGCGGGGGCAGCAGCAGCCAGGCACTCCCGGCGTCCACCGCCCGGCCGGCGAGCGCGGCACCGATCTCCTGCCGGGTGAACCAACGGGCCTGGGCGATCTCGGCCGGGTCGGGCCGGACCGGGTGCTCCGGGTCGGCGGTGGCCAGGAAGCCGAGCATCAGCGAGCCCGGGAACGGCCACGCCTGGCTGCCCGCGTATGTGATCTCGCAGACCGGGACGCCGACCTCCTCGTGTACCTCCCGCAGCACCGTGGCCTCGGCCGACTCGCCGGGCTCGACGTACCCGGCCAGGCAGGAGAACCGGCGCTGCCCCTCGGGGCTGGGCCAGGCGGCGTTGTTGCCCAGCAGGCAGCGCCCGTCGACACCGTCGACACCGTCGTGCACCAGCACGATCATCGCCGGGTCGGTACGCGGCCACACCCGCTCACCCAAGCCGTCCACCCGGGACCAGCCCGCCTCGTCGGTGCGGGTCGGTTCGCCGGTGACCGGGTGGTAGAGGTGCCGCAGGTGCCAGTTGGTCAGCGCCAGCGCCGTGGTGAACAGCCCCGCGTCCCGGTCGTTGAGCAGGTGCCCGACGCCCCGCAGGTGAGCCGAACGGGTGTCCGGCAGCGCCGTCAGCCTGGTGTGCACGCAGAACACCGGCACCCCGTCCGGTTCCACCCCGAGGAACACCGCGTCGGCGGCCAGCGTCGGCGGCAGGTCGTCCGCCGCCACCAGGACCAACTCCGGCACCGGCGTGTCGGTCCGCACCAGCGCCCGGCCGCCGGCCTCCACGTCGAGCACCAGGACCCGCGCGCCGGACCAGGCCCGCGCCAGCCACTCCGGATCGGTACGCCGATGCGCCGCCCGGTCCAGCAAGGAGCGGGCCAGCGGCGGGGCCGCCTCCCCGCGTACCCATTCGACCGGCTGTCCCCAGCCGTCCGAGGGTGCCGCCGTACCGGTGGGCCCGCTCACGGTGTCGCCGGTGTGGTCTGGACCGGGGTCAGTGTGGACAGCGAGGGCTCGATCCGTTCGGCGTCACCGAGCACGACGGTGACCGCGCGGGACGGGGCGAGGTAGCGGGCCGCCGCCTCGGTGACGTCGTCGACGCTCGCCTTCGCCAGTCGGGCCGCGTGTTCGGCCAGGAAGTCCAGCCGGAGCCCGCTCCCGGCGTACGCGCTGACGAACGACGCCAGGCCCGCCTGGGTGGCGATGCCGAGCTGAAGCGTGCCGAGGGCGTACTGGCGAGCCTGGTCCAGCTCCTCCTGCTTGGGGGGCACGGTGGCCAGCCTGCCCAGCTCGTACGTGGTCTCCAGCAGCGCCGGTGCGGTCACCTCGGTGGCCACCTCGGCGGCGGCCAGCAGCAGCGAACCACCGACCGAGTGCTCGACCATCGAGTGCGGGCCGTACGTGTAGCCCTTGTCCTCGCGGATGTTCTCCACCCAGCGCGAGGAGAAGTAGCCACCGAAGATCAGGTTGGCCAGTTGCAGCGCGGCGTGGTCCGGGTGGGTACGCGGCACCGCCGGCAACGCCATCCGCATCGACGACTGCACCGAACCGGGCCGGTCGACCAGCAGCAGCGGGCCTGGTTCCAGCGGCGGGACCGGCGGCACCTCGGCCGCGTGCTCGCCGCCCTGCCAGCCGGCGAGCGCCTTCTCGGCCGTGTCCAGCGCCTGCTCGGGGCGTACGTCGCCGACCAGCACCAGCACTGCGCCGGCGGGTCGGACCCGCAGGGCGTGCAGCGTCCGCAGGGCGGCCGGACGGACCGCGCGCACCTGCTCGGGATCCGGCGTCTGGGTCGAGTACGGGTGCCGGCCGAAGATCCGCCGCAGCAGCGCGGTACGGGCCAGATGGGCGGGCTGGCTCCGGGCCACCTGGATCCCGTCGACCAACCGGTCCCGTTCGACACCGACCCACTCGGCCGGGTAGCTGGCACCGGTGACCACGTCGGCGAGGATCTCCAGCATCCGGTCCAGGCCGGTGGCCAGGGCGGTGCCGGAGAGCATCAGCCGGTCCGGGTCGAGTCCGGCGGAGAGCCCGCCGCCGATCCGCTGGAGTTCGGCGGCGATCTGCACGCTGCTCATCGTCTCGGTGCCGGAGAGCAGGGTCTGTGCCAGCAGGTGCCCCCGGGCCAGGTGGGCGCGGACGAACGGCATCCACAGCCGCAGTTCCACCAGCGGCACCGCCGGGCGGCGTACCACGATCACGGTCAGCCCGTTGTCGAGCGTGCGTTCGGCCTGCCCGGGCAGCTTGAGCCGGCGGGTCGGGCCGAGCGGCGGCAGGGTTCGCGTGGGGGCACTCATGAGCGGCCACCTCCGGGGATCACCTCGACGGACGCGCGGCGCTCCGGCCGCAGGGTGGCCGCGGCGGCGCGTACCTGCTCGTCGGTGACCTCACCGACCAGCCGGGGCAGCTCGCCGAGCAGGCCGGGCTCGCCGCGCTGCTGCTCCAACACCGCCATCCGCAGCGCGCGGTTCAGCACCGCGTCGGTGTCGCGCAGCAGGTGGGTGGCCATCCGAGCCTGGGTACGGGCCAGCTCGCCGTCGGTGAGCCCGTCCGTGGCGACCCGGTCCAACTCCTCGTCGACGGTGCGCAGCACCTTGTCGACGTCGCCGCCGGGCGGCAGGTGGGACTGGATCAGCAGGGCGGTCGGGTCGCGTACGTCGAACGGGTCCCCCATGAAGCCCAGGTAGCCGCCGATGCTGGTGACCGTGCGATCCCGGTGCACCAGCCGCTCGACCAGCCGGGACGCGTCGCCGTCGGTGAGCACCTCGGCCAGCACCACGTACGGCAGGTAGTCGGCGAAGTTCCCGATCGGGTCGGGCACCCGCCAACCGGAGGCCACCGCCGGCAGCGGGGCAAGCTTGTCGTCGTACGCGGTGCGTCGCTCTGCGGTCGGCTCCGGCTCGGCGAAGTCCGGCCGGGCGGGCGCCGGGCGGGCCGGCACGTCGCCGAAGTGCCGTTCGATCAGTTCGACGGCCTCGGCGGTGTCGATGTCGCCGCTGACCGCGAGCACGGCGTTGCCGCTGGCGTAGTAGCGCCGGAAGAAGTCGGCCGCGTCGGCGACGGTGGCGGACTCCAGGTCGTCGAAGGAGCCGTACCCGTCGTGCGCGTTCGGGAAGGTGTCGAACATGACCGGCGGCAGGGTCAACCAGGGGAACCCGCCGTACGGCCGGTTGAGCACGTTGACCCGGATCTCCTCCTTGACCACGTCCACCTGGTTGCGCAGGTTCTCCTCGGTCAGCCGAGGTCCGCGCATCCGGTCGGCCTCCAGGAACAGCGCCCGTTCCAGGGCGTTGCTCGGCAGCGTCTCGAAGTAGTCGGTGTAGTCCAGGTGGGTGGAGCCGTTGAAGGTGCCGCCGGCCCCCTGGACGTGCCGGAAGTGGGCAAGCTTCTCCAGGTTCTCCGAGCCCTGGAACATCAGGTGCTCGAAGAGGTGCGCGAAGCCGGTGCGTCCCTCGGGCTCGGAGCGTATGCCCACGTCGTAGACCACCGCCACGCCGATCACCGGGGCACTGCGGTCGGGGGTCAGGACCACCCGCAGGCCGTTGTCGAGGGTGAACCGCTCGACCGGGTACTTCGCGGCTGGGATTCTCGCTCTGCGCGTCGGCACGGATCCGACCCTAACGCCTCCGCCGAGCCGGGGAGGTGGGTAAGGGCGGCAGGTGTTAGCCGGGGACCCCTGCTATACCCGAGGCGTTAGGAAGGGGCCCTTCCTTTCATACGTCGGCTCAGCCGGCGGTGTTGCCCGGCCGCTCGGTCGCGGTGGGCCCGTGCAGGTCCACCAGGCCGGACGGGGCAGCCCCGCCCGGTGTGACGGGCCAGGGAGCGAACGCCACGACCGTGGCCAGCAGCAGCCCGACAGCCGCCACCGCGACCACCAGGAGTAGTTCCCGCACCGCCGCCGAACCCGCCATGGTCGTTCCTCCCCGAGCTGAGCCGATCCCCCCGGCCCATCCCCCCGCACCCAGCGTTCCGCAGCCGGGAGGTGGTGACAGCCGCCCACCCGACGATAGGACGGCTGTTTACCGACTCAGGGTTCCGGCAAACCGACCGCCCGACATGCGGACGGCCGGGCCGCCTCCGGTCCCATAGGGTGACGGAGGCGGCCCGGCCGTCGCGGGCGAACCCGGCAATCAGAGCGGGCGGATGTTCTCCGCCTGCGGGCCCTTCTGGCCCTGGACGACCTCGAACTCCACCCGCTGGTTCTCGTCCAGGCTGCGGTAGCCGGAGCTCTGGATGGCCGAGAAGTGGGCGAAGACGTCGGCGCCGCCGCCGTCCGGGGTGATGAAGCCGAAGCCCTTGTCAGCGTTGAACCACTTGACGGTGCCAATAGCCATGCTTGTTTCGTCTCCTTGACGGAACGTCGAACCCGCACCTGTTACGGGGCCGAAAGAGTGGAGAGCCCCGGGCGGTTCCCGGAACTTCTGTCGCTGCTGGTCGCCCCGCCCGGAGAGGTCCGGACATAACAAAGAGCGCCTGGGGCCACAATCCGCCAGGCGCAAACAGAGCTGGTAACCAAAACTGCAACGCGGGCACAGTACCACGGATCCGGCCCGGCGCTACCTGTCCAGCCCAAATTCCGGCAACGAGGTGATCAGGGCGGACAGGCCGTCGACGTCGAGCAGGTCCGCCGGACGGACGGTCGCCCCGTCCCGCACGTAGTGGAACGCCGCACCCACCCGGTCGACCGGGACACCGGCCAGCTCGGCCCAGGCCAGCCGGTAGACCGCCAACTGCACCGAGGCCACCTCGGCCGCCGCGCCGGAGGGCTGGGCGCCGGTCTTCCAGTCGACCACGTCGAAGCGGTCGCCGGGACGGCGGAACACGGCATCCATCCGGCCGCGTACCACCACGCCGCCGATCACCGTCGCGAACGGCACCTCCACCTCGACCGGCGTACGCTCCGCCCACTCGCTGCCCAGGAACCGCCGTTGCAGCTCCGCCAGCGCCTCGTCCGGTGCCGCGTCGGCGTCCGCCGCACCGGGCAACTCGTCGGTGTCGAGCAGCCGGTCCGCGCCGAACCGCTGCTCCAGCCAGGCGTGGAAGGCGGTACCCCGGCGGGCGTACGGGTTCGGTTCGGTCGGCAGCGGCCGGCGCAACGCCCGGGCCAACGCCGCCGGGTCGCGGCGCAACGCGACCAACTGGGTGACCGACAGGTGCTCGGGCAGCGCCACCTCGACCGGGCCGGACAGCCTGCTCAGCTCCGCCCGCTCGGCGAGCAACAGGTCGGCCTCCCGCCGCCACCGGGCCACCTCCGGATCCGGGGTCTCGTCGTCCGGGGCGGTCGGCCCGTCGTCGGTCAGGAACCGCCGCACCAGCGCCGCCGCCTCGGTCAACGGGGGACGGCGTACGCCCAGCGGGTCGGCCGGCCACTCGGCCCGGATCACCACCTCGGTGGTCGGGTTCACCGCGTCCGGCGACGGTTCGGGCACCCACTCGTCCACCAGGTGACCGGCCCCGGCGTCCAGGCAGGCGTCGTGCACCTCGCGCAGCAGCCCGGACGGCCCGCGCGGGCGTTTGGTGCCCTCACCCCACCAGTGGCCGGAGCAGAGCAGCAGGCGACGCGGGCGGGTCACCGCGACGTACGCCAACCGGCGTTCCTCCCGCTCGTCGTGGGCCCGCCAGGCGTCGGTGAAGTCCTCCACCGCCCGGGCCACGCCACGCTGGTCGTCGACCTCGGCCAGGGCCAACTCGGGCAACCCGTGGGCGTCGCCGCGCAACGGGAACGGCAGCACCCCCAGCCCGCCCAGCCAGTGGTCGGAGTTGCGGACCGGTCCCGGCCACACCCCCCGGCTCAGCCCGGCCACCGAGACGACGTCCCACTCCAGCCCCTTGGCCGCGTGCGCGGTGAGGATCTGCACCGCCCCCTCGACCACCTCCACCTCACCGGGTGCCAGCCCGCGCTCCTCGTCCTCGGCGGCGGCCAGGTAGGCCAGGAAACCGGCGAGCGTGGCCCCCGGCGTCTCCCCGCTGAACCGCGCGGCCACGTCGCCCAGCGCGTCCAGGTGACTGCGGGCCAGGCCGGCGTCACCGGCGCCGTCGCCGCCGGCCCGTACCGCCACCTCCACGTCCAGACCGGTGGTCCGCTCCACGTCCGCGATCAGCTCCGGCAGCGACTGGTCCAGCCGGTACCGCAGCAGGCCCAACTCCCGGGCGTACGCACGCAGCCGCAGGTAGCCCTCGGCCGAGTACGCCTGCGCCGGGCCGAGGTCGGCCAGCGCCTCGACCAGGGTCGCCTCGTCCAGGCGGTCCGGCATGATCTCGGCCGTACCGTCGTCGGCGAGCTGGCGACGGGCCGCTGCGATGGCCTTGGCCCGGCGGTGCAGGGCGACCAGGTCCCGTGGCCCGATCCGCCACCGGGCACCGGTCAGCAGCCGCAGCAACGCGGCACCGTCGGTCGGGTCGGCCAGCACCCGCAGCGTGCACACCACGTCGCGGATCTCCGGAGTGTCCAGCAGTCCGCCCAGTCCCACCACCTCGACCGGCAGGCCACGCTCGCGCAGCGCCGCCGCGATCGCCGGAATCTGGCTGCGCAGCCGCACCAGCACCGCCGTGGTCGGGCGCAGAGTGACCGGGATCTGCTCGGGCAGCACCCCCGGCAGCCGCGCCGCACCCCGCCAGGCGGCCAGCACGCTGTCGGCGATCCAGTCGGCCTCGTCGGCGTACGTCGACAGCAGCGCGCAGTGCACGGTGCCGGCGGCGGCGCCGCGTGCGCTGCGATGCGGGATCGGATCGCGGACACTGAGCGCGGCGTGCAGCTCGGGCACCTGGGCACCGGCCGCCCGCAGCGGGGTGGCCAGCGCGTTCGCCACCGCGAGGATCTCCGGCCGGTTTCGCCAACTGGTGGTCAACCCGAGCATCCGGGCGGGTTCGGCGTCGGCGCGGGCGAACTCGGTCGGGAAGCGGTCCAGGGTGCCGGCGCTGGCCCCCCGCCAGCCGTAGATCGACTGACAGGGGTCACCCACCGCGGTCACCGGATGCCCGCCGCCGAACAGCGCGCCGAGCAGCACCACCTGGGCGTGGCTGGTGTCCTGGTACTCGTCGAGCAGCACCACCCGGTAGCGCCCGCGCTCGATCTCGCCGACGCCGGGATGGTCCCGGGCCACCCGGGCGGCCCGGGCGAGCTGGTCGGCGAAGTCCATCGCCTCGAAGTCGTCCTTGCGCCGGGCGTACGCGCGCACCAGCGGCAGCAGCTTCAACCGGGTCTGCTGGAGCGCGAGGGCCCTGCGCACGTCGGCGTAGACCCGTCCGGGACGGGACTGCACCTCGGCGAAGAACCGGCCGGTCCACGCGGCCAGGGCGTCCGGGTCGACCAGGTGTTCGTCCAGTTCGCCGGAGAGCGCCAGCACCGCGTCGGTGACCGTGCTCGGCATCCGGTCCACCTCGGACATGTCCCCGTCGTAGTTGCGCACGATCAGGTCCACGAGCTGCCAGCGGGACGCCTCGGTGAGCAGCCGGGTGGAGGGCTCGTACCCGGCCCGCAGGCCGTGCTCGGTGACGATCCGCCCGGCGTACGAGTGGTAGGTGGAAATCGTGGGCTCGCCCGCGAAGGGGTCGTCGAGCGGGTCCCGTCCGCGCCGCCCCAGCCGGCGCACCAACTGGTCGAGCCGGGTACGCACCCGGTGCGCCAGCTCACCGGCGGCCTTGCGGGTGAAGGTCAGACCGAGCACCTGCTCGGGCCGGACGTACGAGTTGGCCACCAGCCAGACCACCCGGGCGGCCATCGTCTCGGTCTTTCCCGAACCGGCTCCCGCGACCACCAGCAGCGGCTCCACCGGCGCCGCGATGATCGCCGCCTGTTCCCGGGTCGGCGCCGGCAACCGCAGCAGCTTGGCCAGTTCCACCGGCGTGTACCGGGGACCGACGGCGGCCGCCCGGGGCGCCGGCGCCGCGGGGTTGAACAGCGCGGGCTGGGTCATGCTGCCCTCTTCGGAGCTGGCACGCTCACTCCTGGTGCTCCGGTCGCCGGACGGTCGGTGGCTCGACCACCTGCCGTCCCTGCCCGGAGACCGGGCAGCTGGTCCGTACCGGGCAGACCCGGCACTTCGAGTTGGCGACCGCGGCGAAGGTGGCGGCGGCCATCGTATCGGCGGTCCGCCGGACCAGCGCGGTCGCCCAGCCGGCCTCGGGTCCGTCGGTCGAGGCGGTCTGGGCCTGCTCCCGGGCGTCCCGCGCGCCGGTTCCGAGCTGCACCAGCGCCGCACCGCCGGGCTCGTCGCCGTACTCGGCGAACGCCCCCGCCTCCACCGCCGCCTGGTACGCGCCGAGCTGCGGATGCTCGGCCAGGTCCCGCTCGGTGACGGCGGTGGACTTGCCGGTCTTGAGGTCCACCACCACCAGCCGGCCGTCCGCGTCGACCTCCAGCCGGTCCACCCGCCCGACCAGCTCGATCGGCCGGTGCGGATCGTCGAGGCGGACCGCGAACTCGTGCTCGATGGCGAGCAGCCGGCGCGGATTGGCGGCCAGCCAGCGCAGCAGCTTGTCCACCATCGCCTCGGCGCGGGTCCGCTCCGGCCCGACCATCCACCGCGCGGCCAGCTCGATCGCGTCGAACCGGGCGGCCACGTACTCCAGCAGCGCGCCCCGGTCCGCGCTGGCGTCCTCGGCGAGCATCGCCGCCGCGTGCACCAGGTTGCCGACGCCCTGCGCGGCACTGGCCGGCGGGCTCCCGCCGTGCCGTTCCAGCAGCCACCGCAGGCTGCACCGCAGCGCGCTCTCCATCGCCGACGGGGTCACCCGGACCGGCTCCCCCTCGTCCACCAGGGGCCGGTCGTCCGAGAGCGGTCGCAGTCCCCACCAGTCGTCCGGGTGCGCGCCCGAGACCCCGGCAGCGGCCAGGCGGGCCAGCTCGGTCGCCGCCGCCCGCCGCCGGGCGGTCGACGCCGCCGGGTCGGCCACCGCGGTGCGCAGCTCCGCCACCAGCGCGGGCAGGGTCAGTGCCCGGGGCGGCCTACTCAACGGCAGCGTCTGCGGCCCACCCCCGTCGTCCGGCTCCGGGGCATCGTCCTGGTCATCGCCGTCCGGGCCCGGTGGGTCGGTGGGTCCGAGTTCGTAGAGGAAGCGGCTGGGCTGTTCCTCGTGGTCGTCGCCACCGACGGCCGCCGAGGCGACCGCGCTGACCAGGAGTCGCCGCCGGGCCCGGGTCACCGCGACGTGGAACAGCCGCCGCTCCTCGTCGAGCAGCGCGGAGGTCTGGCCGACCAGGGTGGCGACCTCCCCGGCGCCGTCCGCCCGACCGGTCACCACGTCGACCAGCCGTTCCGAGCCGAGCAGGCTGCCGCGTAACCGCAGGTCCGGCCAGACGCCCTCCTGCACCCCGGCGACGGCGACCAGATCCCATTCCAGGCCCTTGGCGGCGTGCGCGGTGAGCAGCCGCACGGCGTCGCCCCGGTCCGCGGACGAGGCGAGCGTGTCGGCGGGCAACTCCTGGCCGAGCACATGGTCGAGGAAGACCTCGGTACGCGCGCCCGGCAACCGGTCGGTGAACCGGGCGGCGGCGTCGAAGAGCACCAGCACGGCGTCCAGGTGCCGGTCGGCCGCCTCGGCCCGACGCCGCCGCGCCAGGTCCCCCTCGCCGGCCACGGCCGGGCCCCGGGCCAGCGCGGCGGACCACAGCTCGGCCAGCCCGCTGGCCTGCCACACCGCCCAGAGGACGTCCTCGACGCCTGCACCCGGTCGGCCGGCCGTCTCCCGAGCCACCGCCAACAACCCGGCCACCGTCTGCGCCGGCTCGGCCCAGCGCCGCTCCACCCCGGCCAGCTCGGCCGGGTCGCGCAGCGCCTCGACGATCAGCTCACCGGAGGGCCGCCGGTCACCGCCGGCCAGAGCGAGCGCACGCAGGCCCTGCCGCAGCCGCCGCTCGGCAAGCGGATCGGCACCGCCGAGCGGCGAGTGCAGCAGCGCCACGGCCGCCTCCTCGTCCAGCCGCTCCGGCTCCAACGCGCAGCGCAACAGCAGCAGCAACGGCGCGACCGCCGGTTGCAGGTGCAGCGGCAGGTCCTCACCGTGCACCACGGTCGGTACGCCGGCGGCGTGCAGCGCCCGGCGCAGCCCGGGCAGTTGCCGGCCGGTGGAACGGACCAGCACCGCCATCCCGGCCCACGGCACACCGCCGAGCAGGTGCGCCTCGCGCAGCGCGTGCGCCAGCCAGGCCGCCTCACTGGTGGCCGAGCGGAAGGTGCGTACCTCGACGGTGCCCGGCGGGGTGTCGGGCAGCGGGCTCAGCCGGCGGTGTGCCGCCGGGCCGCGCAGCCGCCGGGCCAGCCGGGAGGCGGTGTCGAGCAGCCGCTCCCCCGCGCGGTAGCTGGTGGCCAGCAGCACCTGTGCGGCCGGTGCCCCGGAGGCGGTGCGGAACCGGTGCGGGAACGCCGGCACCCCGTGCGGGTCGGCACCTCGGAAGGCGTAGGTGGAGGAGTCGGGGTCGGCGAAGGCGACCAGCGGCGTGCCGCCCCCGGCGACCGTGTCCAGCAGGTCGAGCTGGGCAGGATCGGTGTCGGCGAGCTCGTCGACGTAGACGTACGCCAGGCGGCGCCGCTCGGACGCCAGCACCTCGGCGTCGTCACGCAACAGACCGGTGGCGGCCCGGACCAGCTCCGCCGGGTCGTACGCGACCGAGCCCCGGTTGGCGACGTCCCGTAGCGCCAGCACCGCGACGTACTCGCGCAGGAAGCGGGCGGCGGCCGGCCAGTCGGCGCGGCCGAGCCGCTCGCCGAGCCGGGCCAGCTCGACCGGGCCGACCCCCCGCTCCGCCGCCCGCATCAACAGGTCACGAAGCTGGGCGGCGAACGCCCGGGTACGCAGCGCCGGACGCAGCTCCTCCGGCCAGCCGACCGGCCCGTCGCCGGGCTCCTCGCCCACCACGTCCAGCAACTCGCGGATGATCAGATCCTGCTCCGGGCCGGTGAGCAGCCGGGGCGACGGCTCACCCCGCTCGGCGGCGGCCCGCCGCAACAGCCCGAAGGCGTATGCCGGGAAGGTACGCACCAACGGCTCGCGCACCACCCGCCGGCCGTTCGCGGCGATCCGTGCCTCGATCCGGTGCCGCAGGTCGGCGGCGCCCCGCCGACTGAAGGTGAGCACCAGGACGCGCTCCGGGTCGACCCCCTCCTCGACCCGGGCGGCCACCGCCTCGACGAGGGTGCGGGTCTTCCCGGTGCCCGGTCCGCCGAGGACGAGCATCGGCCCGTCGGTGTGCGCGACGACCTCGGCCTGCCAAGGATCCGCCGCACCGTCCTCCGTGCCGGGCGCCGGTGCGGCCGTGACCTGGGTCGGCCCGGCGGGCCGACGCACCAACCGGTACGCCTGCATCCCGCCATCCCATCACGGCCCTGCGACACTCCCCGACGCGCCACACCCGCCAGCGCCCCAGCACACACCCGCCGACAGCCCACGCGAGCCGGCAGCAGCGCGAGCCGATGACAGCCGCGCTGGGCCGTCAGGTGAGGGTTGCCTCGATGAGGTCGAGGGCGGTGGGGACGGTGTCGGCGACCTGCACGAGATCGAAGCCGGCGGGCTTGAGGAAGTTCTGGTCGGTGACCGCGCGCAGCCAGTCCAGCAACGGGGTGTAGAAGCCGTCGGTGTCCACCACCACCGTCGGCTTGCGGTGCAGGGCCAGGGTGGCGGTGGTCCAGACCTCGAAGAGTTCGTCGAGGGTGCCCAGCCCACCGGGCAGGGTGAGGAACGCGTCCGACTTCTCGACCATGAGGATCTTGCGGCTGGCCATCGAATCGGTGATCACCAGTTCGTCGGAGGCGAGGTCGGCGACCTCCAGGTCGACCAGCGCCTGCGGGATGATTCCGACCGTCCGACCGCCGGCCGCGCGGGCCCCTTCGACAAGTGCGCCCATCATTCCGACACAGCCGCCGCCGCTGACCACCGTGTGGCCCCGTCGGGCGAGTTCCGCGCCGGTGGCCTCGGCCAGGTCGAGCCACCGCTGGTCCAGCGTGCGGGACGAGGCGCAGAACACGCAGATCGCGGCCACCTCAGCGCTCCGTCTGCTCGGCCTGCTCAGCCAGTTCGGCCGCCGCCTGCTGGTCCGCCGCGGTACGGGCGACCGCGTCCGCGCGTACCGCCTCCTGCTCCGTGTTGAGCGCCGCCTCGGCCTCCACGATGTGCCGGACGGCCGCCGCGACGTCGTCGGTGACGCAGATCAGCTCCAGGTCGACCGGTCCGATCTTGCCCTCGGCGGCCATCGTGTCGCGCAGCCAGTCGAGCAGCCCCTGCCAGTACTCGGTGCCCATCAGCACCACCGGGAACCGGGTGACCTTGCCGGTCTGCACCAGGGTGAGCGCCTCGAACAGCTCGTCCATGGTGCCGAAGCCGCCGGGCAGCACGACGAACGCCTGGGCGTACTTGACGAACATGGTCTTGCGGGCGAAGAAGTAGCGGAAGTCGATGGCCAGGTCGACCCACTCGTTGATGCCCTGCTCGAAGGGGAGTTCGATGCCGAGGCCGACGGACTGCCCACCGGCCTCGCTCGCGCCCCGGTTGGCCGCCTCCATCACGCCGGGCCCCCCTCCGGTAATCACGGCGTAGCCGGCCCGGGCCAGGGCCGCGCCGAGCGCCTCGGCGAGCTGACACTCCGGGCTGTCCGGCTTGCTCCGGGCGCTACCGAAGACGCTGACCGCGGGCGGCAGGTCGGCGAGGGTGTCGAAGCCCTCGACGAATTCGGAGAGTATGCGTAGCGCCCGCCAGGCGTCCTTGGTCTTCCAGTCCGCGCGGGCCCGCGAATCCAGCAGCCGCTGGTCCGCCGTGCTGGTGGTGATCGCCTGGCGGCGCAGTGTGACGGCGCCGCGGTGCCGCTCCCGTCCTGGTTCGCGGCGGTTGCTCTGAGTCATGGGAGCAACCGTAGTGGAGTTCGGCCTGGGAGCCCGGCAAACACTTCGTGATCTTGTGCAACCAATTCGCTTTCCCGTACGTCTTACTATTCACATACCGGGTATGCCCCGGCGCGCAGGCTTCGGGGGAGGAGACAGCGTGATCAGTAGCAACGAACGGATCCGGATGAGGCGCCAGATGCAACGGCGCATCCGCGACGTGGTGGCCGAGCGCCGCCGTACCCGCCTGCTGGAGAACCCGCCGGAACCTCCTGCAGAGCCCGCTCCCGACGCGACGCTCACCCGCGTCTGAGCACGACCGCGCCTCGCCCCGCGCCGGTCGCACGGGCGGCGAGGCGTACGCATGCCGCCGCCCGCACCACCGGATGCGGAAGCCCGGCGGCTCAGGCGGGGGCGAGCCAGCGGTACAGCGTGGCGGCCCCGTCACGGATCTTGCCGATCTCGACGTGCTCGTCCGGATGGTGGGCGAGGTTGGGATCGCCCGGACCGAAGTTGAGCGCCGGGATCCCCATGGCCGCGAAGCAGGCCACGTCGGTCCACCCCAGCTTGCCGATCGGCGCGGCACCCACCGCCGCCAGGAACTCCTGGGCGGGCGGAGCCTCCAGCCCGGGAAGCGCGCCGGACGCGCAGTCGGTCACCGTCATTTCGTACCCGGCGAGCACCTCGCGCAGATGCGCCTCCGCCTCGGCGGGCGTACGGTCCGGCGCGAAACGGTAGTTGACCTCGATCTCGCACCGGTCCGGCACCACGTTGCCGGCCACCCCACCGTTGATCCGCACCGCGTTCATGCCCTCGCGGTAGTCGCACCCGTCGATGGCGACCCGTCGCGCCTGGTACTCCGACAGCCGTCGCAGCACCTCACCGGCGCTGTGCACCGCGTTCACCCCGTGCCAGGCGCGAGCGGAGTGGGCCCGTACGCCGGTGGTGACCACCGTCGCCCGCATCGTGCCCTGGCAGCCCGCCTCCACGATTCCGTGCGTCGGTTCGAGCAGCAGGGCGAAGTCGGCCGTCAACCACTCCGGGTACGCCTCGGCCACCAGCCGCAGGCCGTTGTACCGGGACTCGATCTCCTCGGCCTCGTAGAAGAAGTACGTCACGTCGTAGCGCGGGTCGGGCAGGGTGGCCGCGAGGTGCAGGGCGAAGGCCACCCCGGACTTCATGTCCGAGGTGCCGCAGCCGTACATCAGGTCGCCGCGCAGCGTGGACGGGAAGTTGTTGTTCAACGGCACCGTGTCCAGATGACCGGCCAACACCACCCGGGACGCCCGCCCCAGGTCGGTACGCGCCATCACCGTGTTCCCGTGCCGGTAGGTGGCCAGGTGGGGCAGCTTCCGCAGCACCTCCTCGACGCAGTCGGCGATGGCCTTCTCGTTGAGCGAGACCGACTCGATGTCGACCAGGGCGCGGGTCAACGCCACCGGATCGGCGAGGACCTCGGGGGTAAGCGGGTTCTCCATGGTCCGCACGGTACCGTCACAACCGGCGACCGCGAGACGCGAGCCCGCGAGCCCTCCGGCGAAGCGTGAGGAGTGAGCTCGCCCACCCCGCAGTCGCGAGCAGCAGCCAGCGCAGCATGCGAACGAGAGGTGAGTAAGTGACGTCCACAGAATCCGCGTGGGGCATCGGCCTGGCCACCGTGACCGCCGACGACCAGGTGCTCGACACCTGGTATCCGACCGGCAAACTGGGCCTCGGCGAGCTGCCGCTGGTCCCCGGCGAGGACCAGGCCGACGTGCTGGACCTGCCGCCGGGCGCGATCGGCGACCGGGCCCTGCCGGGTCTGCGTACCGTCCAGGTGGTCACCGTGATCGGCTCGCTGGACGACCCGATCAAGGACGCCAGTGACGCGTACCTGCGACTGCACCTGCTCTCCCACCGCCTGGTGCGGCCCAACGAGCTCAACCTCGACGGCGTCTTCGGCAAGCTGGCCAACGTGGCCTGGACCTCCGCCGGGCCGTGCCCGCCGGAGCGGGTCGACGAGCTGCGCGTCATCGAGCGGGCCGCCGGCCGCCACCTGGCCGTGTACGGGGTGGACAAGTTCCCCCGGATGACCGACTACGTGGTGCCCTCGGGCGTCCGGATCGCCGACGCCGACCGGGTCCGCCTCGGTGCCCACCTCGCCTCCGGCACCACCGTGATGCACGAGGGCTTCGTCAACTTCAACGCCGGCACGCTCGGTACCTCCATGGTCGAGGGCCGGATCGTGCAGGGCGTGGTGGTCGGTGACGGTTCCGACATCGGCGGCGGCGCCTCCATCATGGGCACCCTGTCCGGCGGCGGCACCGACAAGGTACGCATCGGCGAGCGCAGCCTGATCGGGGCGAACGCCGGTGTCGGCATCTCGTTGGGCGACGACTGCGTGGTGGAGGCGGGGTGCTACATCACCGCCGCCTCGAAGCTCGCCCTGCCGGACGGCCGGGTGGTCAAGGCCCGCGAGCTGTCCGGGGTCGACGGGCTGCTGTTCTGGCGCAACTCGATCACCGGTGGGCTGGAGGCCCGGCCGCGTACCGGTCAGGGCGTCACCCTGAACGCCGCCCTACACGCCAACGACTGAGGTTCGTGAAAGGAGGGGTCCCCTGCTATCGCCTCGTGCATAGCAGGGGACCCCTCCTAACATTTCCAGGGCCGCGTCGCACCGCGCGGAGAACGGCCCGGATCGCAGGTGCGGCACCTGAGCGGACCACCGACCACACCGCACGCTCCGTCACCGTCCGGACCGGATCCACCGCCGCACACCGACCACGAAAACGTTTCTACCTGCGGAAACATCCTCGCGGTGGATGGCACTCCCACCAGCATTCAGGCACTCTGGGTTACAGAGTCGTCACCGGGAGGCTTGCCATGAGCGGTCGGATCCTCGAACTGCGCGTACACGGCGTGTCGAACACTCCGCCTGTCGAGACCCTGGGCGTGCCGACCGAGCCGGGCATCGAGCCGCCTCCGCCGCAACTGGTCGCCGGCGGGCCGGTCACCGGTTTCTACCGCTCCGCCAGCACCTCCCCGGTCGACCCGATCGTGGTCGAGGCGTACAGCTGGGGGCAGTTGACCTCGGGCGCGCGGACCGCGCGCGACGTGGAGCGGGCCCTGTGGACGCTGCTGCTGCCCTTCACCCTGGCCAACGTGGCGTTGCATGCCCGGCCCGGTATCCCGGCCGATCCGACCAGGGAACGGTTCGCCAGCCGGTCCGGCATCACCGCCTGGCTGATCCGGCTGTTCTGCCTGACGCTGACCGCCACGCCCGTGCTGGCGCTGACCGGCGTCGGTGTCGACCTGATCGGCTGGCAGTGCGTCGACGCGAGTTGCCTGAACCGGATCCCGGGGCCCTGGCAGTTCCTCGCCGACCCCTGGTGGCAGCGGGGTGGCCGGGCGCTCGCGGTCGGGCTGCTCGTGCCGCTCGCCCTGATCGTGGTGCTCGGCCTGGTCGCCTGGCGGACCTACCAGTACGAGGCGGTCATGCCCGCCGACCCGACCGACCCGCCGGTACGCCAGCCACCCGGCCCGGCCGACGCCGACCTGCCCGACGGTCAGCCCGGACTGGAGCCACCGCCTCCACCCGAGCCACCCCGTGGCCCGCTCGCCAACCCGCTCGAAGATCCCACCTTCTGGTGGGGCGAGGGGCAGCTCCGCCGCGCCGCGGTCCTGCACCTGTGCACCGGTACGGTGGCGGCGGCGGCCGTCCCGCTCGGCACCACCCTCGCGCTCCACCCACCACAGGGGACACTGGCGATCGTCGCCTGGCCCACCGTGGCGCTGCTCGTCGCGGTCATCGTGATCACGGTGGTGGCCGTCGGCCGCCCGTTCCTGACCCGGCGCGACGGTGCGACGCCGCTCGGCCCGTGGAGCGTCACCGTCATCGTCCTCACCGGCCTCGGGCTGGCCGGCACCGTCCTGGTGCTGATGCTGCCCGACAGCGGAGGCGGGGCGGCGTACCTGGCCACCCTGCGTCCGCCCGCCGGCTGCGGCGACGTGTCGTCACTGCCGGGCTGCCGGGAGGACCGGTCGCTACCCGGCTTCGACCGGGTACTGGCCTGGCTGGGCACGGGCCAACTCCTGCTGCTCATCGCCATCGGCGCGACCGCCCGCTCCGGGCGGCGCGGCGGCGCCGCGCCGGCCGTCGCGGCAGTGCTGATCACCGTGGGCGCCGCCTGGTGCCACGGCTGGTTGCCGTTCCTGCCGCCGGCGCCGCTTCAGGTGTGGCAGGTCGTCCCGGCCCTGCTGGTCTTCGCCGCGATCGGCCTGCTGCTGCCGCGTACCCGGCCCAGCGGGGTCAAACAGCCCCTCGGGCCGTACACCGACCTGGCCTGGCGTGGTCGCGGCCCGGCCGTCATCGCCGGATTCGGCTGGCTGCTCTGCCTCGCGTACAGCACCGGCCTCCTCTACTGGGTCAGCGACCTGCTCAACCGCGACGCCACCGACAGCGGGCGGCCCCTGGTGGTGCCGCCGGCCCCGGTCACCTGGTCCGGTCTGGTCTTCGGCATGGCACTGCTCCTGCTCGCCCTGGTCCTGGTCCGTGCCGTGGTGCTGTTCCGCCGGCTGCGCCGACAGGAGTACGCCGAGCTGCGCGCACGCGGCGGCCTCTCCGCGCACGACCTGCGTCGCGCCCGGGACGTGAGCACCCACCAGGCCCTGCACCGCCTGGTCGGCGAACACGCGCTGCGGCTGGTCGGATGGTACGCGGGCAGCGCGGGGACGCTGGCCGCGCTCGGCTGCATGGCTGTCCTCTCCCCCGCCCGCCCGCACGACCTCGGCTCGGTCACCACCGGCGCCGTGGTCGCGGTCGTCGGCGACGTCGGCGACCGGCTGCTCGGCTGGCTGCCGCTGGCGATCGCCTCCATCGGCCTGCTGGTCTACCGCAACGACACGGTCCGGCGGTCGGTCGGCGTGGTCTGGGACGTGGGCACGTTCTGGCCCCGCGCCGCGCACCCGCTCGCGCCACCGAGCTATGCCGAACGGGCCGTACCGGAACTGCTCACCCGCACCGCCGGACTGCTCTCCCTGACCGAACACGACCCCCGCCGGGTGGACGGCATCATCCTCTCCGGACACAGCCAGGGCACGGTCATCTGCACCGCCGTGATCCTCCAGCTACCGCAGCGCTGGCGGCAACGGATCTGGTTCTTCACCTACGGGTGTCAGCTCACCCGGCTCTACGGCCGGATCTTTCCGGCGTACTTCGGGCCGGACCGGCTGCCGGTGCTGACCCGGGCACTGACCCGCCCCTCGGCCGGAACCCGGTGGACGAACTTCTGGCGGGACACCGACCCGCTCGGCTGGCCGGTCACCGCCGGGGAACGCGACATCGCGGTCACCGACCCGGAGGCGCTGCACCCGAGCGACGGCGAGGTGGCCGACCCACCGATCCGCAGCCACAGCGGCTACCCGGAGGCGGTCGAGTTCCAGCGGGAACGGTCCCGGGTGGCGTGGATGCTGCGTCGGGCCGTGCCGTCACCCCGCCGGGGGGTCGGCTAGGTCGAAGGTGTCGATCGACCCCTTGCGGGCCCGTCGCACCAGATCGTCGACGGGCGGCACCCGGGCCTCGGTCATCAGGACAGGACCGGCCGGCTGATCGCGAACCGGGCCCGCACCGCCGCGTGCACCGACTGTGGTTGCGGGTCGAGCACCAACTCCGGCGGGGTGGTCGACTCGACCCCACCGGTGTCGAACGCCATCCGCGCCATCATCGGCTGCCCGCCGCCCTCGTCAGCTAGCTCGATCAGGTCGGTGACCTGCGCGTCGAGTGCCTCGGCGTACTCGCGGGCGCGCAGCAGGGCATCGGCGATCGCGGCGTGCCGGGCCTCCCGGAAGGCCGGGCTGTCCGGCCGCAGCGACCACCAGGGCCCCGCGACCGCGACCTGGTCCTGGTCGGCCAGGCGCAACATCAGCTCGCCGAGCGCGGTGAAGTCGCTGACCGCCACCGTCGTCACCACCGAGCCGTGCCAGGCCACCACCCGCTCGCCGGAGCGCCGCGTCTCGGGCCGCACCCGCAGGTCGCCGGTCTCCCGGCGGTCGATCGTCGGCCCATACGAGTCGAGCAGCACCCGGACCGCGGCGGCCCGCTCGGCCAGCCGGGTCAGCGTGGGCTCGCGGTCCCGGTCGCGCGCGAGCGCGGTGACCGTGAACCGGGCCTCCTCCGGAGCGACTTCCCGGTACGCCTCGCCGCGTACGGTCACCACCGGTCCGTCCACCATGCCCTCACCCTAGCGGCGGCTTGCTCACCACGCCCACCGATGCGTCCCGGCCGGTGGCTCGGCGACGCCTCAACCAGCCTGTGGGAGCCGGGCGGTGTAGAAGACCGCCTCGCCGGTGACCTGGCACCCGCTGAGGTGACCGCCCGACGCGCCCAGCCCGGTCAGCCAGGCGACCTCGTCGGCCGCCTCGCCGTCGACCGGGAACGGGCGGACCGTCCGCTGGTACGGCCGACCGGCGAGCGCGACGCGGGCGGCGCCCGCCTCGGCGTAGCGGGCGGTGAGCGTGTCGCCGTCACCGGCCCGCAGCGCGTGCGCCAACTCGTCCAGATAGGCGGTGACCTCGGCCAGGGCGGCGAGCACCTGGTCGCGGTTGCCGCGCAGCATGTTCGCGGTGCGCGGGGCCGGGGTGCCGGCGACCCGGGTGCCGTCGCGGAAGCTGCCGGCGGCCAGGGTGAGCACGGCGTCGCGCAGCGGCGAGCGCTGGGCCGCCCCGGCCAGGGCACCGGCGAGCAGGTGCGGCACGTGCGAGGAGAGCGCGGCCACGGCGTCGTGCCGGTCCGCCGCCATCGGCACGACCCGGGCTCCGATCACCTCGGTGACCAGGGCGGCCAGCCGGCGGAACGCGACCAACCCGTCCGGCGCGGGACAGAGCACCCAGGCGGCGCCGGCGAACAGCTCCGGCCGGGCCGCGCCGAGACCGGCCCGGTCGGTGCCGGCCATCGGATGGCCGGGCACGAACCGGTGGGTCAGGCCCCGGGCGGCGGCGAAGGCGGCCAGCTCGGCCTTGGTGCTGCCCACGTCGGTGAGCAGGCAGTCCGGGGCGGTCGCCGCGGCCACCTTGACCAGGGTCGCCGGCAGGGTCGGCAGCGGCCCGCCGAGGAAGACCACGTCCCGGCCGGCCACCGCGTCGGCCAGCCGCTCCGCAGTGGGTACGCCGGCCAGCCGGGCCTGGCGACGGGTCGCGTCGTCCGGATCCCAGCCCGTCACGTCCAGCCCGGCCGCGTGCAGCCGGAGCAGCACCGAACCGCCGATCAGGCCGGTGCCGAGCACCGCCGCCCGCATCAGGGTCCGGCGAGGCGGGTGGCGACGGCGGCGACCCGCTCGTCGGACTCGGTCAGCGCCACCCGGACGTACTGCCCGGCGGTGGGTCCGTAGAAGTCACCGGCGGCGACCAGGATGCCGCGCCGAGCCAGCCAGTCGACCGTGTCCCAGCAGTCCTCGCCCCGGGTCAACCACAGGTAGAGCCCCGCCTCGGAGTGCGTGACGGTGAACCCGGCCCCGGTGAACGCGGCCCGCAGGACCTCCCGACGCGCCCGGTAACGCTCCCGCTGCACGGTGGCGTGCTCCTCGTCGTGCAGCGCGGCCACCATCGCCGCCTGCACCGGCTTGGGCACGATCATCCCCGCGTGCTTGCGGATCTTGAGAAGCTCAGCCACCAGGGCGGGGGCGCCGGCCACGAAACCCGCCCGGTACCCGGCGAGGTTGGACCGCTTGGAGAGCGAGTGCACGGCCAGCACCGAGTCGTACGAACCGCCACAGACCTCCGGCGAGAGCACCGAGACCGGCTCGGCGTCCCAGCCCAGCGGCAGGTAGCACTCGTCGCTGGCGACCACCGCGCCACGCTCCCGCGCCCAGTCCACCACCTTGCGCAGGTGGGCGGCGGGCAGCACCCGACCGGTCGGGTTGCCCGGCGAGTTGACCCAGACCAGGCGCACCCGGGAGGTCGGACCGACCGCGGTCAGCGAGTCGGCGCGGACCGTGGTGGCCCCGGCCAGCCGGGCCCCGTCCTCGTAGGTGGGGTAGGCCACCGACGGCACCACCACGACGTCACCCGGCCCCACCCCCAGCAGGGTCGGCAACCAGGCGACCAGCTCCTTCGACCCGATCGTCGGCAGCACCCCGAACCCGTCGACGTCGGCACCGCAGGACCGGGCCACCCAGGCCGTGATCGCCGCACGCAGGGCCGGGGTACCGGCGGTGAGCGGGTACCCCGGTGCGTCCGACGCATCGGCCAGGGCACGCCGGATCACCTCCGGCACCGGATCGACCGGCGTACCCATGGAGAGGTTGATCAGGCCGTCCGGATGCGCCGCGGCCAGGGTCGCCGCAGCGTCCAGCGTGTCCCAGGTGAACTCGGGCAGCCGCGCCGAGACCGGCGCGGGGGCGTTCAGTGTCCCTCGCCGCGCGGCGGCTGCGCGGCGACGAAGGTCGCGTCCTTCTCCACCTTGCCGATCTTGGAGGCGCCCCCGGGCGAGCCCAGGTCCTCGAAGAACTCGTAGTTGGCGCCGGTGTAGTCCTTCCACTGCTCGGGGACGTCGTCCTCGTAGAAGATCGCCTCGACCGGGCACACAGGCTCACAGGCACCACAGTCGACACACTCGTCGGGGTGGATGTAGAGCATCCGGTTGCCCTCGTAAATGCAGTCGACCGGGCACTCCTCGATGCATGCCTTGTCGAGCACATCCACGCACGGCTCGGCGATGATGTAGGTCACCGGTCTTCTCCTCCGCAAGACTCGTCGCGATCACCCGCGACGGTAAGAGCCTAGTATCTCGCCAGGGAGGAGGTCGATCGTGCTCCAAGAGCAGGATGTGGGACACCGGATCGTGGTCCGGCGGATCGTGGGCTCACGCGCCGGTCGGCCGGTGTTCTCCGACGCCCTCGGCGAGCTGGTCGAGCTGACCGAGACCCATCTGGAGATGACCACCCGGCAGGGTCGGCTGCGCGTGCCGATCGCCGAGGTGCACCGCGCCAAACGGGTCCCGCCGACCCGCCGGCCCACCGCCGACGCCGTGGTCGAGCTGGAACTCGCCGCCGAAGAGGCGTGGCCGGCGCCCGTCCGGGGTCGGCTCGGCGACTGGCTGCTGCGCTCCGCCGACGGCTGGACCGGTCGGGCCAACTCCGCGCTGCCGGTCGGCGACCCCGACCGTCCGCTGCCGGCCGCACTCGACGCGGTCGAACGCTGGTACGCCGAACGGGGCCGGCCGGCGATCGTCAACACGCCGTTGCCGCTGGCCGCCCCGGTCGGCGCCGAACTCGACCTGCGCGGCTGGGACAGCCGCCCACTGGTGCTGGTGCAGACCGTGCCGCTGGCCGACCTCACCGCACCCGGCGGCCGGGTGGCCCGCGCGGCCACGGCCGCCGCACCCGCCGTCGAGCTGACCGCCGCGCCGTCGGAGGACTGGCTCACGGTGACCGTCGGCCGCAAGGGCGGGCTACCGGACGCGGCCCGGCACGTGCTCACCGCCGTCGGACAGGTCCGCTTCGCGCACGCGTACGACGGGGACACGCTGGTCGGGGTCGGTCGGGGCACGGTCACCGGCGCGGGTCGCTGGCTGGGTCTGTCCCTGATCGAGGTGCTGCCCGAGGCCCGCCGCGCAGGGGTGGCCGTCGCCGTGATCGGCGCGCTCGCCGGGTGGGCCGGCAGGGCCGGCGCCACCGACGTCTTCCTCCAGGTCGAGCAGCGCAACGCGCCCGCCGTGACGCTCTACCGCACGCTGGGCTTCACCACCCACCACACCTACCGGAGCCGGGTCGCCCCGAGCTGACGGCGCGACCCGTGCCGGGCGTACCCGGTCAGCGACGCACGTTGCGGCGCGGCTTGGCGGCGCCGCTCTCGGCGTACTCCTGGAGGCTCTGCGAGCGGTGGTCGCGGCCCAGCGTGGTGAGCACCAGGTAGCCGAGGATCGTGCCGACGGTGGTCGCGCCGAGGTAGAGCACGACCTGCCAGAAGAACGTGGCGCTGCCGTCGGCGAACGGGCTGCGGCCGACCAGCAGCGGTCCGACGAACATGGTCAGCGCGAGCGCGATGCCGATCGCACCGGCCACCTCGGCGCCCCACTGGGCCACCGGACGCGACCGGCCCCAGGAGTAGGCGACCCCGGCCAGGATCAACCCGATCACCGCGAACATCCCGAGGGTCACCCGGTCGGCGGCGGCCTCGTCACCGTCGAAGCCGAACCGGATCACCAGTCGGGCGACCACGTTGACCGCGAACAACGCGATCGCGAGCATTCCGATCGCGCGCCACCGCTGCCCCATCGCACGCCTCCCGCCGTACCGCCCGCCCCGGTGGCGGGCCTCCTGGCAGGAATGTCTATCACCCGAGACGGCGTGGCGTCAGTACCGCCTGGACGGCGGGTTCGGCGCGAGGATCGACCGGAACGCCATCACCGCGAAGGTCATCGAACCGGCCACCACCACCAGGAGCCCCACCCAGTTGCCGATCAGCAGCACGTCGCCCTCGGTGGTCCGGTCGGCGGCAGCCACCATGATCACGACCCACGGCAGCGCCGGCAACACCACCGCCCACCGGGACCCCACCGTCTCCATGGCGAACCAGCTCAGCACGATGTTCGCGAGCACGGCCACCAGCACCGCCACCCCGACCAGGTACCCGCCGACCCGCAGCGGGGCGAGCAGCAGCTCCAGCACCGCCGTCACCGCCCCGGCGACCAGGGCGACCAGCCCGCCGAGCGCCCGCAGGCCGATGTCGACCGGCCGCCGCCAGGCCCGCGCGGGCGGTGGCGACTGGTGTTCCGGCGGGGCGACCGACATCGCGGCGGGCACGGTCACCGGAGACCGGCCGTACCGACCGGTGTGCGATCCGGGTCGTCGGCGGTCTCCAGCCCGGCGAACAGATCCGACTCCCAGCCGTACGGGCCGCTGCCCGGCCCCTTGGCACCCACCGCGAGGGTGAAGTACTCCACGCCCATGAACTCGGCGCCGAAGTTGCCGGCGATCGAATAGAGCCACGAGGTGGCCGGGATCTGGGTGGCGTGCGCCCGCATCGCCGCCTCCTTCGCGGCGTGCTGCTCGGTCGCGTCGACCCGCGCCGCGATGTCCCTGTCGGGCGTGCAGAATGGCAGGTCAGTGGCGTGGGCGATGCCGGCGAAGGGGTTGTCCGTCGACTCCTCGAAGTGCGTCATCCCGGCCTCCAGGACGCTCTGCGGCATCGCCGTCCAGTAGACCTTCGCCGGGGCGATCCCCTCGGCGGCGGCCAGCTCGACGGCCCGCATCGCCACCCGGTGCGCCTGGATGTGGTCGGGGTGGCCGTAGAAGCCGTTCCCGTCGTAGGTGATCACCACCTGCGGGCGTACCTCCCGGATCACCTGCAGCAGGTGTCCGGCGGCCTCGTCCAGGTCGGCCTGCCAGAAGGCGCGCGGGTGGTCGTTGGTGGAAAGGCCCATCATGCCCGAGTCGCGGTAGCGTCCGGCGCCGCCGAGGAACCGGTGGTCGGTCACGCCCAGCTCGGCGCAGGCGGCGGCCAGCTCGGCGATCCGGTACCCGCCGAGCTGGTCGGCCTCGGCGGCGGCGAGCCCGGCCAACTCCGGCACGTGGATCTCGCCCTCCTCGCCGAGTGTGCAGGTGACCAGGGTGACGTGGGCCCCGGTGGCGGCGTAGTGCGCCATGGTCGAACCGGTGCCGATGGACTCGTCGTCGGGGTGCGCGTGGACCAGCAACAGGCGGCGGTCGGGCAGCGTCGTCACGAGGGTCACTCTAACCGGCGGTTCTCGCCGATCAGTCCTGACGCGTCCGCCCGGGTCCGGCACATCGCGCTCGGCCGCCGCCTACCATCTGGCCTGTGGACTTTCCCGAGCTGGCCGCCCGCACCCGCCGGTTCAGCCACGGGGCGCCGCGCGCCGTCTCCGTGGCCGACGACGGCGACCGGGTGGTCTTCCTCCGTTCCGCCGGGCCGGAGGACCCGGCCGACGCGCTCTGGCAACTGGACGTGGCGAGCGGCGAGGAACGGCTGGTCGCCGACCCGGCCACGCTGCTCGGCGACGCCGACCCGGCCGCGCTCAGCCCCGGCGAGCGGGCCCGACGGGAACGGCTGCGGCTCTCCGCCGCCGGCATCGGCGCGTACGCCCTGGACGCCGCCGGTCGGGTCGCGGTGTTCGCGCTGGCCGGCCGCCTCTTCCGGGCCGACCTGGTGCACGGCGACGTGATCGAGGTACCGGCCGCCGGCCCGGTGCTCGACCCCCGGCCGGACCCGAGCGGCCAACGGCTCGCGTACGTCACCGACGCCGCCGAGGGGGTACGCCGGGGCGAGCTGCGGGTCGTCGACTCCGACGGCACCGACACGATCCTGGCCGGCGAGGACTCCGGAGTGCTGTGGGGGCTGGCCGAGCACATCGCGGCGGAGGAGTTCGACCGGCACCGGGGCTACTGGTGGGCGCCGGACGGCCGGTCGGTGCTGGCCGCCCGGGTCGACGAGTCCCGGCTGCCCCGCTGGCACCTGCACGATCCGGCGCAGCCGGCGAGCCCGCCGGTCAGCGTCGCGTACCCGGTGGCCGGCGGACCCAACGCGGAGGTCAGCCTGCACCTGCTGGACCTCGACGGCGGCTGGGTGGACGTGCACTGGGACCGGGAGACCTACCCGTACCTGACCGCGGTGCGCTGGGCCGAGGGCGCCCCGCTGATCACCGTGCTGCGCCGCTCGCAGCAGCACGGGCTGGTGCTCGCCGTCGACCCCCGTACCGGCGAGACGCAGGTGCACGCCGAGTTGGCCGACCCGCGCTGGGTGGAGCCGATCGCCGGTACGCCCGCGCACCTGCCCGACGGCCGGGTGCTGGTCGGCGGCGAACTCGCCCACGACGGGTACGACGCCCGGTGCCTCTTCGCCGACGGCACCCTGCTCACCCCGCCCTCGCTGTACGTGCGCCGGGTGGTGGGCCGGCTGGCCACCGGCACCGGGCCGGCGGACCTGCTGGTGGAGGCGAGCGACGGCGAGCCGAGCGAGCAGCACCTGTTCCGGGTACGCACCAGCATCGGCGGCGGTGTCGACGCCCGCCGGCTGACCAGCGACGCGGGCTGGCACCACGGCGCGGTCGGCGGGGACGTGCTGGTCGTCGGCGTCGCCTCGCTCGACCACGCGGGCGTACGGTGGACGGTCCGGCAGGGCGACCGCGAGGTGGCCGTGCTCCGGTCGCTGGCGGCGACGCCCCGCTACTCCCCGCTGCCGCTGCTGGAACGGGTCACCGACCGGCGCCTGCCGTCGGCCGTGCTCTACCCGGACAACCACGTCACCGGCCGACGGCTGCCGGTGCTGCTCGACGTGTACGGCGGGCCGGGGCACCAGGAGGTGGTCGCCACCCGCGCGGCCTGGCTGGAACGGCAGTGGTGGGCCGACGCCGGCTTCGCGGTGGTGGTGATCGACAACCGGGGTACGCCCGGCATCGCGCCGTCGTTCGAGAAGGCCATCCACCGGCGGGTCGCCGACGTGATCCTCCTCGACCAGGTGGAGGCGCTGACCGCGCTCGCCGACAAGCACCCGGACCTGGACCTGTCCCGGGTCGGGGTGCGCGGCTGGTCGTTCGGCGGCTGGCTGGCCGGGCTGGCGGTGCTGCGCCACCCGGAGCTGTTCCGGTGCGGGATCGCCGGGGCGCCGGTGACCGACTGGGCCCTCTACGACACCGCGTACACCGAACGCTATCTCGGCCTGCCCGACGACGGCCCGGACGTGTACGCCCACCACTCGCTGGTGGAGTCGGCCGCCGAGCCGCTCACCGACCCGGCGCAGGCCCGGCCGCTGTTGCTGGTGCACGGCATGGTGGACGACAACGTGGTGGCCGCGCACACGCTGCGGCTCTCGGCCGCGCTGCTGGCCGCCGGCCGACCGCACTCGGTGCTGCCGCTGACCGGCGCGACGCACATGGCCGCCGATGGGCTCGCCGAACGCCTCCTGCGCCTGGAACTCGACTTCCTCCGCACGCACCTGTCGGTGTAAGGAGGGGCCGAACACGACGCCGTCTTCGGCGGCGAGCACTCCGGACACTACTACTTCCGCGACTTCTGGCGGGCCGATACGGGCATGCTCGCCGCGATGCATGTCCTGTCCGCGCTCGGCCACCAGGACCGACCGCTGTCGGAACTGGTGGCGCAGTTCTCCCGCTATACCGCATCCGGGGAAATCAACTCGGAAGTGACCGACACGACCGCGACCCTCGAACGGGTCGCCACCCACTACGCCGACCGACCCGGCGCGACGACGGACCACCTGGACGGACTCACCGTCACGCTCGGGACCACCTGGTTCAACCTACGCCCGTCCAACACCGAACCGACGCTGCGCCTCAACGTGGAAGCACCCGACACCCCGACCATGATGCACCTGCGTGACGAGGTCCTGTCACTCGTGCGTGGGACAGCCGCCTAACCACCACATCACGCATCGGCAATCCCACGCGTGTCGGCCGGCTGGCCTAGGGTCGGTCCATGAGCGAGCACGACGGAGTGCGGGGATGACCGAGTTCGACGCGGCCGAGGTCGCCGTGCAGGCAGCGCTGGACGCGGGCGCCCGGTACGCGGACGTCCGCGTGATGCACCGGCGCTACGAGTCGATGGCGGCCCGCAACGGCGAGGTGGAGGCGCTCACCCAGGACGAGAGCATCGGTCTGGGCGTACGCGCGCTGGTCGGGTCGAGTTGGGGCTTCCACGCCGTACCCGACGTCTCCGACGCGGCCGCCCGCGACGCCGGCCGGCGGGCGGCGCGGATCGCCGCGGCGAGCGCCCGGGTGCCAGGTCCCCCGGTGGACCTGGTGCCGTCGACGCCGACCACGGCGAGTTGGGCCTCACCCTGCGAGGTGGATCCGCTCGGCGTCTCGCTGGCCGCCAAGGGTGACCTGCTGGTGGACGCGACCCGCACGATGGTCGACCACGGCGCCGACCTGACCGAGGGCCTCTATCAGGTCTGGGACACCACGAAGTGGTTCGTCTCCAGCGAGGGCCACCGCATCGACCAGCACATCCGCGAGTGCGGCGGTGGCATCTCCGCCACCTCCATCGGTGACGGTGAGACGCAACGCCGGTCCTGGCCGAGCTATCGCGGGCAGTACGGCACCACCGGCTGGGAGCTGGTCGACTCGCTGGACCTGACCGCGCACGCGGCCCGCATCGCGGAGGAGTCCCGGGCGCTGCTGACCGCCCCGCTCTGCCCGGCCGGTGAGACCGACCTGATCCTCGGCGGCGAGCAGTTGGCGCTCCAGATCCACGAGTCGGTCGGGCACGCCATCGAGCTGGACCGCATCCTCGGCTGGGAGGCGGCCTTCGCCGGCACGTCCTGGCTGGACCTCGACCGGCTCGGCTCGCTGCGGTACGGCTCCGACCTGATGAACATCACCATCGACCCGACCATCCCCGGCGCGCTGGGCAGCTTCGGCTACGACGACGAGGGCTCACCGGCGGTCCGGCGCGACGCGGTCCGCGAAGGGCGGTGGGTGGGCGTGCTGGCCGGCCGCGATTCGGCCGCCGTCGCGGGCCTGGACCACGGCGGCAGCGTACGCGCCGACGGCTGGGCCCGGCTGCCGATGGTGCGGATGACCAACGTGGGCCTGGAACCCGGCCCGCACACCCTGGAGGAGATCGTCGCCGCCACCGACGAGGGGGTGCTGATGGACATCAACCGGTCCTGGTCCATCGACGACAAGCGGCTGAACTTCCAGTTCGGCTGCGAGGTCGGCTGGGAGATCCGCAACGGTCGGCGCGGGCGGATGGTCCGCAATCCCACGTACACCGGCATCGGGCCACAGTTCTGGCGCTCGATGGACATGCTCTCCTCGGAGATCGTCCCGTGGGGCACACCGAACTGCGGCAAGGGCCAGCCGGGCCAGGTCGGCCACACCGGCCATCCGGCGGCACCGGCCCGGTTCCGCGGCGTCCGGGTAGGGGTGCGCGCATGAGCGAGCGCAGCGAGCGAATCATCAAGCTCAGCCCGTATGACGGCACGCAGCGGAGCGGAGTGACGTCATGAGCGAGTGGGACCTGGCCGGGCGGGTGGTGGAGCTGGTCGCCCGGCTGGGCGGGGCGGACGCCCAGGCCGAGGTGACGGTGTCCCGGGGCGAGTTGGCGTTGACCCGGTTCGCCAACTCTGCGATCCACCAGAACGTCGCCGAGTCCGCCGTGGAGGTCCGGCTGCGGCTGCACCTGGGTGGGCGTACCGCCACCGGGGTGGGCAGCGCGGTCAGCGCCGACGGGCTGCGTGCGCTGGTGGAGCGCGTGGTGGCGGCGACCCGTTACACCCCGCCCGACCGGGGTTGGCCCGGCCTGACCCCGCCGACGGCGATGCCGGCATCGGCGCGCTGGGACGCCGCCACCGCCGAGGCCGGTCCGGACGAGAGGGCCGCCCTGGTGCGGACGTTCGTCGACGCGGCAGGAGGCTTGGAGACGGCCGGCTACTGCCGCACCACGTACCGGTCGGTGGCGTTCGCCAACTCGGCCGGGCACACGGCGCAGGGCCGCACGGCGGAGGCGGCGATGGACGGGATCGCCCGGGCGGGCGGGGCGGACGGGGTGGCCCGGCACTGCGTCGACCGGCTGGCCGATCTGGACGGCGCCGGTCTCGGGCGGCACGCCGCCGCGAAGGCCCGGGCGGCGGTCGACCCGGTCGAGCTGGCGCCGGGGCACTACCCGGTGGTGCTGGAGCCGGCCGCGGTGGCGGACCTGTTGCAGAACCTCGCCTGGTACGGCTTCAACGGCAAGCGGTACGCCGAGCGGCAGTCGTTCGCCGAGCCCGGAACGGACCAGCTCGACCCGGCGGTGACCCTGGTCGACGATCCGCTCGGCGCCACCGGGCTGCCGTTCGACCTGGAGGGTACGCCGACCGGGGCGCTGACCCTGGTGGACGCGGGCACCACCTTGGCCGTGGCACACGACCGGCGCAGCGCCGCCGAGCAGGGCACGACCTCGACCGGTCACGCCGCTCCCGGCAGCGCCACCTTCGGCCCGCTGCCGCGCAACCTGCGGCTGGTCCCGTCCGGTCGCGCCGATGCGGTGGAGACGGTCGGGGCGACGACGCCGCCGAGCGGGGCGGTGGTGGACGCCGACACGGCGGCTCTGGTCTCCCGGATGGAGCGCGGACTGCTGGTCAGCGACCTGTGGTACACCCGGGTGCTCGACCCGAAGAGCCTCGTGGTGACCGGGCTGACCCGCAACGGGCTCTGGCTGGTCGAGGACGGTCAGGTCACCCGTGCGGTCCGGGACCTGCGCTTCACCGAGTCGTACCCCCGGGCGTTGGCGCCGGGCGGGGTGCTGGAGGTGGGCCGTCGGGCGGTACGCCAGCCGGGCCGGTTCGACAGCGTGTGGTGGGAGGCGCCGTCGCTGCGACTGGCCTCGTGGAACTTCACCGGCGGGGCGTCCGGCTGACCAGCGGATCGGCCGTCTGTCGATCTTTTTCGGACGCTCACATATTGATCATGGCGAGAGACTTTCCAAAGCTCGGGACACACGGGACACTGCCTTGCGCGGACGGCCCGCCTGGATCGGCGTAACGTGTGTCACTTAGCTGCGCCGACATACCGGTGCGGTCGTTGGTGTGCGCATGACGTGGCACGTGGGCGCGGGATGACCGGTCCGCCTGCCGACCGGAAGTGTTCCGCCGCCCGTGACAGGGCCCCGTCAGGGAGACGACGCGAATGACATCATCGGCAACGAAACCGAAACCGCGGGGGGCGCGGGCACGTGCCGCGATCGCGGCGAAGACGTTGCGTACGGACCGTTGGTGGCTCGCGCCACTGATCACCGTCATCGGGCTCGGTGCGTGGATCACGTACGCGACGGTCCGGGTCTTCATGCACGACTACTACTGGGTCGAGGAGTACCACTACCTCACCCCGTTCTACTCGCCGTGCGTGACCGACCGGTGCATTCCCGAGGCGTCGCACTTCGGGCAGTACCTGCCCGGCTGGTGGATCATCCCGGACGCCGCGTTCACCCTGCCGTTCCTGCTGCTGTTCCGGCTGACCTGCTACTACTACCGCAAGGCGTACTACCGGTCGTTCTGGCTCTCGCCGCCGGCCTGCGCGGTGCCCGACGGTCACGCCAGCTACGGCGGCGAGACCCGGTTCCCGCTGATCGTGCAGAACTCGCACCGGTACTTCTTCTACTTCGCCGCGATCATCTCGTTGATCAACACGTGGGACGCGATCGCGGCCTTCCGCAGCCCGGAGGGCTTCGGGTTCGGCCTGGGCAACCTGATCCTGCTCGGCAACGTGATCATGCTCTGGGGTTACACGATCTCCTGCCACTCCTGCCGGCACATCATCGGCGGACGGCTCAAGCACTTCTCCAAGCATCCGGTCCGCTACCGGGCCTGGGGCTTCGTCTCCTGGCTGAACGTCCGGCACATGCAGCTCGCCTGGATCACCCTCGGCACGTTGGCGCTGACCGACTTCTACGTCATGTCGGTCGCCGCCGGGTGGATCTCCGACCTGCGGTTCATCAACTAAGGGCCCCCGACATGACCAATCCTCAGCACGGACCGAGCACCACCACTCGCATCGAACGACACCACTACGACGTCGTCGTGATCGGGGCCGGCGGCGCCGGTCTGCGCGCGGCGATCGAGGCACGGCTGGCCGGCAAGAAGACCGCCATCATCTCCAAGTCGCTGTTCGGCAAGGCACACACGGTGATGGCCGAGGGCGGCGCCGCGGCGGCCATGGGGAACGTGAACAGCCGGGACAGCTGGCAGGTGCACTTCCGCGACACCATGCGCGGCGGCAAGTTCCTGAACAACTTCCGGATGGCGGAGCTGCACGCGAAGGAGTCGCCGCAGCGGATCTGGGAGCTGGAGACGTACGGGGCGCTGTTCGACCGTACGAAGGACGGCAAGATCTCGCAGCGCAACTTCGGCGGCCACGAGTACCCCCGGTTGGCGCACGTCGGCGACCGCACCGGCCTGGAGCTGATCCGCACCCTGCAACAGAAGATCGTCTCGTTGCAGCAGGAGGACAAGCGCGACCACGGCTCGTACGACGCCCGGATCAAGGTCTTCGCCGAGACCACCATCACCGAGCTGCTGCTCGACGGCGACCGAATCTCCGGCGCGTTCGGCTACTACCGTGAGTCCGGCGAGTTCGTCCTCTTCGAGGCGCCCGCCGTGGTGCTCGCCACCGGCGGCGTCGGCCGCTCCTACAAGGTCACCTCGAACTCCTGGGAGTACACCGGGGACGGTCACGCGCTGGCGCTGCGCGCCGGGGCGACCCTGATCAACATGGAGTTTCTTCAGTTCCACCCCACCGGCATGGTCTGGCCGGTCTCGGTCAAGGGCATCCTGGTCACCGAGTCGGTACGCGGTGACGGTGGCGTGCTCAAGAACTCCGAGGGCAAGCGGTTCATGTTCAACTACGTCCCCGACGTCTTCCGCAAGCAGTACGCGGAGACCGAGGAGGAGGCGGACCGCTGGTACACCGACCCCGACAACAACCGGCGCCCACCGGAGCTGTTGCCCCGCGACGAGGTGGCCCGAGCGATCAACACCGAGGTCAAGGAGGGTCGGGGCACTCCGGCCGGCGGCGTCTACCTGGACATCGCCTCCCGGTTGCCGGCCGAGGAGATCCGTCGTCGCCTGCCGTCGATGCACCACCAGTTCAAGGGACTGGCCGACGTCGACATCACCAAGGAGCCGATGGAGGTCGGCCCGACCTGCCACTACGTGATGGGCGGCGTCGAGGTCGACCCGGACAGCGGCGCCGCGTACGGCTCGGTGCGGGGCCTGTTCGCCGCCGGTGAGGTGTCCGGCGGAATGCACGGCTCGAACCGGCTCGGCGGCAACTCCCTCTCCGACCTGCTGGTCTTCGGCAAGCGCGCCGGTGGCCACGCGGCCACCTACGTCGACCAGCTCGGCGGGCGGCCCCGGGTGGCCGTGGAGGCGGTGGAGACCGCGGTGGAGACCGCGCTGGCCCCGCTCCAGCGGGACACCGGCGAGAACCCGTACACCCTCCAGCAGGATCTCCAGGCGGTGATGGGAGATCTGGTCGGAATCATCCGGCGGGAGGCTGAGCTGGAGGACGCGCTGGTCCGGCTGGCCGAGCTGCGCGAGCGGGTGGCGAAGGTCAGCGCCGTCGGCGGCCGGCGTTACAACCCCGGCTGGCACCTGGCGCTGGACCTGCGCAACATGCTGGTCGTGTCGGAGTGCACCGCCAAGGCGGCGTTGGAACGCCGGGAGTCGCGTGGCGGCCACACCCGCGAGGACCACCCGACCATGGACCCGCAGTGGCGACGGGTCAACCTGGTCTGCTCGCTGGAGGGCGACACGGTCCGGCTGGAACGCAAGCCGCTGCCGAAGATGCGGACCGAGCTGATCGGCCTCTTCGACCGCAACGAGCTGGCCAAGTACCTGACCGACGAGGAACTGGCCGAGTTCGACACCGTCGCCGCCGCCGACGCTGCCGGGAAGGGGAGCTGAGAGATGGGTACGAAGCGCAACTTCCGGATCTGGCGGGGTGACGCCGACGGAGGCGACCTGACGGACTACCGCGTCGAGGTGAACGAGGGCGAGGTGGTCCTCGACGTGCTCCACCGGTTGCAGGCGACCGACGCGCCCGACCTGGCGTGCCGGTGGAACTGCAAGGCGGGCAAGTGCGGCTCCTGTTCGATGGAGATCAACGGGATGCCGAAGCTCAGCTGCATGACCCGGATGTCGACGTTCGAGGAGGACGAGACGGTCACGGTCACGCCGCTGCGCACCTTCCCGGTGATCCGGGACCTGGTCACCGACGTGTCGTTCAACTACGAGAAGGCGCGGGAGACCCCGGCCTTCGCTCCCCCCGCCGACCTGGCCCCCGGCGACTACCGGATGCAGCAGGTCGACGTGGAGCGCTCGCAGGAGTTCCGCAAGTGCATCGAGTGCTTTCTGTGCCAGAACGTCTGTCACGTGATCCGTGACCACGACGAGAACAAGCCGGCGTTCTCCGGTCCGCGGTACTTCATCCGGGCCGCCGAACTGGACATGCACCCGCTGGACGCCAAGACCGACCGCAAGGAGTACGCGCAGGCGGAACAGGGTCTCGGCTTCTGCAACATCACCAAGTGCTGCACCGAGGTCTGCCCCGAGCACATCAAGATCACCGACAACGGGATCATCCCCATGAAGGAACGGGTCGTCGACCGCAGGTACGATCCACTTGTATGGCTCGGTAGCAAGATCTTCCGGAGGGGTCAGGTGCCTCAGACCAGCGTGACCAGCGAACACACCCCGGGCGCCGTGCGCTCCAGCGCCGGCGGCCACGGCGTGCACTCGCACGCGGGTGGCTCCCACGACGCCGACGCCGAGGTGCAGGCCCAGCAGGGCGTCAACTGGCACCGTGAGGTGCCCCGGCCGACCGCCCCAGCGGTCGACGCGAGCGGCAAGCTGCCGCTGACGGAGCTCACCTTCGACCGGGCGGCGGCACCCTCGCCCTTCGGCGACGACGTGACCTTCCCGCTGCCCCCGGAGCACCTCAACTTCGCGCACCCGGAGCAGGACGACAAGAAGCACTGACACCCGTTTCGACCGGGGGGCCGTGGCATCCGCCACGGCCCCCCGGTTCGTTTCCCGCGCCTGGGCCGCGCAGATCGCCGCGTCGACGGCCGGGGACCGAAGGCGGTTCAGATCGCGTGCTCGGCGCCGACCTCGGCCGGAACGCGCTTCGCTATCCGCAGGTTCAGCTTCCACGCGGCCCGCTGGGCCAGGCGCACCGCCTCCTCGGCGCTGGCGGCGCTCGCCCGCACCTGTGCGACCCGGGAACCCGAGTCGGAGAGCAACTCCACCGGGGCGCCGACCTGGACCAGCGCGGTGACCTCGACCGACGGCCCCAGGGCCCGGGCGTCCTCGACCCCGTCCAGCCCGGCGAAGATCCCCGCCTCCGGCGCGGTCACGAACCAGATCGCCTCGCTGGTGCCGCTCGGCGCGGCGTTGCGCAGCCGCTCCTGCACCGGTTCGCCGAGCACCAGGTCGATCGAGGCCGCCGACATGTCCACCCCGCTAACGATCGACGCCATCTCCCCGATGTCGTCACCGCCGACCCGGGCGTTGACCTCCACGATTCGGGGCCCCTCCGAGGTCAGCACCACCTCGGTGTGGGCGGGACCGTCGGTGAACCCGAGGGCGTCGAGCATCCTGACGACGTACGAGCGGACCACCTCGGCCTCCGCATCGGGGATCTGTGCCGGCACCACGTGCCCGAGCTCGACAAACGTCTCCGGGTGGGAGAACTTCTGCGTGATCGCGAGCACCGAGGTGACTCCGTGCTGACTGATCGACTCGACGCTGAACTGCGGCCCGGACAGGAAGGGCTCCACGATCACGCGGCGGTTGGCGCGATCGGGATCGATCGGCGACTCCTGGTCGGACGCCCGTCGTAGCGCCGCTTCCAGGTCACTGTCCCGGGTCACCTTCGACACGCCCATGCTTCCGCAACCGGCGGCCGGCTTCACGATCCAGGCGGCCTCCGGGTGTCCCGCACCGACGATCGCGGCCAACTCGGCGATGTTCTCGACGGTGCGTGCTCGTACGTCCTCGACGCCGGCCTCAGCCAGGTGGGTACGCATCGACTCCTTGTCGACGATGCGCCTGACCACCGGAAGCGGCGGTACGCCGGGCAGGTCGAGTGCCGTGGCGATCCGCGCCGCCAGGACGGTGAGCGGTTCACCGAGACAGGCGACGGCGTCGAACGGGTCGACCGCGTGGATCGTCCCGACCATGTCGACGACCAGGTCGTCGGGCTCGTCGCCCTGAATGGCGAGGACGCGTGCATGGTGACCGAGGTTGCCGAACCAGGTTAAGAGCTCGCGGGACGTGACGAACGTCGTCCGGGTCTCCGGGCGGTGCGCCAGGAACGCGCCGTTGCCGCCACCCACGAGGAGGACATGAAAGGTTCGTCCGCTCATCACTGCTCCGTATGCTCTCGGCTACCGGGAGTGCACAGTCTCCTCACTGACGCCGTTCGACACCATCGTCTGTCCATCCGGTAACACCTGACGCGTACGGCGGGGTTACCTGTCGGGTGCCTGTCCCTCGGGCGTGGCGTCTGCCGACGCGAGCAGCGGGCGGAGGACGGCGACGATGGGGGCGTCGGCGGGCAGCCAGGTGACGGTGTCCAGCTCGGCGGCGGAGAGCCAGCGCATCCCGGAGTGTTCCAGCGCCTGCGGTCGGTCACCGTGCAGCAGACGGGCCGCGTACACCTTGAGCACCGAACGGCCGTGCGCCATCCGGACGCTGCGGCCGACCCGGTCGCCGATCTCGACGCGTACGCCGAGCTCCTCGGCGCACTCGCGGGCCAACGCGGCCGTCTCGCTCTCCCCCGGCTCCACCTTGCCGCCGGGGAACTCCCACATGCCGGCGACCTCGGGTGGAGCCGACCGGGCGCAGGCCAGCACTCGCCCGTCCTCGATGATGGCCGCCCCGACGATCACCTTCGGGTCCCTGCGGGCTGCCTGCCCGCCACCATTACCCCGTTCGGTCCGCACGGGCGTCCAGCGTGCCAGATCAATCGGCGGTTTGGGTAGCTTGGTCGACCGTCAGGGCAGGAATCCCAAGAAGTGTGGGCGTGGACACACCATCCGAGTGACGTAAGACTAGAGGCACCGACAAGACACGGGGCGGCGACGATTTGGCCACAAGCCGGCAACGAAGCCTGGGAGGTACGGTGATGCGTGCGCTGTTCGGCGGTCGGGCGAAGCACGACTACCTCAGCGACGCTCTCACCCTACTCAATGGGTGGACGCGTGAGGGCGACCAGATTCGGCGCACTCTGGTCATTGATGACACGCAGCACGCGGCCCTGACCGAACGGGTCAAGGTGGTCGCCGACGCGCTGCACCTGCGGCCGGAGATCAGCCGCAAGGCCGACCACACCCAGATCCGGGTCGGCCATCACGACGAGCCTCTCACCGAGGGTGATGTCCTGCTGGCCGCCCGGATCGAGGACGCCTACCGCGCGGTGGCGGAGCCGGACGAGGACCGCCTGGGCTGACCGGCGGCCCTCGTACCCACCCGCGCTCAGATCTCGGCGTCCTGCGGGTACGCCCGTAGCTCGACCGAGTTGCCGTCCGGGTCACGGACATAGAGCGAGACTGCCTCGCCCCGTGCCCCGAACCGCCCGACCGGGCCTTCGAGGATCGTGAAGACGCCGGAATCGATCACCCGCTGCCAGTCCAGCGGTGCCACGACCAGGCAGAAATGATCGACGTTGGACTCGCCCCGGTCACGCCGGACCAGGTCGATGATGGTCTCCGGGCTGACCCGGACGGACGGGAACGACTCCTGCCCGGCCCGCCACTGCGCCACCCGGACCGGGGCCAGGCCGAGCACGCCGCAGTAGAAGTCGAGGGCGCGTTCGACGTCGGCCACGTTGAGCACCACATGGTCGAAACCGGTGACCCGAACGGGTGTGGGAGTAGTCGTGTTCATGCCGTTCACGATGCGCCGTCCGGCACCACCGACCAAGGGCCGATCGCAGTACCATCGTTGCGTCCTAGTCAACGATGGGAACGGACGTGTTGGAGCGGTACGATATCGACGTCTTCCTGACCCTCGCCGAGGAACTGCACTTCGGCCGGACGGCCGAGCGCCTGCGGATCAGCACCGGCCGGGTCAGCCACGTGGTCAAGAAGCTTGAGCACCGGATCGGCGCGCTGCTGTTCGCCCGTACCAGTCGGGTGGTGCGGCTCACCCCGATCGGTCGACGGCTCGCCGAGGACCTGACGCCGCTGGTCGCCGGCATGGACGAGGCGGTGCGCCGGGCCACCGAGGCGGGACGCGGCACGAGCGGTCGACTGACCGTGGCGTTCCTCGGCGAGTGGACCGCGCCCGTCCTGCTCAGGGCCGTCGAGCTGTTCACCCGACGGCGGCTCGATCGACATCCTCGTCGCCGCGTACCCGTTCGACGGGATGGCCTGCGGACCGCCACTGCTCAGCGAACCCCGGCTGCTCGCGGTGGCCGTGACACACCCGCTGGCCCGCGCCGAGTCCGTCTCCGTCGAGGTGCTGGCCGACCATCCGGTCATCCAGTACCCGGCGGTCACGTCGGCGGCGTTCAAACGCGACCGCACGCCGGAGCACACCCCGTCCGGCCGCCCGGTGCCGAAGGGGCCGGCGGGCGCCACCTTCTCCGAGATGCTGACCCTGGTGGCGATGGGCCGGGGGGTGCTGCCGGTGGGCGAACACACCCGGCGCTACTACCCGCGCCCCGACGTGGCGTACGTGCCGATCGCCGACGCGCCACCGCCGCCGCTGGCGTCGGCCACCTACCGTGGAGTACATGACGAACGCGACGTACGACCGCAAGGAGCAGTTCCAGCAGATCCAGAGTGGCCTGCTCGACGGGGAACAGATCATCGCCGTCTACGACGCCGTCGGCACCGGCACCGGGTTCATCGGGCTCACCGATCGACGCGTGATCATCCAGGACCGTTCGTTCATCGGCAAGAAGTACGCGATCACCAGCATCCCGTACTCGAAGATCACCAGCGTGAGCGTGGTCAGCAACAAGTCGTGGGGTGGTTCGTTCTTCTCCACCGGCGCCATCGCCATCCACGTCGGCACGCACACCTACGAGGTGGAGTTCCGGGGCGACCAGAAGAGTCACCACGTGCACAACGTGATCCTGCACTACATCAGCTGACCAGTCCCAGCCCGCGCAGCGCGTCACCGAACGACGCCGCGCGGGCGATCAGCCGCCAGCCCTCGGGCACCAGCAGGTCGACGCGGCAGCCGTCCCGGCCGAACTCCACCGACACCTCCGTACCCGCGTGGTGTTCGGCCAGCGCCAGGATGCCCGGCACCGGGTCGGGTGGCCGCGCCCTGGCCGGGGCCTGCGGCACGGGAATCGGCACGGCGGGATCGTCCGGCACGGCGTCGCGTACCGCGTTGTCGAGGAACCGCAGGCAGAAGTCGATCGCCGCTTCCACGGTGAGCTGCATCGGCCGTGCGCGGGCCGTGCCGCACCGGACCAGCGACACCGACCAGCGCAACGCCATCCCGTCGGGCCGTTCGTCGCACACCCCCACCCGCAGCGTCAGTGACAACGCGCGGGCCAGGCGTACCAGGTCCGCCAGGGGCGGCACGTCCGGGCGGCGGGCGACCACGATCAGCCGGGCACCGGGCCGCCCGGCGGCGGCGGAGGAGACGAACCGCCGCTCCGGGTCCGGTCCGCCGACCAGCACCAGGCCGTCCCGCAGCGCCGCGTCGAGGGTCCGGCCGCCGTCGGCGTCGGTGAGGTGTTCGGGCCGTACGCCGAAACGGGTGGCCTGGTCGGCGAGCCGGTAGGGGCCGTCGAGCCGGTGACCGGACGGCACGTCGGGCCCGTCACCGGGCAGCCACAGCTCATGCTCGGCCCGGTCGACCAGATCGGTCACCGTCACGGTGAGCGCGGCGTGGCGGCGACGGCTGCCCCGGCATCCCGGGCAGCCGCCGGTCACCGGCGCGAACCCGGCACCGCCGCAGATGCGGCATCCCGGCTCAGCCGGTCCGCCGTCGACCCGGCAGTAGCAGGAGACCAGCCCGCCGCCGGGAACGCAGTCCGGGCACGGTTCATGCGGCACCGGCACGCCCTGCCAGCTCGGCGCGGGCGGTTCGGCGACCCGCCGCAGCAGGTCGATCGGTCGCCGGGCGACCTGCCCGGTGTCCCGCTCGGTCAACACGACCGTGCTGCCGTCCACGGCGAGCCGCAGATGCCACCAGCGCCCGTCGCGCCAGACCGCCTGGGCACCGGGTGCCCCACCCAGGTCGGCGAGGACCAGCCCACCGAGCCGTGCCAGGTCGACGTCGTGCCGCACGGTCCGCTCGCCACCACCAGGCACCATCGTGTACGCGGGCGCGGCCGACCCGCGCTCCCCCAGCCCGAACAGCGCGTCGGCGACGGTGGTCGCGGCGACCGCCGTCCGCAGGTCGGGCCAGTGCGCCGGCGTCTGTGCGGGCAGCTGCGAGCCCGGCACCTCATACCGCACGTGCCATGTCGGGGCACCACGGCGGTGCCGACGCGCCTCGACCACCAGGTCCAGCCGGAGCAGGTCCGCCAGCTCGCAGAGCCGGGCCAGCCGGGCGTCCGGTTGCTCGGCGGGCGGTGCCGCCGACCGGATCAGCAGCAGCCACCACGGCCGGTGCACGTGCCGGGCGATCGCCTGTGCCTCCAACTCCCGTAGCCGCTGCTGCGGCAGCCCCGGCCGCCACCGCCGGTGCAGCGGCACGACCAGGCTCGCCGCCTCCCAGGGCCGGTTGCGTTCCCGCAGCGGATCGCCGTCCGGCGGCTCGGCGGCCCCGACCTCGCCGTCCGCCCCGACGCCGCCGTCCGCCCCGACCTCGCCGTCCGCCTCGACGACCGCCCGCTGCTCGCGTAGCAGCGCGGTCAGGTCGAGGCACCAGCCGCCCCGGTCCGCGACGGTCGGTTCGACGCTGCCCGGCACCACGTTCGCGGAGGCCACCGCGCCGGTGTCGAGGTCGGCCACGGTGAGCACGAGCTGCGCCCGCCACCGCCCGGTCCGCCCGCAGTCCACACAGTCGTGCGCCACGCTCCCGGCCCCGCCGCAGAGCCGGCAGTCCCGGTACGCCCGCCCGACCTCGTCCCGCCAGCCCACCAGCAGCCGGTTGCCACCACCGGTACACCCGCACACCTCGGTGACGGCACCCGCACCAGCGCAGGTGGCACACGTGATCAGCGGTGCGGCCGGTGGCCCGACCGGCGGCCGGTCCGCGTCCGCGCCCATCACGCCACCCGCCCGGCGCACGGTCCGTCGTGGTCGGCTCGCAGCAGGCAGCGCCGCCCGCCGGGCAACCGCAGGTCACAGAAGACCCGATGGCGTATGCCCTGCTCGTCCTCGGCCGACACGGTGGTCTCGCCGGGGTCGGCCGCGGCGAGCACGCTCGACCACCGGGCCAGCACCCGAGCCAGCCGTACGGCCACACCCAGGTCCCCGGCGACCACCGGCACGTGGATCACGAACCGCTGCGTCATCAGTACCGCCCTCCCGCCGAGTTGCCGTGGCCCAGCCCACCCGAGTGCACCCGGCGGGCCTGCTCGCCCTGCCACCGCCGCAGCGCGTTCCGGCAGCGCGCCGCCTCCTCCACACTGTTACCCAGCGCGTCATAGACGGCGCCCAGTTCGTCGGCCAGCCGGTCCAGGAACTCCTGCACCTCGTCCGGGTCGAGTCCGCGCCGCCCGAACCGGGCCGCCCCGAAACGCCAACCCCGCACCTGCCACGGCCGCAACGGTGGGCAGGCCGCCGACCGGTAGTAACCCGGCCGCAGGACCGCCGTCTGGCCGTCACCCGTCGCCTGCCGCCCGGCCCACTGATGCCGCCCGACCTGCCGCGACCGCCGGGTACGCCGGAAGAAGCCCACGCCCGCACTCCCCTCTCGCCGAATATCGCTGGTCGACATGGCGGGTACCCGCCAACCCGGGCAGGCGGGTACCCACCGCCCCACCACCGCAGCCCACCGGCAGCACGACAGCAGAGCAGCTCACCGAGACGAGTGAAGGATCACCAACGGGCCACCGCTCACTCCCTCACAGTTGGAACAATAACGGAGTTGCCTTATGGCCACAAGGCAATACGGCGCGAGGTGCGTAAGTCAACGTGGGGTCAAGGCTGAGGCGATGAGCATCGATCCGCGTTCGCACACCCCGGTCTATGTGCAACTCGCGGACCTACTGCGCGACCAGATCGAGTCCGGCGAGTTGCCACCCGGCGCGCGAATCGGCAGCGAGGCGCGGCTGAGCCAGGAGTACGGCATCGGTCGGGACGCCGTGCGGATGGCGATCTCGGTCCTGCGCTCCGAGGGCCTGGTCACCAGCAGCCGTGGCCACCCGACGCAAGTGCGCCCGCGTCCAGAGCGGAGGCTGGTCGAAGTCCCGTCGGGTTGCACGATCTCCACACGGATGCCGAACAGCAACGAGCGCCGCCAGATGGACATGGACGAAGGCGTACCGGTCCTCGAAGTGCGCTACCCCGACGGGAAGAAACAGACCTTCCCCGGCGACGAAGTTGAGCTGATCTCCCCGTAGCCGCTGAAGCCCCCAGCCGAGCCCACACGTGAGATCTAGGTGACGCAGGGCACCATCGCGGTACACCCCGTGTGGCGACCCTCACGTAAGGTGTCATTCGATCGATCACACCTCGTGCTGTCGATCGCCACGACCAGGGGAGGTTGCGTGAGCGCGGCACAGATCATCGCGCAGTTGACCGCAGCAACGCGGAAACTCGAAGAAGCCCAAGCCCAGATGGCAGCCGCCCGACAGAGCGTCGGAGAAGCCCGCCAACTCACCGCCGGAGCCCTACAAGGCAGCTCAGGGCAACTCACCTCACAACTCGACGCCCTCATGGAAGTCATCGGCCAAGTCGGCACCCGGCCCGCAGGAGTCAGAGAACAAGTACAAGCAACGATCGCCAAGGTCCAAGCCCTGGGAAACTAGACACGGGTGGCGGCAGCACAACAAGTCAGCCACCCGCCGAGTTCCGGCCCGTAATCCCTCGGGAACAGGCACGGGACGATATCCGCGCACGGGGAATCACTGATGCTCCATCTCCTCAGCGCCGGAAGCAGATCAGCGCGGAAGCAATCGCTTTCGGCGGCTCCACCGCAGCCACCATCTGGGCGAGCATGTCCGAGTACCTGCCGCCCCTACCGAAGGCCATTGTCGGCACGGTTCTCAGCGCCATTGCAAGCTGGAGCGCTTTCAAGGCATGGCGAGACAAGACCAGTAAACAGCAACGGAGAGGCGGACATGAAGATCGATGAGGCCGTCGAGCAGCGAGTGAGAGACACCCTGCACTGGGTGGTCAAGCAGAACCCCGACGAGTTCGACAAAGCCCTCCGTAGCTTCCCCGACGAAAGTTCGCGGCTACACGCCCTCGAACTTTTGGCAAGGATCAACGCCTACGCGGCGATTGATGTGTTTGGGCACCGCCCCTCCCTGGCTGAAATTCAGGTACTCGCCGAAAAGATTGCTCGATCCGAAGAGTGGTCCACTGCTTCCGTGAGCGAGATCGCGACATTCCTTGAGGCGGTCCTCGGCGGTAGGGCACTCTCCGAGGCACTACCGGCCGACAGCGCAGTATTCTTGTCCTTCATCGTCGCCGGAAACCTATTGTCCTCTCAGCCCATGCCCGAAGGACAGTGGTGGTTCGACTACCTCGATCGAGTCGAAGCAGTCATCGAAAAATACTAACTTGCGATGGCCCTGCCATCTCGATCACGCCCGAATCGGGCGCTCGAATCAGCCCGATCCACGAGCGGCCCCGATTAATAGATCGGGGCCGCTCGGCACCACTAAGGCAGATTCAGCCATGTGGAACAGGAACTCTAGTTTAGGATCTCCATGGGAGGCAGTGCATCAACGATCTTCATCGTGTCCAGACTGACCGTCACGATCCGCTTTAGCAATTCGACGATGTAGCGCGGATCGTCAGACCAATCGTTTGGATCGTTGACAATACCCGAATCCCTGTCGACCTTGACCTGATAACGGTCAACAATCCACTCGATAGCCGATCGAGCGCCGAGCTGGTAGCGGTACGCCTGTTCAGGAATATTGGTGAGGGAAACGCGGTGGTTGTAAAGGATGGTCGACCGATCCACCACACCCTTTGACCTAGGGAACTTCATCTTCCCAACCCGGTACAACTCCTCAAGTGGAGTACTCGAAGCATCCTCCGCGACCGTCTCGACTATTCCCCGAAAGGGCTCTACCTGCTCGTAACCGATATGAAGTTCGGCGAGCTTGCCACCAGCCTCCGCGAAGCCACGAAATTCGACTACCTTCGGAATGCGCGGCAGTGACCTCTTTAGGTCCGAGGCGAACCTATCCCGGTATTCAGGCGAGTGTAGCAGCCCATACGCGTAGTAAAAGATGTCATCTTTTGTGATGGTCTCATCACCGTAGGACTCTCGGTAGTCCTTTAGCGCAACATCGCTGATATTGTCTACACGCTCATAGTCGACCACAGACGTTGCCGCAGCGAACAAGTCGTCACCGCCACTGAGCTTCCGGTAGCTGTAGCGAGGGAAGAAGGCACCGCCACTACCGGCACCAGTCACATGCAGGTCAGGAACACAATCGAGCATGACCACAGAGAAAGGAACTGACGAACCGTAGCCGACGTTGTAGAACCCGAGGTTCGATTCCTTCGAGGTCGGAAACAGTCGCCCCAATTGATAGACCATGTCGTTGAGACGGGCATCGAATAAGACATGCTGCTTAACGAAAGGGCGATACATCGAAACAAAGAGGCGGCGGTCGTCAAATGCGTACCGCACACCCCTAGCAACGTTGACTTTGTCTATTCTGTTCCAGCTAATCCTTGCCGAGTCGAGATCAATAAACTTCTCAACGTCAGCCGCCTTGGGAGAAAGAATCCCCCGCTCCTCGCAGTATGCCGTAAACCCTTCCACTTGCTGATTGTAGAACTCGACCATCGCAGCAATCTTTCGCCTGACTGCTTGATCCGAAAAACCGTAAGCCCAGGGATCTCGCCCGGTCTTCAGCCCTCCTGAATATACTTCGAACAGAGCTTTCGATCGCACGGCCCTATCCTTTTCGCCGAGAGGCAAAAATCTAGCAAAGAGCTCGTCTCGCTGATTTATCCAGTCCCCATCCACGCTCGGCGATAGCCGCTGCCAGGCCACAGCCTCAAGGCTCTGCGAGCCAACAATCTCTAGCTTTTTTTCACGACTTAGATAGTCTCCGATATCTCGATAGTAGAGCGCACATTGCTCGACCGAAACGGCAGCCGGACCACCCTTGACCAACATCAACACGGCAACCGTGTTCCTGCTGCCCGAATCGAAGATTTTACCGCCTTCTCGACGAGATAGCTCACCAGCGGTCCGCTGGTTTCCTCGAAGGTTGTAGCAGTAGATAGCGTCGAATTCGCCGACCAGGCACTTACGCAAACCGTCTGCCGTGTTGCCGTCAATATATCCCCCGTTCGACACGAAGGCGATGACCCCTTCGTCATCGATTCGATCAGAGGCCCAACGGATCGCCCGAATATAGGAGTCGTAGAGCGAGTTCTTATTCGTGGCGGTCGAGAGTGCCGCATACGTCTGTTTGATGCGATTGTCGAGTTCTTCGTACTTCAGATTCTGATTGTTGTCATTCTGGCTTTCCTGGCCTTTGGAGTACGGCGGGTTGCCGATGATGACGGTTAGTTTCTGCTTTTGTTGGCGTTTGGCGCGTTCGCTGTTGCCTTCGAGGACGTCCAGGCCGTCGAGTGTGGCGGTGCCTTCGGCGAGTTGGAAGGTGTCGGTGAGGACGATGCCCTCGAAGGGACGGTAGTCGCCGCCGGCCAGATCGTGGTAGGCGGCTTCGATGTTGACGGCCGCGATGTAGTAGGCGAGCAGCACGATCTCGTTGGCGTGCAGCTCGCTCGTGTACTTACGGAACAGGTCCTCCGGCTTGATGAAGCCGGATTGCAGGAGGCGCACCGGGAAGGTGCCGGTGCCGACGAACGGGTCGATGATCTGGACGCCCTCGTCCGACAGCGAGCGGCCGAAGTGTTTGTTCAGCGCCTGCTCGGTCGAGCGGATGATGAAGTCGACCACCTCAACCGGGGTGTAGACGATGCCGAGGGCGTCGGCGGTCTTCGGCAGGGCGGTCTTGAAGAACTTGTCGTACAACTCGACGATGACCCGCTGGCGGCCCTCGTGGTTGTCGATGCCCTCGGCGCGTACCCGGACCGACTGATAGAAGTCGTCGAGCTTCTTGCTCTCGGCGTCAAGGCCCTGGTCGTCGAGGATGTCGAGCATCCGCTGCATGGCCTTGGAGACCGGGTTGTGTTCGGCGAAGCCGTAGTCCTTGAAGAGCGCGTCGAAGACCGGTTTGGTGACGATGTGCTGGGCGAGCATGTCGACGGCGTCGGTCTCGGTGACGCCGGGGTTGATGTTGGCGCGCAGTTCGCCGATGAACTCCTCGAAGGCGCTGCGCTTGTCGGGCAGGGTCAGGGCCGCCGTGATCCGGGTGACGTGGCGTTCGGCGATCTGGGCGATGTCCCGAGCCCAGTCCTCCCAGTACTGCCGTTGGCCGACCTTGTCGACGATGCGGGCATAGATCGCCTCCCGCCAGTCGGTGACGGAGAAGAGCGCCTCCTGGACGTGCTTGGCGTTCTCGGCTTCCTTCGCCTTCGCGGCGTCGGCGCTCTGGGGCGTACTCGATCCGTCGCGGTCGCCGACCGCCTCGTCACCCGGACCGATGCTGCCGATGCCGATCTTGTTGTCGGGCCTGTTCTTGTTCAGCTCGATCTGGTTGACGGTCGCGTTGAAGCGGTCGTCGTGGGCACGCAGCGCCTGGAGGACCTGCCACACCGTCTTGAAACGCCGGTTGTCGGCGAGCGCCTTCTCCGGCGCCATGCCGGCGGGGATGGCGACCGGCAGGATGATGTAACCGTAGTTCTTGCCCGGAGCGAGTCGCATCACCCGGCCGACGGACTGCACCACGTCCACCACCGAGTTGCGGGGATGCAGGAACAGGACGGCGTCCAGGCTCGGCACGTCCACGCCCTCGGAGAGGCAGCGGGCGTTCGACAGGATGCGGGCGTTCGCCGGCCCCGGGTCCTGCTTCAACCAGTCCAACAGCCGGTTGCGCCGGAGCATGTTGAAGGTGCCGTCGACGTGCTCCACCTCGCAACGCAACACCTCGTCGTCGGCGTCGTCGTAGGCGTCGACCACGTCGGTGAAGCGTTTGGCGATCGCGGTCGAGTCTGCGATCGAGCGAGCGAACGCCACAGCCCGCTTCATCGGCGCCTCACCCGCCGCGAACCCCGAACCGTCAGCGAACGTACCGGTCCGCTTCGCCATCGCGTTCCAACAGCCGATGATCTTCGCGGCGTCGTCGAGCCGCAGCTCGCCCTCGCCGCCGGCCAGACCCTGTTGCAGGGTACGCGCCACCCGACCCTCGTCGACCGTGAGGATCAGCACCTTGTAGTCGGTGAGCAGGCCCTGCTCCACGGCCTTGCCGAAGCCCAGCCGGTGGAACTCCGGACCGAACGTGCTCTCGTCGTCCATCGAGGCCAGCACGGCGTCCGCGTTCCGCGCCTCGGCCTTCGTCTCCTCGTTGTAGATCCGAGGGGTCGCGGTCATGTAGAGGCGACGATCCGCACCGAGGTACGCGTCGTCGTGCACCCGCACGAACGACGACTCGTCGTGACCGGCCAGCGTGACACCGGTCGTGCGGTGCGCCTCGTCGCACAGAACCAGGTCGAACCGGGCCAGCCCCTTGCGCTGCGCCGCCGCCACGGTCGCGATCGACTGGTACGTGGAGAAGACCACGGTCATCCCCGGCTCGGCGGCCACCCGGGAAACCTGCGCGATCAACCGATCCGGGTCGGTGGTCGCGGGCAGCGCCAGGTCGTACGTGGCCATGTCGTTGTCGTCGCCCAGCTCGGCCCGCTGCTTGCCGACCTTCGTGTCCGAGCACACCGCGAAGGCACGCAACGGCACCACGGACTCGTGCGACCACTCGCGGAGGCTCTGCGACAGCAGGGCGATGGAAGGCACCAGGAACAGCACGCGGGTGTTTTCGACCTCGCCGGACCCGGTACGCTCGCGGTGCAGCCGTTCGGCGAGCTTCAGGCTGGTGAACGTCTTACCCGTGCCACAGGCCATGATCAGCTTGCCGCGGTCGTGCGTGGCGAAGCCGGCGAAGACGTCGTCGATCGCCTCACGCTGATGCTTGCGGAGGTCGTGCGGCTTGCGTAACGTCATCTCGATGCGGTGGTCGAGACTGGGCATGTGCCACTCGACCGGGCTCTGGGAGATCTCCACCAGCCCCAGCCGGGTCACCGGCACCTGCTGGTCGGCCAGCGCCGCCTCGGCGTGCACGTTCCACCTGTCGGTGGTCGAGATGATCAGGCGCCGGGTGAACCCGCCCTTACCGGAGGCGGTGAAGAAGGAGTCGATGTCCCCCTTCTCCACGGTGTGCTGCGGCTCGTAGAACTTGCACTGGACGGCGCAGAACCCACCCGTCTCCCGATCCTGTGCCACGAGGTCGATGCCGGTGTCCCGCTTGTCGGCCTCCGCCCCCGGCCAGTCGGCCCACATCCACACCCGGCTGAACTGCTCGGTCCACTGCGGGTCGGTGCTCAGGTACCGGAGCATCAGCTCCTCGAAACGCGTCCCACGATCGCGGTTGCTCGGTGAACTGTCGCGGATCGCCCTGATGACGTCGTGCACGGTCGTGGTCGTCACTGCGCTTCGAGTCCCGTCACAGTCAGCGGCGAGCCGTGCCCGCCGGGATAGTCACACCGGAGGTGAACCGCGACTCTACCGCTCCGATCGCGGCTGCCGAGCAAGGCAGGCAGACCGGCTCCCGCCCCGTTCCCGCCGCCTCGGGCGAACGCGCCACGGCGGAGTGCCTCCCGGCCTATTTGACGCGGTACGTTCGGTCAAGGTGTCTCGCGTCCGCGATCACAATGAGAGTGATCTGTCTTCCCGCACCCTGATGCCCTTTGAATCGTTACTGGTGACAGCTTGGAAACGCCTCCTGCCCGGCGCCGGAAGAGAGATGCAGATGCATTGACAAGGGGCGAGTCGGCAACCCGACAGACCAACGACCGAGCGGCCACACATAGCTGCATGTCGAATACCCTGCGTTCCATGCCGCACCCCCCGTCGCCACGGAAGCCTGAGACGACTCGACAGGGGACTCGCCAGAGCCCGCAGCAGGCGTCCCACGAACTGAAGATCGAAGAGCTCCGCCTGAAGTATCAGCTTTACGCGAAGATCAACGACAGCGGACGGGTGGTCCTCTGGATCCTCTCATCCGCCATTCCGCTGCTGGTCATTGCGCAGATCGCCGAGCAGATCGCCGGCAAGGAGACCAACCTCACCGCCTCGTTGAGCGTGACCATCTCCATCGCCATCGTCTTCTCTGCGGGATGGGCGATCACGGCCCGCCGCAGCCATGAGCGCAAACGCGAGATAGATCGACTCAGGTCGAGAAACGATGGCCTTGAGCGAATACTGACCCAGCTCAGGCTGGAAATTGCCGGTTCGTCGCAACAACCAGAGCCCGCCTGAGAGGAGGCTTGGAGATGAGCGCAATCGCAGCAGCCTGGTTCGTACTGCTGACCACCGCCGCGCTGGTGCCCGTGGGCGTGCTGCTCCAGTACGCCAACTGGCAGCACAGCAGATATCGCAACCGCCTGTGGAACCTCAGAGACTCATTGGTGGACGATCTCCTCTCAGGCGACATCGAGTTCAGCAACGGCGCACTCGTGCTGCTCGACGTGATCGAGACGCACATCCGCAACACCCGCCGGCACACCTTCACCGATGTGGGGATCGCCTACCGACTGCTTCGGGGCACGGAGATCACCCCGATCACCGGTCAGTTGGAGGCGGAGGACGTACGTCCCGCTGATCGCGATCTCCTGCTCAGCTACTTCACCGAGTTCCGCCAGGTCACCTTCTCGTACCTGAAGCGAAGCTCGCTGTCGGGTTGGCTGGTTTCGCTGGGCCTCAGACTCAGCCGCGAGCCTGCTCCCGGCCGGGTCGCGTCGCCCCGGCCGATCAGCCCCGAGCTACGACAGCAGGTGGAACAGGTGGAACTTCGGGGTATCCCCAAGCTGACACCGCCAGCCCATGCGATCAGGCGGGGGCCGATTCTCGACAACCCGCTGACAGTGTCCTGACGGCCGCCCTGCTACACCATCATCGGCATCCAACCGAGCCGCAGATTGAGCTGTGCGCATCGGAGGCACTGTGCGAGAATCGCACCTGTGGCTGACATCGACGCACGGCTGCTGGGCGGGCGTATCCGAGATGCCCGCAAGCGTGCAGGGCTGAGCCAGGATGACCTCGGACGGGAAGTTGGTCTGGAACGCACCGTCATGAACAAGATCGAGAGCGGTGTTCGCAAGGTCACCGCCCTCGAACTAGCGGATGTCGCCGCTGCGATCGGTGTCCGCATGTCGACGTTCTTCGAGGAGTCTGTCCCAGCGCTCGTCGCGCATCGGTCCAGCCAGGGGCTGGACACCGCAGACTCGCAGATCGACACGTTGCTCGCGAGGTTCGCCAACGAGGTCCAGTTCGTGGCCTCCTTGGGGGTCGACGAGTTGAAGCTGGATGCCGCCGACAAGGTCGCTGAGGCCGACATAGCACGGCCCGCAACCGCCCCCGAGGCCGAGGTGCTCGCTGCAAAGGCACGCGATCTGCTGGGAATTCCGGCAGACGAGCCAATCCGGCAGCTATCCGCCTGTGTTGCCGAGGTCGGGCTCCTGGCGTTCTCACGCGACATTGGGCACGACACCGCTGACGCCGGGACAATCTTGTTGCCCCGCGGAGGTGTGAGTCTCGTCAACAGTCACATGAAGGTTGGCCGCAGAAGGCTCGCATTGGCACACGAGTTCGGCCATTACCTGATCGCAGATCCGTACACCGTTGACTGGCGAGTGGCGAACCATCCCGACATCCCAATGGAGTCACGCCTCGATCGCTTCGCTCGGGCATTGTTGCTGCCTCGCGAAGTAGTCAGTCAGCAGTGGAGTGAAAAGTTCAAACGATCCGGGGAGCGCACTGCGGCAATTCTTCTTGCAAGTGCGTTCCGGGTCGATATGGCCACCCTTGCTACGCGTTTAAAGGAACTAGGACTAGCCAGCAGCGAGACAGTCGCCGCCGTGCGCGGATACCGCACTACACAGACCGACATTCTTGACCTGAACCTGAACATACCCCTTGAAGAAATGACCGGGACAACGGTTCCCCGGCCTTTCGCCCGTGCGGTACTGCGGCTGGTGCGCGATGAGCGGATCAGCCGCGAGCGGGCACTCGACCTCCTTCAAGGCACTTTTGACGAGACGGATCTCCCGGCTGTTCGCGAGCGGCGTGCCGATGAGATCTGGGACTTCGTCTCGTGACCGTACCCAAGGACGCCTTGGTATTCGACACTGGCCCATTACGACACTTCGCGGCGCAAGGTTGGCTGGGAGTCATTCGTTTCCTCTCCGGCGAGCGCCCGGTCTATATTCCAGATAGCGTCGAACGCGAACTGAACGAATCCACCCAGCACCTCTCAGCCGTGCGCTCCGTACTCGATGCCGATTGGATCCACGTCCACCGATCGACCAGCACCGATTTAATCGAAGCGTTCGCCCGTTACGAGAACCTGCTGGTCGATGGCAGAAAGAACGTCGGCGAATGCGGCGTTCTCGCCATGGGTCAGGTATACAAATGCGAAGTGGTGATTGACGACGCCGTTCCGCGCAGGATCGCGACAGAATACGGCATCCAGGTCACAGCGACCGTTCCGTTGCTCTGTGACGCGATTCGTAGAAAGAAACTGACGGTGACGATGGTCGAAGAGCTGGCCGACAACCTGCTGGAAGGTAAGTACTACTTACCCTTCGGTCCCGGCGGGTTCCGTCAGCATGTGATGGAGCACGGCCTCTTGGACTACGACGACCTGAACCCAACAAGGTGACTGTGCGGTTACGGTCGGACGTTGGAGCCCGCACCACCCCGTCGTCGGCGGGCGTCAAGGTCGGTAGCCGGTCCTGTCGGCGTCGGTAACATTCGATTGCCGCCGTACGTCCTCACGGGGTTGGTTGAGGGAACCGGAGCGCGTTGAGCGCCCCACAGTCACCGACTTCGTCGAAACGAGGCTTCGTGAGTACGTGGATTCCCACGATCGAGGCGCCCTACGGCGCCGCTAGCACCACCGGAGGCCGCTGATGTCGGTCTTCGACGACCCGGGGCACTTCGGTCGGTTCTGGGCCGACACCTACGACCTGCCCGGCGGGCTGCCCGACCCGATGCCGGCTGTGGCGTTCCTCGCCGACCTGACCGGTGACGGCCGGGCGTTGGAACTCGCCATCGGCACCGGCCGGGTGGCCCTTCCGCTCGCCGCGCACGGCTGCGCCGTCGAGGGGGTGGAGGGGTCACCCGAGATGGTCGCGAAACTGCGCGACAAGCCGGGCGGCACGGACATCCCCGTGTCCATCGGCGACATGGCAGACGTACCCGGGGTCACCGGGCCGTACCGGCTGGTGTTCCTGGTCTTCAACACGCTGTTCAACCTGACCCGCGAGGAACGGCAGGCGGACTGCTTCCGCAACGTCGCGCGGGTGCTGGAACCGGGCGGGGCGTTCGTCATCGAGACGTACGTGCCCGACCAGGCGGACATCGACCGGGACGAGCAGGTACGGCCCTGGGAGGTGACCGAGAACTCGGCCGCCATCCGGTTGCACCGGTACGACCGCGAGGCGCAGACGTTCCTCCGGCAGACCGTCACCTTCGACGGCACCGGGGTACACCTGCACCCGTTCGCCATGCGGTACATGTGGCCAGAGCAGATCGACGAGATGGCGGCCCAGGCCGGCTTCCACCTCGCCGAACGGTACGCCGGCTGGGATCGCTCGGCGTTCGGGGCGGAGAGCACCTCGCACGTCTCCGTCTATCGGCTCGGCTGACGACCGGTGCGGGCACGGAACGGCCCGTCGTGTCGCTTCGTGCCCGCACCACCCACCAGCCCCAACGGGTACGTCGGGCCCGGAAGCTCGCCCCCTACGGCCCCTGTTGAGCTGAACCGTTCAGGGCATCACCCAGGCCGGCGGCTCGCCACCGGGTGGGCCGGTCGGTGATCCGTTCGCGCCATCAGCTCGAAAGCGCGCCCACACCTCTGTACCGACGCCACGGGCACCAGCACCGGCGCGGGGAGTGGCCTCGCCACGGGCTGGGATAATCGATCACATGCCGATCCGTACCGCCGTGTCAGCCGGACTACGCCGGGTCAGGGAGAACGGCCGGGGCCGCTGGCTGCGCCGTGCGGTGCTCGCCGGCACGGCCGGCGTGGTGCTGGTCACGACCGGAGCCTGGGCCAGCACCGGTTGGATCCGTTCCGGCGCCGACGGGCACACGTACACCGCCGAGGCGGTGCCCGAGGCCCCCGTCGCCCTGGTGCTGGGCACCCGGGTCCAGCCGGACGGCACCCCGTCGCCGTTCCTCAGCGCCCGGCTGGAGATCGCCCGCGAGCTGTACGCCACCGGCAAGGTGCGGGCGATCCTCGTCTCCGGCGACAACATGCACCACGAGTACAACGAGCCGCAGGCGATGCAACGCTGGCTCGTCGACCGGGGCGTACCCGCCGACAAGGTGGTGCTCGACCACGCCGGATTCGACACGTACGACTCCTGCGCCCGCGCCAAGCGGGTCTTCGGCGTGGAGCGCGCGACCGTGGTCACCCAGTCGTTCCACCTGGACCGGGCCGTCACGGTCTGCCGTCATCTCGGCGTCGACGCCAACGGTGTGGGCGACGTGACGATGCGGGAGCTGAACAGCCGGACCTGGCGGATCAGCTCGACCCGCGAGTACGGCGCGGGCCTGAAGGCGGCGGTGGACGTCCTCTCCGGCCGCGACCCGGTGCACCTGGGCGAGCGCGAGACCGCCCTCGACGACGCGCTGCGCGCCGGCTGACAACCTGCCGCACCGCTGCCTCAGGAGAAGTTCGTCGGGTAGGCCCGCCGCTTGGCGCCGCTCTGCGGGGCGGCGGTCGCCTGCCGCTGCACCGCCGGGATCTGGGCGGCCATCGGCGGCGGCGCGACCTTCGTCAACGGTCCAGGCACGGCCAGTTCCTCGACCACCTGGATCTGGCCCGGCGGGATCACCTCCAGGGTCTGGAAGTTGTTGCTGTCACCGCTCTTGTCCTGGCGCCACCGGTCGTTGCCGGCAATGCTGGCCTCCGGCACGTCGAAGCGCAGGACGAGACCGCCGCACTCCGCCACGTCCTGGAGGGCGGGCTCGTGCTCCTTCATACCCATGGCCCACTCGGTGTGCTGCCGCGCGTAGGAGAGCGCCACCTCGAAGCTGAGCGTGACGGTGTGCCAACCCTGGTCCTTGTACTCCGCGGCGACGATGTGCTTCTCCCACCGCTTGCAGCCGATACCACCACCGGCCTTGCCCGGATCGAGTCCCACGACCGAGATGCAGCCGGGCCCGGAGAAGAAGTTCTCGCGGTTGGTGCCCTGGTAGAACCGGAGCATCCCGGGAGGTACGGAAGCCGGTGCCGGATTCGCCAGCCGCCACAGGTGTTCCTGTCGCACGTTGAACGCCTGGAGCGCGACCGGGTCGGCCACATTCACGGGGAGCTGGTCGAGTCGGGCGGTCAGCCGGTAGAGGATCAGCTTGTCGGCGATGACGCCGAGCGCCGGACCGGCGTACTTGGCGGAGAGGACGATCATGTTGGCGGCCGGCAGGTAGTCGCTGCCGACCGGGGTGTCGAGAAGCCCGACGCAGAGCGGCGTGGGCTGGCCGGCGTTGAGTGACGCCACGGCGTCGGCGACGATCTGATCGGTCGCGGACAGCTGGACGAGTCGCGCGGTCAGCCCCGGGTGTGCGGGCGGGGGTCCCTGAAGGGTGCCTGGGGTCGGTTGCATACCCGCGACCCTAGGCCGGGTGATCACCCTCTGTCACAGCTCAATCGCGAAGCAGACTGACGGGCTGTCACGCTTCCCCAGCGTGGCAGTGTGGCTGTTCGACACGCCGGGTCCGGACCAGCTGCACTGCCACGATCCGGGCCGAGGTCAGACGTTGAAGCGGAACTCGACGACGTCGCCGTCCTGCATCACGTACTCCTTGCCCTCGATGCGGACCTTGCCCGCCGACTTCGCCGCTGCCATCGAACCGGCCGCGACCAGATCGGTGTAGGAGACCACTTCGGCCTTGATGAAGCCGCGCTGGAAGTCGGAGTGGATCACCCCCGCGGCCTCCGGCGCGGTCGCGCCGACCGCGACCGTCCAGGCCCGTGCCTCCTTGGGGCCGGCGGTGAGGTACGTCTGGAGGCCGAGCGTGCGGAAACCGACCCGCACCAACTGGTCCAGCCCCGGCTCGGACTGCCCGATCGACTCCAGCAGCTCGCGGGCCTCCTCCTCGGGAAGGTCCACCAGCTCCGACTCGATCTTGGCGTCCATGAAGACCGCCTCGGCAGGGGCGACCAGCGCCCGCAACTCGTCGAGGAACTCGGCGTTGTTCAGCTCGGCCTCGTCGACGTTGAAGACGTAGAGGAACGGCTTGGTGGTGAGCAGGTGCAGCTCCCGCAGGTGCTCCAGCTCGATCTTGGCTGCTGCCGCGCCCGCGTACAGGGTGGTGCCGCCGTCCAGCACCTCGACGGCCTGGCGGGCGGCGGTCACCGCGGCGGCCCGGTCCTTGCGGAGCTTGGCCTCCTTCTCCAACCGGGGCAGCGCCTTCTCCAGGGTCTGCAGGTCGGCGAGGATCAGCTCGGTGTTGATCGTCTCGATGTCGTCGGCCGGGGAGACCTTGCCGTCGACGTGCACCACGTTCGGGTCGGAGAAGGCCCGCACCACCTGGCAGATCGCGGAGGCGTCGCGGATGTTGGCGAGGAAGGCGTTGCCCCGCCCCTGCCCCTTGGAGGCGCCCCGCACCAGGCCGGCGATGTCGACGAACGACACCGGGGCGGGGAGCACCTTCTGCGAGCTGAAGATCTCGGCGAGCTTGGTCAGCCGCTCGTCCGGCAACCCGACCACGCCGACATTGGGCTCGATCGTCGCGAACGGGTAGTTCGCGGCGAGCACGTCGTTCTTGGTCAGCGCGTTGAACAGGGTGCTCTTGCCGACGTTGGGCAGGCCGACGATGCCGATGGTGAGACTCACGACGAGCCAGCTTACGCCGTGACCCGCCGAGCACGGTCAGCGGTGGTCAGCTTCGCCGGGTCTGCCGGGGCACCAGCGTGTCGATCCGCAGCGCACCCGGAGCCAACTCTGCCGCGGCGGCCAGCGGCAGCGTGAACCGGGCCGCTGCGGTCGGGTCGGCGCCGTGCGACTCGCCGAGCATCCAGTGCACCTCGTCGGCCGTCCAGCCCAGCGTCGGCCGGGTGGCGATCTCCCGGAGCAGCCGCAGCGCGGCCCGGGTGTCGTCGTCGTAGAAGCGCATGCACCAGTGGTGCACCCACATGCCCAGGGCCCGTACGCCATCGCGGTCCAGCGACCGCATCAGCCGCCCGCAGGCGGTGTCGCCGAAGGCGCGACCCGGGTCGTCGGCACGGTCCCGCTCGATGGCGCCGACCGCCGCCGGGGCGACCACGCGCATCCGCTCGTAGAAGCGTTGGAGGACGGCCTCGTCCAGCGGAGGGTGCCCCTGCCTCGACGCCGACGCCCGACCCGCCACGCTCGCCATCACCGCGCCCCTTCTTGAGTTGGTGGCCGCACGCTACCGACCACAACCGACACTTTCCCCGCCACCCCACCACCTTCCGCATCCCGTTGCGGGTGCCGATGTTAGGAAGGGACCCTTCCTATGCACGAGGCGTTAGCAGGGGACCCCTCCTTACGACCGGGTCCGAATTCCGCCAGCCGGAGTCGGCGGATGGGCGCATCATCGGTGACGTGGAGCTGGACTTCGAGCGGTGCTACCGGGCCGTCGACAGCCGTGACCAGCGGTTCGACGGCTGGTTCTACACCGGCGTGACGTCGACCGGGATCTACTGCCGGCCGTCCTGTCCGGCGGTGACCCCGAAGCGGCGCAACGTCCGGTTCTTCCCGTCCTCGGCGGCGGCCCAGCGGGCCGGTCTGCGGGCGTGCCGACGGTGCCGTCCGGACGCCTCCCCCGGCTCGCCGGAGTGGGACGCCCGCGCCGACGTGGTGGGTCGGGCGATGCGGCTGATCGCCGACGGCGTGGTCGACCGCGACGGCGTGCCGGGGCTGGCGGCCCGACTCGGGTACACCGAACGGCACCTGCACCGGATGCTCCGGGCGGAACTCGGCGCGGGGCCGCTCGCCCTGGCGCGGGCGCAGCGGGCACAGAGCGCCCGGACGTTGATCGAGACCACCGGGCTGGGCCTGGCCGAGATCGCCTTCGCCGCCGGGTTCGGCAGCGTACGGCAGTTCAACGACACCGTCCGCGACGTCTTCGGGGTACCCCCGTCCCAGCTGCGCAGCGCCCGGAAGCCCGCCACGGGCGGGGCGGGGACGGTCACCGTGCGGTTGGCGTACCGTCCACCGCTGCACGCCGCCGCGCTGCTCGACTTCCTCGCCCGGCGCACGCTGCCCGGGGTGGACGAGGTGCGCGACGGGACGTACCACCGGGGGTTGCGGCTGCCCCACGGCCCGGGCGAGGCCGTCCTGACCCCGGCTGACGGGTACGTGCTGGCCACGCTGCGCCTGACCGACCTGCGGGACCTGGCTCCGGCGGTGGCCCGGTGCCGGCACCTGTTCGACCTCGACGCGGACCCGGTCGCGGTGGACCAGACCCTCGGCGCCGATCCGGCGTTGGCCGAGGCGGTGGCCGCCGAGCCCGGCATCCGCGTCCCGCGTGCGGTGGACGGCTTCGAGACGGCCGTCCGTGCCATCGCCACGCAACAGGTCTCGCTGGCCTCGGCCCGCACCACCCTCACCCGTCTCCTCGCCGCCATCCCCGACGCGCCGCCCGCCGACGACAGGGTCAGCCCAGGCGACAGGGTCAGCCCCGCCGGCGCGGTCAGCCCGGGCGACCGGGCCGGCGCGGGTGACGGCGATCGCGGCACCGACCGCCTGCGGGACCGACCGGGGTGGTTGCGTGGGTTCCCCACGGCGGAGGAGGTCCTGCGGGTGCCGGACGCCGGGTTCCGGATGCCGGTGGGCCGCCGGGAGACGATCCGGCGGGTGGCGCGGGCGGTCGTCGACGGCGGGCTCGACCTGGCACCCGGCGGTGACCGGCAGGAGACCACGCGGCGACTGGCCGCCACGGCGGGCATCGGGCCGTGGACGACGGGTTACCTGGCGATGCGCGTACTCGGCGATCCGGACGCGTTCCTCCCCACCGACCTGGCGGTCCGCCGGGGCGCCGCCGCCCTCGGCCTGCCCGACGACCCGACGACCCTCGACGCGTACGCCGCGGCGTGGCGCCCCTGGCGCTCGTATGCGGTGATCCGGCTGTGGAGAGCAGCATGAACCCGATCTTGGAGAACAGTGTGAACCCCACCTCGCAGGACCCGACCAACTCGACCGTCGACTGGACCACCGTCGACACTCCCACCGGCCCGCTCACCGTCCTCGCCGGTCCGGACGGCGCGGTGCGGGCCGCCGGGTTCACCGCTGACCCGGCGGCCCTGTTGGCGCTGATCCACCCGCGCCTGCGTGGCACGCTTCGGCAGCGTCGGGAACTCGGCCCGGTCACCGACGCCGTCACCCGGTACCTCGACGGCGACCTGGCCGCCATCGACTCGGTGCCGGTCGAGCAGCACACCGACGGGGTGTTCCTGGCGCACGCCTGGCAGGTGCTGCGCGAGGTGAAGCCGGGCGAGCCGGTCACCTACACCGCGTACGCGGGGCTGGCCGGACGCCCCGCCGCGATCCGCGCCGCCGCGGCGGCCTGTGCCCGTAACGCCGCCGCCCTCTTCGTGCCGTGTCACCGGGTGCTGCGCACCGACGGCACGCTGGGCGGCTACCGCTGGGGGCTGCCGGTGAAGGTGTGGCTGCTCGTTCACGAGCAACGCCACTGATCCGGACGACAGGGCAAGACGACTGACAACAAGCCGACACCGGCGGACCGGCGTTTGCCGCTACCGTCGGGTAGTGGCTGCGGGGAGCGACGGCGGCCCGACCGACCGGGGCGAGGTCGGGCGACATCCGCTGGGTAACCTCTGGCGGCTGCGGCGCTACCTGCGTCCACACGCCACGGAGTTCGCCTGGCTGATGTTGGCCGGGCTCGCGGCCACCGGCGCGGGCATCGCCGTACCGCTGGTGGCGCAGCGGGTGGTCGACGGCCCGGTGGCCGCGCGGGAACTGCCCGGGCTGTTCCAGCTCGGTGCGCTCGCGTTGGCGCTCGGCCTGGCCGAGGCCCTGCTGATTTTCATCCGGCGCTGGGTGCAGTCGTCGTCCTCGATGGCGATGGAGGCGACCATCCGCGCCGATGTCTACGCCCACCTGCAACGGCTGCCGGCCAGCTTCCACGACCGGTGGCCGTCCGGGCAGTTGCTGTCCCGGATCACCAGCGACCTGTCGGTGCTGCGCCGGTTCCTCTCGTTCGGCCTGTTCTTCCTCGTCCTCAACCTGGTCACCTACCTGGTCGTGGTGGTGCTGCTGATCCGGCTGCACCCGGTCCTGGGCCTGCTGGTGGCGGCCAGCGCGGTGCCGTTGTTCCTGATCGCCCGACGCTTCGGCCGGCACTACCACACCGCGTCCCGGCGGATGCAGGACCAGCAGGGCGACGTCGCCACCCTGGTCGAGGAGACCGCGCAGGGCCTGCGCACGATGAAGGCGTACGGGCGGGGGCCGCAACTGGCGGCCCGGTTCGCGGCCGGCACCCGGGCGCTGCACGACACCGGCGTACGCAAGGGGCGGCTGCTGGCCCATACCTCCGCTCTGCTCGACCTGGTGCCCAACCTGACGCTCGGTGTGGTGCTGGTGGCCGGTGCGGCGGCGGTCGCCACCGGACGGCTCACCATCGGCCAGTTCGTCGCGTTCGTCAGCCTCCAACTCATGCTGATCTGGCCGGTGCAGTCACTCGGTTGGATCATCGCCAACGGTCAGGAGGCGGCCACCGCAGCCGACCGTATCCAGGAGGTGCTGGACACCGAACCGAGCATCGTGGACGCGCCCGGTGCGGTGGCCCTGTCCGGTCCGGCGGTACGCGGGCGGCTGCGCTTCGAGGCGGTGACCTTTCGCTACCCGGGCAGCACCGCCGCCGTGCTGCGCGGCATCGACCTGACCGTCGAACCGGGCGAGACGCTCGCCGTGGTCGGCGCCACCGGCAGCGGCAAGAGCACGCTGCTGTCGCTGGTGCCACGGCTGCACGACGTGACGGGCGGTCGGATCACCCTGGACGGGCACGACCTGCGCGACCTGCGGCTGGCCTCGCTGCGCGGGCTGGTCGGGATGGCCTTCGAGGAGCCGACGCTGTTCTCCATGTCGGTCTGGGAGAACCTCACCCTCTCTCGGCCCGACGCCGAGGAGGACGAGGTCCGGGCAGCGCTCACGCTGGCCCAGGCCGAGTTCGCGTACGACCTGCCGTGGGGTCTGCGGACCCGGCTCGGCGAGCAGGGGCTCTCCCTCTCCGGCGGCCAGCGGCAGCGGCTGGCGCTGGCTCGGGCGGTGCTCGTCCGGCCCGCCGTGCTCGTCCTCGACGATCCGCTCTCCGCGCTCGACGTACACACCGAGGCGCTCGTCGAGTCGGCGTTGAAGCGGGTGCTGCGCGACACCACCGCGCTGCTGGTGGTGCACCGACCGTCCACCATCGCCCTCGCCGGCCGGGTCGCACTGCTGGAGCAGGGCCGGATCACCGCGGTCGGTCCGCACGCCGAACTGCTGGCCACGGTGCCGGCGTACCGGGCGGTGCTCTCGGCCGAACCGGCCGTCCCGTCGGCTCCCCGCGCACCGGCCGACCCGGCACTCGACGGCGCGCCCCTGGTGCGCTCGTGACCGGCGCTGCCGGGCCCGATCCGGCCGTCTCCGCACCGGCGATCTCCGACCCGACCCAGTGGCGCGGCATCGCCCCCGACCCGCACGCCGACCGCAGCCTGGCCGAGGACGCCAGCCCGGAGGCGGTGGCCCGGCTGCGAGCCCGCAGCCGGGCGCTGCTGGCCGACGTGCTGCGCCCGCACCGCGCCCGGCTGGGCGCCGCGGTGGCGCTGCTGTTGACCCAGAACGCCGCCGCCATGTCCGGGCCGTACCTGGTGATGCTCGGCATCGACCGGGCCATCGACCCGCTGCGCGAGGGTCGGCCCGGCCCGCTGGTCGCCGTCGCCGTGGCGTTCGCCGCCGCGACCGGAATCGAGTACGCGGCCCGCCGCTCCTTCCGCACCCTCTCCGCCCGGATCGGCCAGGCCGTCCTGCTCGACCTGCGCCAGCGGGTGTACGCGCACTTCCTGCGCCTGCCGGTGGCGTTCCACGAGCGGTACACCTCTGGCCGGATGATCTCGCGGCTGACCAGCGACATCGACTCGATCGCCGAGTTGGTCGACGGGGGCGTGGAGAACCTGGTGATGGCGGCCCTGACGATCGTGTCGGTGGCCGGCATCCTGCTCTGGCTGGACCTGCCGCTGGCGTCGGTGACCCTGCTCGCCTTCCCGCTGCTGTTCTGGCTGTCCCGCTGGTTCGCCCGCGCATCGGCTGCCGCGTACCGCCGGACCCGGGAGGCGATGGCGCTGGTCATCGTGCACTTCGTGGAGTCGATGCGCGGAATCCGGGCGGTGCAGGCGTACCGCCGTGAGGCACGCAACCAGGACATCTTCGACTCGGTCAACGACGACTACCAGCACAGCAGCAGGCACGCCTTCCGCCTGATCGCCACGTACGCGCCGGGGATCAAGCTAATCGGCAACGTCACCGTGGCGGTGGTGCTCTGCTACGGCGGCGCACGCGTGCTGGGCGGCGAGACCGGTGTCGGTGTGCTCGCCGCCTTCCTCCTCTATCTGCGCCGGTTCTTCGAGCCGATGCAGGAGTTGAGCCAGTTCTACAACTCGTTGCAGTCGGCGACCGCCGCGCTGGAGAAGCTCGCCGGGGTGCTCGACGAGCGACCCGAGGTCGCCGAACCCGCGCGTCCGGTGCCGCTGCCGCACGGGCCGACCCGGGGCGCGGTCGAGTTCCGTGACGTCTCGTTCGGCTACCACACCGGCCGGGAGATCCTGACCGGCCTGGATCTCCGCATCCCCGCCGGGCAGACGGTGGCGCTGATCGGGCCGACCGGTGCCGGCAAGTCCACCGTCGCCAAGCTGCTCGCCCGGTTCCACGACCCGACCGGCGGCACGGTCAGCCTCGACGGCGTGGACCTGCGCCAGGTCGCGGACACCGACCTGCGCCGGACGATGGTGCTGGTCACCCAGGAGACCCACCTGTTCGGTGGCACGGTGGCGGAGAACATCCGGTTCGGACGGCCGGACGCCGACGACGACGCCGTCGAGGCCGCCGCGCGGGCGATCGGCGCGCACGACTTCATCACCGCGCTGCCCGACGGGTACGCCACCGAGGTGCACCGGCGCGGCGGGCGGCTCTCCGCCGGGCAGCGGCAGCTCGTCGCGTTCGCGCGGGCCTTCCTGGCCGATCCGGCGGTGCTGATCCTGGACGAGGCCACCTCGTCGCTGGACGTCCCGACCGAGCGCCTGGTGCAGCACGCGCTCGGCACCATCCTGCGGGACCGCACGGCGGTCGTGATCGCGCACCGACTCTCCACGGTGGAGACCGCCGACCGGGTCCTGGTCCTCGACGGCGGTCGGATCGTCGAGGACGGTCCCCCGGCCCGGTTGGTCGCCGAGGGCGGCCGGTACGCCGCGCTGCACCGCCAGTGGCGCGACTCTTTGCTGTAGATATTCCGGTGACCGCCCACCCGGTCACCCGGACTGGCGGGCACCGCAGGCGCCGCCGGACGACGCCAGGCGACTCCGCGCTGCCGATCGACCCGTCCGAAGACGCCCCGGCTCACATCCTTACATCCGTCAGCTTGTCTCGCCGGCGACCGAGAAGGAACGCAGGCGCTCGATGGCGAGCACGGTGAAGCCGACACTGACCAGCACCGTCATCACCGCCGCCACCGGCACGGAGACCGTCGTGTTGAGCAGTTCGGTCGGGGCGATCCGGTCGGCGATGGCGATCACGTAGTGCTGGATGGAGAGCACCCGCGTGCCGGTCACCACGTTGCTGAGCAGCCCTTCCCAGATCAGCACGTAGACCAGGCCGAGCAGCACCGGCCGCCGGGTGAGCAGGCTGCTCGCCACGAACAGCGCCGAGTAGGCCAGCGCTCCGACCGCCGAGGCGACGGCGAGCGCCAGACCGAGGCGGGCCGAGTCGGCCAGCAGCCCGGCGACGAAGAGCGGCACCGCCACGGTGACCGCGGTGGCACCGGCCGCCACCGCCAGTTTGGGCAGCACGATCTGCCAGCGCGGCAGCGGCGTGGTGAGCACGTGCACGACCGTGCCGTCGTCGATCTCGGCGCCGAGCACACCGGTGCCGACGATGAGCGCGATCACCGGCAGCACCACGGCCAGTCCGAGGCCGACCAACACCGGCGGCCCCCAGGCGGTGGGCGCCACCCCCAGGCCACGGGAGAGTACGGCCAGCACCACCAGCAGGACCGGCAGCGGCAGCAGCAACAGGAACCGGCGGCGACCGAACAGTCCGCGCGCGGTGATCCAGGAAACAGTGGACATCAGGCCTCCACCAGGTAGGAGAAGACGCTCTCCAGGGATTCGTCCTCGGGCACGAGCTGGCTGACCCGTACGCCCCGGGCCAGCGCCACCTTCGGCAGCGCCCGGGTGAACGAGCCGTAGTCGCCGGCCCGTACGGTCAGGCCGTCGCGGCCCAGCTCGACGCCGCTGACCGAGGGTTCGGCCATCAGCGCGACGGCCAACGCCCGGTCGTCGGTGGAGCGGATCGCGAAGACGTGCGGCCGGTTGGTCATCAGGCGGCGGATGGTGCGGA